>CAYMZW010000212.1:0-11402 GCA_964395005.1 uncultured Rivularia sp.
AAATTCCTTACTACGAGCAAATTAAAATTTATATATCTAATGTATGAATGATTATTTTTCAAATGTCAATATTTCTAAAATTAAAGATTCTAATACGTTAAACCTTTTTCAAAATATCAAAACAACTCCTATAAATACACCTCTAAACTCGCAACCAATTTCAACAGCTTACATTCATCAAGGTAACGACGGCACACCAATTTTACTACTACACGGTTTCGAGAGTTCCTTATTAGAATTCCGTTTACTTATACCATTACTAGCAGCCAAAAACAAAACTTGGGCAGTCGATTTACTCGGTTTCGGGTTTACAGAAAGACTCAAAAACATTAACTATTCTCCAACTACAATCAAAACCCATCTTTATCACTTTTGGAAAAACCAAATAAATCAACCAGTAATTTTAGTTGGTGCTTCAATGGGAGGTGCAACCGCGATCGATTTTACGCTTACTTATCCAGATTGCGTTCATCAACTAGTTTTAATTAACAGCGTTGGTTATTCCGGTAGCTTTCCCCAAGGAAGATTTTTGTTTCCTCCTATTGATTATTTAGCAGTAGAATATTGGAAACAACGTAAATTACAAGCGCTATTTTTTGGAGAAATTTTCGGTAATTTAACAGAAGCCGAAATTACATCCTTGCAATGTGCTGCTCTGCATTTAGATATGCCCAATTGGCACGAAGCGATTATTAGTTTTACCAAAAGTGGCGGTTATAGCGATATAGCACCCAAAATTAAAGAGATTGCTAAACCAACATTAATTTTGTGGGGAGAGAAAGACGAAACTTTGGGTAAAGAAGACGCTGATAAATTTAAAAGTGCGATCGCGCATAGTCGATTAATTTGGTTAAAGTGCGGGCATACTCCACAATTGGAGCAAGCTGGAGTGGTTGCGGGGGAGATTTTATCTAATATTTCTAAATCGAATGTAAAATAAGCTGTCTTAAAAAGTTAGCTGCTGATAAATCGGGACAAGGTTCGGTATAATTCGGTGTATTCGTTACTTGATTTGGATCTGTCATTAAAAAGCAAGCAGCATTATAATGTCGTTCTCGCACCATTTTTTGACAAAAAAGTTCATAACGTTTTGCATAACTCGATTGTTTAAACTCTGGTAAAACGTCAAAATGTGGTTCGGAAACTCGCACGGGAGCGCGTGAAGCATTACAGTCTTCTAACAAAAGTAAATATCCAATCCAAGGTGGTGGTGGTGCTTTGCCAAATACCCCTTCACGAAAAGCCGTCCAAATATCTAAAGCTGCACCCATTGCTTCTTCTGTGCGATTATTAAAGTTATTTCCGAAACTACCAACTTGACTTTTGAACTCAATTACTACCTTAAGTTGCTTTTGTTCGGCATCTATTACTAAAAAATCATAAGTTTTTGTTGGACGAAAAAAACCAGGAATCACCGTCAAACTTTTTTTCACATGAATATGATGTTGTGGTACTCCAGATGCAAGCAATAAATTAGTAATAATTAAAAGAAATCCGTCCATCTGCTTACCACCAGTTACAGAGCCACGATTTCCTCGATCAATTTTTCCAGCTAGCGTTTGTGCTTGGGCTGATCGCTACTGTGTATTCCAGAAACCATTTACTGCTTCTTGAAAAATATTTTGTGGTATATCAGGTATCTGTGTTGTCATCTCAAAACTTCCGTAATTTCATGATGCACCAATCGCAAGCCGTAGGTTTTACTAATTTTTTCAAGGGCTAACTGATGATAAGTTGGTTCAATTTCCACCCCAATACTATTACGTCCCCAGTTTGCTGCTGCGATACAAGTAGTTCCCGTGCCCATAAATGGATCTAGTACAGTATCTCCTACAAACGAAAACATTCGGACTAATCGCTGTGCTAATTCCAATGGAAACGGCGCGGGATGTTGCCTTGTAGAAGCGCCTTTCACGTCTTGCCAAATTTGCTGAAACCATTGTCGATGCAATGTTTGGGGAATAACAGACAGCAATCGAGCGTTTAAAGAAGGGCTGCGATAGCCACCGGGTTTACGCTGCATTAAAATAAATTCGATATCATTTTTTATTACACCACCTGGTTCATATGGTTTACCAAGAAAACTAGTACCATTTCCTGTTGCTTCCAAAGATGCATTTGCAATTTTGTACCAGATAATTGGTGCTAAATTATCAAATCCCAGATTGCGGCAATGTTCTTGAATGCTCGCGTGCAATGGAAATACTACGTGTCTGCCAAATCGGCGACGAGAAAGACAAACATCTCCTACTACAATTATTAAACGTCCACCAGGAACCAAAACCCGCCACATATGTTGCCAAACACAATCTAATTCTTGTAAAAACTCTTCGTAATTATCAATTTCTCCAAGCTGATTAGGATTTTTTATATACTTTTTTAAATTCCAATATGGTGGGGAAGTTAATACCAAATGTATGCTTTCGTCAGGAATATCAGCTAATTTTCTGCTGTCTTGTAATAAAAACTGATGCGATGAAGGCAGTTGTTGAACTCTTTGTTGAATTTCTTCTATTAATGAAGTATTTTTACTAATTAATGGGATAGCTTTTTGTTCATCACTTGCAAATAATACTGCTGCTTCTTCTGGTATTAGATTATTATCTTGTAGTGCAATTTCTAACGGTTTCGGTTTTTCTTTAGGAAGCAATGCCGTGGAAATATAGATTTTACTTAGGCTAGCAGACTTCATAATTTTATAATTTGTTATTGGCAAAAACTCGTCTGGCTTTTCTATAAAATATATCTATTATACTTGCTCAATCTTCTTTAATTACCTCGATTTAATTCAATAAGTGATAATTCTCTCAAAAATTCAACAACCCCCACGAGCATTTTCTTCAAATCTCAATTTTGAGCTTTTGATATAGTCTTCATTTAATTCAAAAGCTAACCATCTTCTTTGTAATGTTTCTGCAATTCTACCTGTCATATTAGAACCTGCGAAGGGATCTAAAACAATATCACCAGGTTCTGTACAAAGGTTAATCACAAATTCTGGTAAGGCTTGAGGAAATCTTGCCGGATGTGGCTTAAATCCTGATTCTTTACATCGACGTTGATAATAATCGTTAGAAGCTGTATTGGAAGCAGAAATAACATTAACAGACTGCACTAAATCTTCGTCAGGAATTTCTTGTAAAAGCGTAGGTTGTCCTATTTCTTCTTTATTTTCGCTACATTGCCCATCAATAATATTAGGAGGAATAGCTCCACCTCTATCTTGATCAAATTTATTAGAAATATCATGGCCAGATGGTCTAACTTTAGGTTTATAGCCCTTCTTAAGAAGATTTTTCATCGATTTGCTATAAGGCTTTAAAACTCTTCTATTATTAGCTTTAGGATGAGGTTCTTTTGAAAGCCACCAAACGGTATTTACCGAATCTTTTACTCTTTCTCTACGAACAGTTACCCATTCAGCCGGTGTAGGAAGTTTCGCTGGATTATACCAATATAATTCTTGTGCCAAATAAAATCCTATTCCACCTTTTTGTTGCGATTTGCACAAAGAAATAACTAGTTCAAAATGGTAAAGCGAACGTACAGGCATTCCTTTAACCCAACTACCACCAATATCAATAACTAGCGAACCTGTTGGTTTCAAAATACGATGAAATTGTATTGCAAAATCTTTGAACCATTCTACATATTCCTCGGCATCTACGTTTCCATATTCTTTTTTACGAATTAATGCAAATGGTGGAGAAGTACAAATTAAATCAATACTTGCTGATGGAATATTTGCAATTAATTCTAAGCTATTTCCTAAATACGCAGCGCCAAATTCTGTTTCGTAGTATGGGTTACAATTTAATTCCATCTAACTTTTTTAGTACTTTAGTACTCTGAATTTTAACAGCATTATGAATCAAAGCATAATTTTTATGATTGATGGCAACTTTTCTATAACCCCAAATCCACCGATACTCGATGAGCGCAAGCAAACCCGGAAAACGCAACCGCATTCAATCCTTGCCCAGGAAAGGTGCTATCTCCCACCACATATAATCCCTCGATGGCAGTGCGATTAAATGGCATTCCCAACAATCCCCACAACTTCTTCCTGGGAATTGGGCCATATGTACCATCAACTCTACCTAAAAATCTGCGATGGGTTTTCGGTGTTCCGGCTTCTAAATAATCTAAATTGGCGTTTATTCCAGGAAATATTGTTTCTAATTTATCTAAAATCCGATTAGCTGTAGCTTCTTTCTTGGCTTCATACTCTTTCTCGGATAATCCAAGCCATTCATCAATCGTGTTTGTAACGAATGCATGAATGATATGATGTCCCTGGGGAGCTAATTCTGGATCGAGTAGCGTTGGAATCGAAACGAAAATTGTCCCTTCCGAATCCATCATCTTTTCCCACTCCGCAACTAAAATATGATGACACTCGGTTCCCGGTGATAATAATTCTGCTTTAACTCCCATATGCAAGCTGAAAAAACTCGGCGACTTTTCGTATCGCTGTTGCCATTTTTTCTCATTAGCAGGTATTTCTACCCTTGGAAGCAGTTTCTCAAATGTATTCCATCTGGTAGCGTTGGAAACCAGACGTTTGGCCCGATACTCTTTGTTGTTCGCCAGTTTTACACCTACAGCTTTTCCTTTTTCTTTAATTATTTTTGTAACTCTGGCTTGATATTTTATTTCCCCACCTTTTTTAATTAAACCTTCTACCAATTTTTGAGCAATTTGTCCTACTCCACCTTTAGGATAATTAACTCCACCATAATGCCTGTCAGAAAATACCATTCCTGCATTAATCATCGGTGTCATATCGGCAGGAACCACCGACCAGCAATAACATTCTATATCAATAAACTTTAGTAATTCTGGGTCTTTAATATATCTTCGCGCTATATCTCCTACATTTTGCGGTAGGTATTTCGCCAAACCCAAACAAGCTAATGGATGCCCAAAAAATGCCCGCATCAAATAACGAGGCTCTTCTAAAGACAATAATTCCATCTGATTCAAACAGTTAAAAACCTTCCAACACTCATCATAAAAACGACGAATTCCCTTACTTTCGTGAGGAAAATATGATATTAAATTTTGTAAAAAATCTTCATAATTTCGTTCGACTTTTAAATTAAGCGAATTAGGTAAATGATAGTGAATTTGTACCTTATCGGGAATAGTTTCTAAACTTACATCTACAGCTTGTAGCGCACGAGTGAGTAAATTAGTCGTTCCCTTATCCCCAAAACCAAAAATCATCGAAGCGCCAACATCAAACCGATAACCTTCTCGTTCAAAATAGCCAGAGCTACCGCCAGGAATAGTATATCCCTCCAAAACCAGCACTTTCGCACCCTTAGCCACCAATTGAGTCGCAGTTACCAAACCGCCAATACCAGAGCCAATTACAATTACGTCGTACATTATTCGTTAATAATCCCAACTTCTATAAGCTTAAGGGATTTTGGATTAAAAGAGTTAGTGGTTAGTGGATAGTAGTTAGTTGTATAAATTTATCCTAACGCCCTATGCCCTATGCCCTATGCCCTATGCCCAGAAAAAAAAAGAGGGACAAGTCCGCAACTGCTGACCAATCCCGTCTGCCGTTCCTTAAAGAGAGGAGAACACTGGAAATTAATATAGCGTTGATTGAGAATAAATGTCAACTAGTAATAAAAATATTTCTCAATAACTTTTGACACAAGTTATTTACAGAAATTAGTCACAGGCTTGTGCATAGTATTATGATGTTTCAGTTGCGATAGTTTATATATTGAAGCTCTTATATCTATTATGACGCTACAATTGCGCGTTTATGTTCCACCCCATCCTTTAATCAAGCATTGGCTGGCAGTTGCTCGCGATGCTGGTACGCCTTCGGTATTGTTTCGCTCGGCAATGACTGAATTGGGGCGCTGGCTAACTTACGAAGCGGCTAGGGAATGGTTGCCAACTCAAGAATCTTCGGTGCAAACTCCATTAGAGGAATGTCCTGCAACATTTATTAATCCGGCAATTCCAGTGGCAGTAGTGCCAATTTTACGAGCGGGTTTAGGATTGCTAGAAGGGGCACAAACTTTGCTTCCTTTGGCATCTATTTATCATTTGGGTTTAGCCCGCAATGAAGAAACTTTACAGCCGGAATGCTATCTCAATAAGCTACCAGAAAAACTCGATCCTCAAACCAGAGTGTTAATTACCGACCCTATGTTGGCTACTGGAGGCTCTATAATGGCTGCAATGTCGGAGTTAGTTGCGCGGGGTGTCGATCCGGCTTTAACCCGAATTGTCTGCGTAGTTGCCTCTCCCCCAGCTTTACAAAAATTAAGTGCAGCTTATCCAGGTTTAAATGTTTATACTGCCACAATTGACGAAAAACTTAATGAACAAGGATTTATAGTTCCTGGTTTGGGAGATGCAGGCGATCGCACTTTCGGAACTTAACATAAGGAACGATTATATAAATTTACAGTTTGTCATAAAGGAGTTGCCTGTGATGATTAAAGTAGGAAGTAGCGATTATTGGTGGTAAAGATATGAGTCAACGCGATGGATTTGCGAGCGGGTTTTTTGCCGGAGCGATTTTTGGTAGCGTAGTTGGCGGTGTTGTCGGGGCACTGGCAACCCAAAGACGTAATAGGGAAGAATTAGGCGAAGATGAAAGAGAACAGCAAATAACAGGTAAGAGCAATTCAAACTCGGATAAATCTGGGTTAAGACGACAGATGCGAAGTACAGCATCTTCTGGGGTAGAAATGGAAATAGCGCGACGTTCCCTAGAAGACAAAATTGCTCAGTTAAACGCCACAATTGATGAAGTACGCGATCAACTAGGTAATGTTAACAATAATTCAAGTGGAGTAAACGAAATTTCCTCTCGTAGCGAAGAATTACAATCTTAATGAAACATTGAGAATTAGAGCGGTAATAAAGCGATAAATTGTTTTATAGCCGCTCAAAATATTCAATTTAGACAATAAAAAAGATGAATACCGAAACAATTGTCTCGGCATCTTGGTGCCAGCTAAATTAAAATCAATAATAAGACTGCTTTTCACTAAAACTCAAAACACAAAATATCTATGGTTTCAAATTCGCCTTTTGCTTTATTGATTGATGTACTGCTCAAATTCGTTCAGCTTTACAGTTATTTACTGATTGCTCGGGTTTTATTAACCTGGTTCCCACAAATTGACTGGTTAAGCCAACCATTTGCCGCACTCAGCCAAGTAACCGATCCTTATCTCAATTTGTTCCGTAATATTATTCCCCCTTTAGGAGGAATGGATTTATCCCCAATTTTAGCTTTCCTAGCTTTAAACGTAGTTAGCGGGCTTTTAGCAGGTGTAGCTGGCAGCTTATTAAATTCAGCTTATTAAGTTCAGCACAATATTCATACCATGAAGTATGAAGTATGACATTTGAAATATGAACTCATGTTGTTTGCTATCTGCTTAGGGCGCTTGGCTAGCGATTCATATTTTTTATTCATGCTTCATACTTTGTAACTAAATTTTAGTCAATAACCTTAATAACGAACCTTGGAAGTAAACCCCGATGCTTTAAACTGCTTCAACTTTAATGGCGTAGGTTGATTTG
Organism: uncultured Rivularia sp.; assembly: GCA_964395005.1. GTDB lineage: Bacteria > Cyanobacteriota > Cyanobacteriia > Cyanobacteriales > Nostocaceae > Rivularia. The sequence goes on from CAYMZW010000212.1 coordinate 7,570, forward strand.
CTGGAACAGTAATTCTCATTTCAAATTTACTTTCTCCGGGTGGTACTTCGCTAATAGAACCAACACGAGTCCGGTTTTGCATTACCGTATTATTATTAGCATCGTAAATCCGCCCAAAAATGTCTGCATCATATACAGTTTTACTAGTCATATTTTTTGCAGTACCAGTAACTATAAAGCAATTTGCAGCCCTGCTAGCACCACCACTAGTAACATTGCCTTCAGCGAGTTCCGGGGGGCATTCTTCGTAAGAAATATCTGATAAAGGAATCTGCGTTGTTGCTAAAGCAGCAGGGGAATAAATCCAAGAGAATATTCCGATAACGCAAGAAATAAAGATAGTCATCAGCGAGCGTAACAGCATACTATACACCGTAAAAATTTTAATTATAAACTTGAGCGCGAACAGTTAACATATCTAACCATACTGAATGTAGAGACGTAAAATTTTACGTCTCCCGACGGTTGCAGGCAAAACGAACCCTTCAGAATTTATGCAATCAAAAATTAGTGTTTTGTCTCATCAAAATTGATGGGTTTGTAGTTGGCGATTTATCGCTCCGGAGGCGAGTCACCGCGCAACTACGAACAAAAAATAAGATGAGCATTAATTGCCCATCTTACAATCCAAATTGATAAATCTTTACCAAAACTAATCAAAACCAATATCTACTTAACGCTACCTTCCATTGCAGCAGCATCAATAGGTTTAATAAAGTACAACTTCACAGCTTGCCAACCGTTGGAAAGATAGTAAGGCAGCTTTTGGAAGATTTGTACGAATTTAGGTGTTGTAGAATTTACGATTTCTCTAAGCTTTTCGTTATTCTTGACACAAATTTCCAAACGTTGGTAAAATTCAGGTTTCTTAACATCCAACATCACCGGGAATACTCTTCCAGCAGTTTCGTTGGTTTTTTCGATCACTTCTTTGTCGTATTCGCGAGCATTTAAACCGATTGCACCATAAAAACCATGACGCTGAATATCGTTTAAATACATGGTGGCAAATACCGACAACAAGAAGAAGCGACACCATAAACGCGCTTTCCAATCATTCAAGGTATGAGGTTGCGCTCTCATTACCGCGTCGAAAAAGTCACCGTGGCGGTTTTCATCCTGACACCAGTTTTCAAAGAAGCGGAAAATCGGATAAATTCTATCTTCTGGGTGCTTTTCTAAATGACGGTAAATAGTGATATAGCGCCAATAACCAATCTTTTCGGAAAGGTATGTAGCGTAAAAGATGAATTTCGGCTTAAAGAAAGTGTAGCTACGACTCTTAGTTAAAAATCCTAAATCCAGCGACAGATTAAAATCTGACATTGCTTTATTTAGGAAACCTGCATGACGCGCTTCATCTCGCGACATCAAGTTAAAGCCTTCAGCTAAAACTGGGTTTTTTCCTTTGAGACGACGACTTAATTCTTTGTACAGTAAAAAGCCAGAAAATTCCGCCGTACAGGAGCGCTCTAAAAACTCAACAAACAACTGGCGAGTTTCCCCATCAATATGTTCCCAGGATTGCTCAAACTCCTCATCCCGAACAAAATGATGGCGGTTGTAGTCAGCACGAAACTCTTCGATGATGGCTCTTAACTCGTCTTCATTAACCGAGATGTCCATTTTAGCCATCTCATCAAAGTCAGTGGTGTAAAACCGAGGTGTCAGCAGAGTTTCCTTCGCTGGAACTTTAACACCCGGACGTATTTCTTCAAAGCCTGGTTTTTTTAGGGAATCTACCATGTCCTGATTGTTATAAATGTCGGGTTTTGTAGACGCTGTTTTGATGTATAAACGCGGCACACAGCCACGTCTAAAAATTGAGAACCAAAAATATTGCGTTTAAGTATAAATATCAGTTTACCAAGGACTCTGGAAGTAATTACTAGATCAAACGTTAAGAGTTGCAACAATCAGGGGATGGGGCATAGGGCATGGGGCATAGGGCATGGCAGATAGGTGAGAGTTAGGAGTTAGGCAACGGATAGAGTGGCGGCAACGGATGGAGGCGCAGAGTTAGGAGTTAGGAGTTAAGAATTAAGAATCAAGAATTACCAATTACTAATCCCCAATGCCCAATGCCCAATGCCCAATGCCCAATGCCCAATGCCCAATGCCCAATCCCCAATCCCCAATTTCTAAATTAGCCGGATTTATAATGTTGATAGATGTAAATCCTAAAGGTAGATATTTCAAAATTGAGTTTACCGACTGTGTGCGATTATCTACTTCCAGAACTAATATAAATTAACTTATGCGGCAATCATCACTTGCGGTAAATAGATAAGTAACTAACAATGAATAATTAATGGAATCGATGAAACTCGCTTGCTGTAATTAGCTGATTTCACAATCGAATAGCAATATATTATAGCTTGATTTTAAATTTATATCAAAACGTAGCGAGATATAAAAATATTACATTAAAATTGAATTGCTAATATAGACAATTATTAATTCACAAACATTTCAGTTGCCTTATGCGTTCGGTGGAGTTGAAATTATATGAAGGTTGAAGTCAAAGATAAGAATAAGAATAACGGTGCAGAGAAGGAAAAAGAACGGATGAAAATATCCTATATGCTCAACGTGTTGGGCTTTTTAGGATTTACCGGCGGATTGCATCGTTTGTATAATGGTAAGGTTGCTACGGGTTTACTATGGATGTTTACCCTTGGCTTATTCGGTTTTGGTCAATTTGTAGATTTATTTCTCATTCCTAATATGGTGGAAGAAAGAGAAATGAAATTGAGACTAAAAGCTGGTTTATCGCCTTTTGGTGTTGCAGCAACTCCTCAAGTTGTAGCTTCGGAAATTTATGAATCTCCTCAAGAAACCTTGATGCTAGAGTTGCTAAAAGCTGCTGAAAAGCGCGGCGGTAAACTCAGCGTTACTCAAGGAGTTATTGACACCGGCGCAAAATTCTCGCAGGTAGAAGCAACTTTAAAAGAAATGAATAAATCTGGTTATGTTGGTATAGGTAACAACCCCGAAAATGGAGCCGTTACCTATATTTTTCACGAACTTACCTAATTTCTTCCCAACCACTTTTGACCGTTCAAACGCATTATTACTCCGAATACCATTAAGTCTAGAGTAATTCTACGCTCATCAATTAAAAATGATTCAAGGGTGCTGGGGCTTTTGCCTTCATTGCAAGAAAACGCCTTCTTCCCTTTAATATCTTCATCTGGGAAATAAACGTTAAACTGGCGATCGCCATTTTTGAATTTGCCTAAAACTTGCCAGCATTCCGACTCTTTCTCATACCCTGGTATGGGAAGTTTTTGTTTGGCGAAATCCAAATGCAAATCTTCCACTCCTTCAGAGGCGATCGCCTTTTCGAGCGCGGGTACATAATGCTGGCGCATAAATTCCTCAAACGGTTTATCTTCAACCGCTGGGGGCTTTTCTTTCTTTTTAGCTGGGGGCTTTTTATCAGCTGCTGCCTTAGCTGCGGGTTTAGCTTTAGCCGCGTTGGGATTATCTCCCGACGCAGAAGCGGGATCTGGTGCATTCGCAGTGGGAATATCTGTCGCTTCCGGAGAGTCTGTATCAGGTGCTTTCTTTTTAGCTACTTCCGGCGCTTTTTCATCCGTAGTACTAGGAATAGCTTCTCCCGTTTCCTTTTTATTCGTTTCTTCTGCCATTACTTGGATTAATCCTTCAGCTTTGAATCACCTTTCATTTTACATAGGATGCGGAATTGGGAATTGGTAATTGGGAATTGGGCATTGGTAATTGGGGATTGGGCATTGGGCATTGGGCATTGGGGATTGGGCATTGGTAATTGGGGATTGGGCATTGGGCATTGGGCATTGGGGATTGGG
>CAYMZW010000213.1:0-11386 GCA_964395005.1 uncultured Rivularia sp.
TAATATCCAATATCTGTTCCCGTGTAGTATCTTCCATTACAACCTGGTCGATAAGAGGAACGATAAAGTTTAGTCCAGGTCGTAATTTACGATGATACTGACCCAAACGTTCTACTAAAGCTTCGTTACCTTGATTAATAATCTTTGCCGACCCTAATGAATAACCTATAAGCACTAAAGCTATAGCAATAATTGGCTCCATTTATGCTCCTTGTACAGCAATAGGGAAATTTACTTTAAACAATTTAAACAAATAGTAGCGATCCAACAAGCGATACTACTTCTTCTTACCTTTAGTTTAATAAAAAAAACAACGTGTAATTTTATTATCACGATGCGGCGACTTCAGACAAGATATTGCCTGTACCAGCCCACATGATACAAGTATCTTTTTTAATAACACGCTTATTAAAGCATTATTTTCGCAACAGCGAACAGTTATCAGTTATCAGTTACTAAGGTTAAGGTTAAAATTCTTTCTCTCCAATGCCCAATGCCCAATCCCCAATTATCTATTAGCTAATTTTAACCAAGGTTGAATGCTTGCTGGTAATGAGGAGTTCAAACGCAGTTTAATTTGTGATGTGGAGAAAGATTGAGCGTAAGCGGAAGTTAGAAATGGCTGATATTTTTTTGCTTCTGGTGCAAGCTGTTTAACGAATGCGACGCTTACACCTTGAACTAATTCCCGCAAAGGTTTGGCATCTATTCCTTTTCGCTCTTTAATAATTGTTGTCGCTGAATTTACATTTAAACTATCCTCACTTATACTTAGGTGCGTTCCACCAATTGCTGTTAATAGATACTTTTGTCCACCTAATTGATTAAAAGGCTGTATCTGATGTGTCAGGGCTGGTGTCAATGAATCGTCAGTTCCACTTAGGATCAAAACTGGCTTGCTGATTTTGTTTAAACCTTTGTCACCGAAGAGTTTGCCAATCATCGGATTGAGCGCGATCGCACTTTTTACTCGTGGATCTTGAAGCTGTAATTTGTTTTCTGATAGGGAAGCTGCCGAACATTGCAACCAGTCAGCGGGTGCGGCAGATATATTTAAAGATTTGTTACAAAAATTCCGCAGTTGCTCGATGTTGACTTCTCCTCCTGCTACAGCTAAGGCGGTATAACCTCCTAAAGAATGTCCGATAACGTTTACTTGCTGAGTATTTAGTTTTCCTTGCAGTCTTCCTGGTTGATTGTTCAGTTTTGCTAATTCATTCAATGAAAAGCTAATATCTTTGGGTCGGTTGATAAATTCTTGTGGACTAATTAAACTTTTTAAATCCGATGCACTTGCAGCTTGATTAATCGCACTGATGTTGCTACCTGGATGTTCGATAGCTGCGACGCTAATACCGTATGAAGCTAAATGACGCGCTAAATAACTTAAGCTCGATCGACTTGCACCAAAACCGTGGGAAATAACTACTAATGGCTGTTGCGATTGTTCTACTCGACTTGAATAAATATCTATGGGAATAGTACGATTGCGCCTTGGATCTCGCAGCGTAATAGTTTGCTTTTCTACTGCAAGATTTCCAATAGTTGCTGGGTTGAAGCTTCTAAAATTTCGAGCGGAATCTGTTCGATCGTTTACATATAATTCTCGTGCGAGTAAAGAACCAAAGGCTTTACTTTGCAAGCGGTTGGGGTTAAATCTGACTGCTAAACTAATGGCTTTTGTCGCATCGACAGTAACATTTTCTTGGGGATATGCCTGTAAAAAACCCACTACACTCAAACCGTTAACTTGTCTTAATGCCAAGCTAATTGCACCTTGAACGCTTTCAATGCTCGAACCTGGTAAAGCTGTTCTCAATGAAGTTATGAATTGTTTACCGAAAGGGGTTTTTTGTAATTCGTCTGTAAAATTATCGGCAAAAGCAGGATCTATTTCTAAACGTTTTTGTAATATGCTTCGGGTTTCTTTTGGTAGTACGGGTGCTAAAGCTTGTAGCGATAATGGTAATTTCCCCGTATTGGCAAACTCTTCTAAATCGGCTACTTTTACCGATTGTTCGTAAGGGCCAAAGCGAATAGTAATTGTTTGAGCAGCGGAAGCGAATGGTATATTCAATGAAGTGCAACAAGCGAAGGTTAAGCCGCACAATAAACTTTTAACACTAAGTATCTGTTGAGAAATTCTTCGTTTGCCTTTGAATAACATATTGCTTTTTAGCTGGTATTTTTACTGAATTAAATTAATTATGATTGCTGATAAAAATTTGCGTTTTAGCGTCAAGTTCCTTAAATTTAGATAATTTTTTGCAGTAATCATCAGAACCAGAGTTTAAGGATTATTGCAACTGATAATCCACACCCTCCGGATGAAAACTGATAACCGATCAAAGAGACGTTGCACTGGGCAACGTCTCATAAATTTATGGTTATTTATTAATTAAAAACTTAATCCGAAGAATCTCAGAACATTGAAAATAGTACCTATAGGTCCACCAATAGTACCGATAGTGTCACCAGTTTTAGCTAAACCAGAACGGCTGACTAACAATACATCATTACTACGGAGTATAGGATTAGTTTCTTCGTTAATTCCTGCTTTCAAATCAACTTTTACCAAACGTTTGGTAACTGAACCATCAGGATTCAAACGTATCAAATCGATTTTACCGCTACTAGCTCTAGCATCGTTAAATCCACCTGCTGCAAGTAAAGCTTGGTTGAGTGAACTATTCGGTCTAACCTGTACTTGCCCTGGTCTTTTAACTTCTCCTACAACATTGACCTGAATTTGTGAAGGAGACAAAGTTGTTGTTGCTAACTGGGTGGCTTCTGCTGGATTCACCTCTGTTGCAGTTGGGAATACAATTGTATCTCCATCTTGAAGAATCACATCTTGGTCAATATCGCCGCTTGTTAATAACTTCCACAAATCAACACTGATTGTTTGTTCCTGACCTGTTCTTGTCGATCGTCTAATTATGACGTTACGAACATTCGCTTGTGGTGTAATTCCTCCAGCTTGTTGCAGCGCTCGCGTTATGGTCGGCTGACCGCTGATACTCGGCGCACCAGTGTCTTGATTGCCACCAGCTTGTGTTTCTCCCTGAGTAATCAAATAAGAACCAGGCCGTTGAACTTCACCAACTACCGCTACCGTGCGAGGTCTGTTGGGATCGGCCGCAAAGTTGGCTGCTGCTATATTTCTTGCTGTTGCAATATTAAAGTTCTGACTGGTTGGCACAAAAACCGTGTCACCATCGCGCAAAGTAATATCTTGAAAACTTCTACCTGTTTTGATCAGGTCATCTAAATTAAGAGTTACTGTTTGCTGTCTTCCATTTCCAAGCTGGCGACGTAACTGCACTTCGGTGATGTCAGCACTTAGGGTAACACCTTCAGCAGTGGTTAAAGCCGCTAAAACGGTTGGGTATTGGATACCTGGGTCTTGACCCGCACCACCTTGCAAGCTGAGTGTATAAGCCCCTGGACGAGTTACTTCCCCGGCCACAAATACGTTGATAGGACGAGGTGATAATAAATTTACGGAAATAATTGGTCGTCTGAGAAAACGACGATATTTCTCGGATATTGCATCAGCAGCTTCTTCCGTGGTCAGCCCCTCCACCTGAACGCTACCAATCAAAGGTAGGTTCACTGCTCCACCTGGTGGAATTACGTATTCACCAGTATAATCTGGAACTTCAAATACGTTGACTTTGATGCGATCGCCCCCACCCAATGCGTAGCTTGACCTAATTCGTTGTTGCGCTACAACTGGATTAACTGGTTCCAAAGCAACAGTAACGGCAGTTAGTAACATTACACCTGCTAATGGTCGGGCAACAAATTTTAATAGACCTGTGTTAAGCATATTCACCATTGATATTCAGATTTGTAAACCGCCGTCTTAACATTTTATATTCTTGACTATACTTAAGTATTCAAGTTCCATGACACTTTTATTTTCAAGAATAATCGGGATTTGATATAGGGAATTTATCTAAAGAGTTTGAATTTTTCATAAAGTTAATATAAAGTTTCATTCGGACTTATACAGAATAATTACGGTTAGTGAGAAAGAATACATCATATTGCATTAAGATCGGTTGCTTAATAACATTTTTTAAATATACAAATTATTCTTATTTCCTAAATTAAGATTACATCATGCGGATGAATTACGCCTTGCAGTTTCAATGAAGATAAATTCGTTTTTCTTAAGTTCTGTACAAAACAAAAATTGACCATAGCTGTAGTTACGTTTGTCGGTATAAAATAGTAGTAAAAGAAAGTAAGGAAAACTTTTCAGGTAATAGAAAGAAAAGATAGCATTAATAAATAATTTTAGTTATTAAAGCCCCTGAATTTTTTGTATAAAAAACTCTTCTAAAGATGGTCGATAGGCGTTTAAGGTAAGTAGATATCCCCCCATTAAACGAAGACTAGCGAGAAAATCATACATTTCTCCCTCTAACTCACCTTGCCAACAGCCGTCGGCTAAAGATTGGAGATTGGGCATCCATTTTTGTAAACTTTCCCAATCGCCACCTTTACCTTTGACTCGATATGTGTTTGGTGTTCCTAATAATTGTGAAATATTACCAGAACAAATTAACTCACCTTTATTAAGAATCGCAATGCGATCGCAAATTAATTCTACTTCGTTAAGAATGTGGCTGTTGAAAAAAATTGTCTTACCTTGCTGCTTCAGGTTTAAAATAATTTCGCGCATTTGGTAGCGCCCTACGGGATCTAAACCAGACATTGGTTCGTCTAAGAATATCAAATCTGGATCGTTAATTAAAGTTTGCGCCATTGCCACACGCTGCTGCATTCCTTTGCTGTAACGCCGCATTTGTTTTTTGCGAGCATCGAATTTAGATAAGCCAACCAATTCCAGTAATTCAGGGATGCGTTGTTTTTGCACCTTTTTGGGAATTTGGAATAAATTCGCACTCCAAACCAAAAACTCCCAGCCAGTGAGGAAGTCATACAAGTAAGCATTTTCCGGTAAATAGCCGATATTTTGCTTAGCAGCGCGATCGCCAAGTGGTTTACCCAATAATAAACCTCTACCAAAAGTTGGACGGATAATTCCTAGCAGTAATTTTAATAGGGTAGTCTTACCAGCACCATTTCGTCCGAGCAAACCAAAAGTCTCTCCACGGTAAACTTTTAACGAACAGCTTTTGAGAGACACGATTTTTTGATTCATCCAAAAACCAGTGCGGTAAACCTTCCGTAGTTCCGAAGTTAGAACTACCGGGGAATCTTGAGTTGTATCAGCAGAAAACGTAGTCTCTTCAACAGACTTCATTAGAACACACAAAACGCTAAACTACTTACAAGATACCCAGTTGTATAGTGAGAATAACAATTTAATTTGAGAAAAGTTTATTCATGAGGAAGAGTTCGCCATCATCGTACCAAGTATAAACGCGATTTTGCGCTCCTCCTTTTGCGATTGCAGTAATGTTATTAAAACTTTGTCCCGGTGGTAAGCTAAAGTTTTGTGGTTGAGAATATTTATCTAAATCATTAGAATTACCTTGAGTTACCTTTCCATCAAAATACCAAGTAAAAACTCGATTATTTTTACCGACAGCCATATCAATAATTAGACGGTGACGACGGGCCCCTTGACGTATTGCTTTTTGATAAGCTGTACCTTTTAAAATACCATTTTTACCGTAGATGGGAGTTTGTAAAGAAACTTTTCCCCGTTCAACTAGTTTTATCATTCCTGCTGCGACCAAGACTTTGGAAACGCTACCAATTTGGGAACGAGAACGAGGTGTCATGGGAATTTTTTTATCCCAATTTGCATAACCATTATTTATTTAGGATTAAAATAATTTTTTAGATAAATATTATAGTTAGGGAAACATTTGTAGCTCTACAATCCATGACTCAATCACCATCTCAATACGAATATCAGGTTGGTGGAAGTCTAGCTGCTGATGCTTCTTGTTATTTCAGTCGTGAAGCTGATGCAGAATTTTATCAAAGCTTAAAAGCTGGTGAATTTTGTTATGTACTCAATTCCCGACAGATGGGTAAATCTAGTTTAAGAGTCCAAACAATGCAAAAGTTGCAAGAGCAAGGTTTTGTTTGTGCTTTTATTGATTTAACCGGAATTGGTAAGGAAGATGTCACTGCTGAGAAATGGTACGCTGGAATTGTTCAAGCTTTAGTTAGTAGCTGTAATTTAAATAAAAAGATAAAGTGGCGAAGTTGGTGGAAGGAAAGACGAGATTTACTGTCACCAGTCCATTTTTTATCGCAAAAGCTGTGTCAGTTAATTATTAAAAGTCAAAGCAAAAATCAAAATACAAATAATATTAGTGCAAATCAATTAGTTGAAGAGATAGTACAAAAATCCGTTGTCGAAAACTGGGAAGCACAAGACGAACCCGAACATTTAAAGACCATTCGAGATAGAATCCTGCGTAACGAACAAAAATCTGGAAGATTATTAGTAATTTATCAACAAATTTTACAGCAAGGGGAAGTGATTGCAGATGGAAGTCTCGAACAAACTGATTTACGTTTATCTGGTTTAGTAGTTCAAGAACAAGGTAAATTACGAGTATACAATCGGATTTATCAACTAGTTTTTAATAAAGCATGGGTTGAAAAACAACTAGAAAAATTACGTCCTTATTCTCAAAGCTTTAATAATTGGGTTAATTCTAACTATCAAGATGAATCTCGACTTTTACGAGGACAAGCATTACAAGATGCTCTATTCTGGGCTAGCAATAAAAATTTGAGTTCCTTAGATTATCGTTTTTTATCTGCTAGTCAAGATTTAGAAAAACAAACAATCAAATTAGATTTAGAAATCAAAGAAGAAGAAGGTCAAATATTAGCTCAAGCTAACGATACTTTAAATAAAGCACAGCAGAAAGCCAAAAAAATTGTCACCGTTGGTGGAGTTATTTTATTTATTTCTGTAACAACCGCAATTGCAGTTTGGTTACAGATTAGAACAGCAAGACAGGATTTATCAGTTGCAAAATTATCTTTAGACGCTTCTGAAGCCAAAATAATTTATGAAACTAGCCCCTTTAAAGCATTGATACAAGCTTTGAAAGCAGGAGAAAAATTACGTGTTTTAGAACAAAATTTCACCGTTCCTCGAAAAGTGCGATCGCAAATTATTTCGGCTTTAGAAAAAACTGTTTACAACGTTCGAGAATTGCGGAGCTTTCAGGGTCATGACGGTGTAATTATGGCAGTTAGTTTTAGTCCGGATGGTAAAATTATTGCGACTGGGAGTTTCGATAAAACTATCAAAATATGGCAAGCATCTAACGGAAAACTATTAAAGACTTTGAAAGGACATCAAGACAGACTTTGGAGTTTAAGTTTTAGCCCGGATGGTAAAACTCTTGCTTCTAGCAGTTTCGATAGTACCGTTAAGTTATGGAATGTTGGAGATGGAAAGTTAAAAAAAACTCTTTTCGGACACAAGAAAACTTGGGTTAGAAGCGTTGATTTTAGCCCGGATGGTAAAATTTTAGCTTCTTCTGATTCTCGTGGTTGGATAAAGTTATGGAATCCTGAAAATGGAACTTTAATTAAATCTATTCCCGCTCATCGAACTAAAAAAGGTCGTAGGTGGTGGGTAACATCAGTTAAATTTAATCGTAATGGTAAAGTTCTAGCTTCTACCAGTAACGATAAAACTGCTAAATTATGGAAAGTTGAAGACGGTAGTTTATTAAAAACTTTAAAAGGTCATAGACGTACCGTCAGAAGCGTTGATTTTCATCCCGATAATCTCAGCCTTGCTTCTGCTAGTGAGGACGGTTCGATAAAGTTATGGGATATAAAAACCGGAAAAGAAACGCAAACTTTAAGAAGTCATCGTAGCCCCGTATGGACAGTTGAATTTACACCCGATGGTAAACAATTAGTTAGTTCTAGTTCCGATAGTACAATTAAATTGTGGAATTTAGAAAATGCAACCGATAGCAATACTAAACCCCAAACTTTAGAATTTTAGCCTCGGGAGGAAATGACAGCACTGTTAGACTGTGGAATCGTCAAAATGGTAGTTTAATTAAAACAATTGAAGCTCACGATAGCGATGTCAGAAGAGTAAAATTTAGCCCCGACGGTAAAACTTTAGCATCTGCTAGCAGCGATAATATTATTAAAATTTGGAATATTCCCGATGGTGATTTACTTAATACTTTAGAAGGACATCGCAATTCAATTGTCAGTCTTAGCTTTAGTAGCGATAGTAAAAGTCTTGTTTCCGCTAGTTACGATAACACCGTTAAGCTGTGGAAATTAGATTTAGAAAAGAAGGACTTAATGAAAATGGGTTGCTATTGGTTGCGAGATTATTTAGCAAGTAATCCAGAAGAGAAGGAATTGCGGAAGATATGTAGTCAATGAGTAAGGATACCGCTCCGTATATGGTCATTTGTACACGATAAAAAACTTCAGTTGTAGCAAGATTGGAACAACTGAAGTGTCCGATGCAGCAACATATTATGCCGATGTTGCATTTATAGAGAATTTGGCATGAATCGCGGAAGTTTAGATAAGTGCAGCGCGGCTGACAATGATAAATTCGGTAAAGTCGAATAAAGTATTTATCGAAACTATATGGGCATGGCTAAATTAAATCGCAGGGAGTTAATCGCTATGCTGGCGGGCTTTACCGCCAGTTTAACGGTGTCTGGCTGTTTTAATGGCAAGGACAAGACCGCCGTTGAAGCCTCCTCCGACAGACTAGGCAAGCTCCTGCCTTTGCGAAATCTGGGAGCGTCCGGTCCGGCTGTGACCAACCTGGGGGCGGGTGGAGACCACATAGGGAAAGCCTCGGAAAGGGACGCACAGGCTATCATCGAAAAAGCTTTAGAGGAGGGAATACGCTTCTTCGACAATGCCCCCCTATACAGTGATGGAGTAGCAGAGGAACGCTTTGGAAAATTCCTTACTCCCAAGTACAGAGATGTTTCCTTCATCATGACTAAAACCTTGGCCAGAAATAAGGCGGATGCCCTAGCGGATCTTGATGCTTCCCTCTCTCGCATGAAGACCGACTACGTAGACCTGTGGCAGGTGCATGCCCTCGAAACCGCAGAACGTGTAGAAGAGCGCGTCAAAGACGGTATACTCGAAGCCTTGCTTGAGGCTCAGGAAACGGGAAAGGTCAGGCACATTGGTTTTACTGGACATGATTCCTTTGAAGGTCATCTCAAGATGCTGGAGGAGGTTGAAAAACGGGGGGTGAAAATGGCTGCTTCGATGATACCAGTCAACCCTGCCGACCCTAACTTTAAGAGCTTTGTTACCAACGTGCTGCCCAAGTGCGTGGAAGCTGGCATCGGCGTGCTGGCCATGAAAACGCTGGCTTACGGACGGTTCTTCGGAGGAAACCAGGGCTGGCGACGTACAGAAGTCTCCCTTGAGCCAGTAATACCGAAAGTTATTTCCTTGGAGGATGCCTTCGGCTTTGCATGGTCTCTGCCTGTCACTTGCCTTGTCAGCGGTATGGAAAGTGTTCAACAGGTTTCTCAAAATGCTGCCATAGCACGAGAAACATGGAACTGGAACCAAGCCGAACTTCAGAAACGGATTGATGCATTAGCCCCCTTCGCTGGTCCAGATCTTGAGTTTTATAAGATATAAGTCAACGTCTGACGTGTAACTGTGCCAGACGCTCTGAGTGTTCTTTATGCACTGCAATCGCCACAAATCAAAAGTTCGTATATGACTGAAAATCAATGTTCTAAGCGGCAACTATCGCTTTGATGAACTGCCACTTTTTATCCGTAAGCGATTAGCCAAATCCTCTACTATAACAAAGATATTTTCACAGTTCACGTTTCAATAGATTTGGCTTCCTTCGGTGGGATTCCAAACTTTTTTGAATAGTCCCTACTAAAGTGATTTGCGCTCTCATAGCCGACGGCAAAAGCTGCGGCAGAAACAGAATACCCATCTAATGAAAGAAGAGCATGAGCCTCCATAAGACGTAGGGTTTTTTGATACTTATGCGGGGTAGTCCCTGTTATTTCGCCGAATTTTTGGTAAAAAGACGACTCACTCATGCTAACTTCACGTGCAACTTCAGCGACAAGGAGTCCAGCACGATAATTATCTCGAATGTATTTTATCGCTCTGGCAATTTTGTTGGCTGCGCTGTTACTTGGGATCATTTGGCGAAGCATTCCGCCATGGACAGACCGCAGCACTCGTAAGTGTAATTCCTTAAAAAGATAGGGACTAATAAGTTCGGCTTCTATCGGATCTTCCATAGTTGTTAGGAGACGACTGATAGTATCTATAAGCGCACTATCCGCTTTTCCTGAATCAACAGCAAAAGCACGTTCTTGTTTTTCAATGATTCGCTCAATCTCAAAATGAAGGCTCCGAATAATTTTCAGATCTATTTTTATAATCAGTGCGAGATAGGGAATCTCAACAGATGCCTGCGTGATTTTTGCAAACACAGGTACGTGATGACTTATTATGACAGAATCGCCAGGTGATAATTGAAGAGTGCGATTGTTCAAACTTGTTTGCTTTGCACCTTGGAGTACGATGCATAATGCTGGCTCATAAAGTGTTTCGTTCAACCCAGAGATATCTGCTTCTTTGATGCAAAAAATATCTTCGGAAAAACGATGAAATGCGCTCCCACTTCCGTTTTTTGGCAGGTAATCTCGCACTTTATTTCTTAAAGATTCAATCATTATTCAGGAATTCTTTCCCCATTTTTGTTTCTTAACTCGTCTCTTGTCTTAGTTTATCGAAAAGCTTTTACCTAAAGAATCGAACGTGTTTTTTTGTAATGTTTTAACGTGTTTTTTTGTAATGTTTTGGTCAAGATATTTGAAGGCTAAAAGTATTGTCTACAGAAGCTTTAAGGAGGATATGGGAGTAAATTTCACGAATCGTTGCCATCCCCCAGAATAGGCAGCCTTCTCAATATCCGTAAAGTAATTTTCAGGATTGCGATTTAGCTTAATTTCGCCAAAGTCTATCAGGGGATAATCGCTATGGGGCCAACCTTTTGTCAGTTGACATCCTCGCCGCCCTAGAAGAACGGCGATTCTTATCTATCCAAACAACTCAGGTTGTATGAATAAAGGAGATTCAGAGAAGAAACAGATAACGCCAAAAATATTAACTTCTAACTCCTAATTCCTAAGTCATAACTCCTAACTTATTACTCTTAACTTTAATCCAAAATCTAAAATCTAAAATCTAAAATTGCTTAACCTTTACAAAACCCCTTTAGAACTAGGTATAGTACTTGCCCGCCTTGAGTCAATTTCTGTCGCCATTCGCATTGCTCTAGCAAAAGCTTTAAATGTCGCTTCAATAATGTGATGGGAATTGATTCCGTCAAGCTGACGAATATGTAATGTCATCTGGCTGTTATTAACAACTGCAACAA
>CAYMZW010000214.1:0-11368 GCA_964395005.1 uncultured Rivularia sp.
ACTCCTAACTCCTAACTCCTAACTCCTAACTCCTAACTCCTAACTCCTAACTCTTCTCAAGCCGCTAAAACAGAAGTATTAATAAATCGAGATTTAGGTTTTAATAGTAATTCTGTAGCTTCTTGGGCGCAAACAGCAGGGCTAAAAAGATTTCCCTGCATTAATTCACATTCTAAAATTCGTAACAAATTGCGTTGTTCTTTAGTTTCTACACCTTCAGCAACAACAGAAAGATTTAGTCCATGTGCTAAAGCAATCATTGCTGTAACTATAGCCGCATCATTAGTATCGTTAGTTAAATCTTTCACAAAAGAGCGATCGATTTTCAAGCAATGAATCGGAAACTGTTTGAGATAATTAAACGAACAATACCCGGTTCCAAAGTCATCTATAGATATAGAAACACCCATATCACATAAATCGGTTAAAATCTCTTTACTGAAATCAACATTTTGCATCGCAGCACTTTCAGTAATTTCTAACTCCAGATATTGTGGAGATAATTGAGTTTCTCTTAATATACGTTGCACAGTTTCAATTAAGTCTGGTTGCTGAAATTGTCTTGCAGACAAATTAACCGCGACTCTCATAGGTGAACTCCCCAAAACACTTTGCCAAATTTTGTTTTGAGCGCAGGCAGTTCTTAAAACCCATTCGCTCATAGGTATAATCAGTCCAGTTTCTTCAGCAATAGGAATAAACTTGGCAGGAGAAATTAATCCATATTTCGGATGTTGCCAGCGTATTAAAGCCTCAAACTTACAAATCTCTCCTGTTGTAATATCAACTTGAGGTTGGTAATACAATCTTAATTGATCTCGCTCTATAGCATAATGTAAACTGTTTTCTAAATTAAGTAACTCCTCAGCTTGAGAATTAATAGTCGAACTATAAACTTGATAGTGGTTTCTTCCCTGCAATTTTGCGTGATTTAATGCAACATCGGCATTTTTAATTAAAGTTTCTCCATCTTTTGCGTGGTTGGGATAAATAGCAATTCCGATGCTAGTGCTGATATGTAAAAAATGATTGTCAATCAAAAATGCTGGTTTTAAAATGTTTAAAATTTCTTCGGCAACGCCAGCTGCATCTCGCGCATCACCAATCTCAGATAAAAGCAAAGTGAATTCATCACCCCCCCATCTAGCAACTGTATCTCCGGAGTTCAAGCACTTATTCAAACGTTGGGCAACAGCTTGTAATAATTTGTCACCGATTTTATGGCCTAACGTCTCGTTGATAATTTTAAATCTATCTAAATCCAAAAAACATACTGCTACTTTATTTTTGCACAAATTAGCTTTTATTAAAGACTCCAGCAGTCTTTGGGAAAACTGCATTTTATTAGGTAAATTGGTTAAAAGATCGTGATTGGCTTGATGTCGTATTTTCGCTTCTGCTTGAAAACGTTCGCTAATATCCCGAAAACTCCAAACTCTACCTACAATTTCACCACCAATGTATTGGGGTTGTGAATAACGCTCGAATGTCCTACCATCTTTAAATTCAATCCAATCGTAGATTTCAGCGCCGGGATAAGCTTCTAGCTGCGAACTATAAATCAAATATTCTTTGTTATCTTTTAGCTGATTGGTTAGGAATTCTAATACCTGGGTATGATTACCAGATTTAATTAACGATTGAGGAATGCCCCACATTTGCACCAACTTATTATTGTAGCCAGAAATGCAACCTTTACTATCTGCGAATAAAATACCGTCGGCAGTAGTTGCTAATATTGTTTTTTGTAAAGAGACGGATTTTTCTAATTTTTTTTGTATGCAGTCATTTTTACCAATCTCCCCTTGTAATTCAACGGTAACTCGATCAATTTTATTTGATAATTCTAAATTTGATATTTGATCTTGTTGAATCGTTTTGTCTAAAAATTGTTTTGTAATCAAGTTTTTGCAAGCAAGAGAAATAGCGAGAACTGTAGCTCGCAAAAATGTAATTTCTGTTGATTGCCATGCTTTATATAAACAGTTTTCCAATGCGATAAAACCGAAAAACTCATCATTAACCATAAAAGGTAAAAGTAAAATAGAAAAAATTCCTCTAGCTTCAAAAAACTTTTGTTCTTCGAGACTAAGTTCTGTTAAATTGCTCCATACAATATCACCTCGCACTAATCTCTGCGACAAATTAGGAAAAATTTCTGCAATTGGCTTATCTTGTATGAGTATTTTATCGGTATGAGATACAGTTGCCGTATCATACCATTCAGCTTTTCGATCTATTAATAAATCGCCATTTTTTGATTTATTAATTTCACATACATAAATTCTACTAGGTTTATAAGCGCATCTTAAAATTGACAAAATTTTTGCATAGCATTCATCGCTTCCGTTAAAAGTTTGTAAAGCAGCTTCTACATTAATAAGTGCTTCGAGATAAGCTTGATTATTTGCCCTAATCACTTTTACATCATCTTTAATATTAATTTTATTTTGCTCTGCATGATACTGTGGCTGGCTTCTCAAATCATCAATAAAACTACTTCCAATACTTTTGGGAACAGTAAAACAAGTTGATTTATTCAACATTGGACTAAGTAATGTCTATTTTCTTAAGCTGTCCGTTTCAAACAGTATCTCTTGATAAATATGAGATACCCAATCGATTTTATCTATGCAAATTACTCGTAAATTATTTAGAGAAATTCGACAATAAATCTGTCGATTTACTTTTTTCAGCTTGAGTAGTGTTTGTAGGTTATGTTTTGTCATATAAGAACAAACCAGTCTCGCTTTCAAGCATATAAGTTAACCAACTATTAGTATCACCGTAGTAATTGATGATTGCTGTAAATGCTCGACCTATATATTTATATCAATTTACTTATTGTTTTATAATAAAGCTAATATCAACTACTTAATATATAGGTAATGCAGTTATTTAAATTTCTTCTGAAACTATATGCAGTTTTATGAAGTATTCATAATTAGCTTTGTTAATATTGTATTAATCGCTATTTAAAATAATTAGAATATCATATCTAAGCTAAAAACAACATTTTATATGAAAAAAATTAATTATAGATAGCTACTTTTTTTTACTCTTATTATATTTTATATCTCTTGTTTAACTAAAGTCGCAACTACTTAATTGTTAATTTTTTTCATATTAATACATCATATTACAATCAGTATTTACTTCTTATGCAACCACTGTATCATCGATTCAAACTACTAATTTTTGTGACAATTATTTTAATTCCATTCAATAGGTTGAAAACTTATTTCCCTCTTTTATATAAGCAGTTATGTTGATGGGGTATTGGAATAATTAAATAATTAAGGATGACTGAGCATATTAAACAGATACAACTAAAGTTCCTCGTTATATTATGTTTGCATCAAATTCGATCGCAAGCCAAGTAAGTTAATTACAATCTTCAATAAGAAGTATACCAAATAACTTATACTAGTGTATATAGAGAAAATACTGAAGTCTATAACTCTAGATGGATAATGATTCGTCCTAATTAAATAGATTTAAATAAACTAATGAAACAATTGTTCTAAGTATGGCTTTAAATAAATAATTATATTTACAAGAAAATAGGTAGTCTTTGTAACTATTTAGTTCCGAACTTTATGCTTGCTTACTTGAAAACGAAAATGATGCAACTATAGTTGGAATTAGTAAATATTTGTGCATAGCGAAGAAAGAATTTACTCGAAGTTGTTTTGATAAAAATATTTCCCCACTAAAGACTTAGTAATACATCTCGTTTATGCATAAAAAAGTATTAAAACTATGACATGATAACGTGTTGTAAATGAATAATTTTATATATTACATTTTGCAAAAACTTGAGAGAAGTTAGAAAAAATTTTTTTTTTTAGAGGATGTTTTAAAAGTATCCGGCGCTTTATTACCGCACTCCTGTTGCTACAACGCGGCGGTAGTCCCCTCGAACTGCGGAAACCTCCCTGACACGCTCCGCATGAACGAGTTTATCCTCTGATTTTATTCGATTATCTGTAATCATCAAGTCAATTTGTGTATTAATTAAACAGATGAAAATACGAAGCAGTGTTATTAGCTTATTGAACATACGAAGTATATTTTCCTGTGAATAAATTTTTTCTGATTAAAGAAAAATATCGTCATCATTTGATGATTTACTAAACGCAAAAAATACTTGTGGCGAATGTAATTTAAACGACTTATCCTAGTAAAATCTTGCAACACTTAAGCTTAAATAGAGGTTAATATGAGACACGAAAAACTTTCTCCTGGAATATTGTTAGCTTATTCGGACTATCACAGAGAAGGAGGAAGGGCATTAACAACTCACAAACGTTCGCTTGGTATAGTTTCTCCTAGAAGTGCTTTGAAGCCAATTCGCAGTGTAGTTTTTATATACTGCGACGAACAAGCAGACTTGAGTCACTTATCACAATACGGAATTAAGATTAATCAAAATAGAGGTAAAGTAAGAACCGCTTTTTTACCTATTGAAAGATTAGACCTTTTATCCGAAGAGCCAGCTATCGAGCGTATTAAGCCATCGCGAAAATTGCATTGGCGGATGGATGTTGCGCCGGAAAAAGTAGAGTTACCTTCATTTGTGCAAAAAAACTCGCAATTGAGCGGTAAAGGCGTAGTCATGGGTATTATTGATAGCGGTATCGATCCAGCACATCCAGCTTTCGCCGGACGTATTTTACGTATTTGGGATCAAACATTATCGGGGAAGGGAGTTGCAGAAGGCCGATACGGTGCCGAGCTAGAAGATAAACATCTGTCAATGTCTCTCGATACCGACGGACACGGTACTCACGTCGCGGGTATTGCTGGGGGTTCTGACGAACAATTTTGCGGGGTTGCACCCGAAGCGCAATTTATTATTGTTAAAACCGATTTACAGGATGCTCATATCGCTGATGCAGTTCGCTATGTTTTTCGAGTAGCTGGTGAAATGGGGCTGCCAGCGGTAGTTAATCTGAGCTTGGGCGGACACGCTGACGGCCATGATGGTACCGATTCTCTGTCAAAAATTATCAACGCTGAAACTGGCCCAGGAAGGATTGTCTGCGCTGCTGCGGGTAACGAAGGTAATGATAATATTCACGGTCAAACTAACGTTAGCCCTGGTGAGATGAAAACCATGCGTTTTTCTGCGCCATTAAATCAGGTAGGAATAGTATGGTTAAACGGTTGGTATTCGCGAGAATCCGAACTAGAAGTTTCGGTGAGGAGTCCCAACGGTTTTGTGACACCTTTCCAACCAGTTATTACTGACGATAATCCTTCACAAGAATATAACTTATCGGATGCAAAAATAGAAATAGTCACACCGGGCAAAGATCCAATCAACGGCGATTACAATTTCTTTGTGCAAATACGTGGTAGTGGTGATGGACAATTCAATCAGCCCGTACCCGGTGGTGTATGGCAGTTAAGGTTACGCAATACATCTTCAAAAGATACCCGTGTAGACGTTTGGACTTTAGATGATGTGAGTTCTGTATTTTTTACAGGTAAAAGTATCGCTGATTCTGTGAAAATTGGTTCTCCCGGATGTGCCGCAAGTGCTGTTACAGTTGCTTCGTATACTACAAAGGCTGAATATATTGATATTGATGGCAAAGAACGCAAAATGGGCTTAGAGGTAGATACTATTTCCGAGTTTAGCAGTGAAGGACCTTTACGCAATGGCGCTCAAAAGCCGGATATTGCCGCACCCGGAGCAATGATAGTTTCAGCCCTTTCTAGCGATGCCGATTTGGATCGGTCGATGATTATTAATTCTAAGTTTGTTGCATTAGCAGGTACGAGTATGGCAACACCTTTTGTTACCGGCTTAGTAGCACTACTATTACAGCGCAACCCCAAACTCGATCCAGAAGCTTTAAAAGAACTACTTTACAAAAATAGTTCTATTCCAGGAAAGCAAAAAGGAGAATTTGATAAGAAATGGGGCTTAGGATTGATTAACGCCGAAAATCTGTAATTTGGCAATTTGCAATAGGTCAGTATTTTTAAGCCTATCAATTGAAATAAGGTCTACATAAGGATGGATTGGAATCAACTTTATACTTGATAGGCTTAAAAAGGGGCAAGTAAGATTACTATTACCTGCCCCTAATTCATTAACAGTTTATGAACTTTAGTAAGCTAGATACCGCTCTGATATTGGCACTGAAAAAAAATAAAGACCAATCAATTCCTTGTTTGGTAGTTTTTATTCATACAGAATCACCTATAGACTCTAAGGCAACTGCGATGCTAGAAAGTTTGGGTGTCAGTGGGATCGCGGTTGGAAAAGATGTGTATACGGCAACACTATCGCTAAATGCAGTTTCTCAACTTTCGGAACAGCCTTGGGTAAAGTATCTCAAGCTTTCTAAAGAATTGCGTTTGCTAAACGGGGATTAGGATAGGCAAAATGTAGTTACTTGATAATTTGTAACGTCAATTTATACATTGTTTTCTGTTCTAAAATTATCGAAAGTCTTATTCTCACTACTGTATAGTGTTTTCATTAACTTACCTTAATCTTTGATTCCCCCTGTGCGAGCTGTCACACACAGTCATAAACTGATTAGTGAAAGCAGATACGGCAGTCTGGAGAAATATCAATGAAAAAAGTTTTAGGTATCATTCTTGGTGGTGGTGCGGGTACCCGCCTCTATCCGCTAACAAAGTTCCGCGCTAAACCAGCAGTACCCTTAGCGGGTAAATATCGTTTAATAGATATTCCAGTTAGTAACTGTATCAATTCAGAAATATTTCAAATTTATGTTTTAACGCAGTTCAACTCGGCTTCGCTCAACCGTCACCTGACTCGCGCTTACAGTTTTTCTGGTTTTACCGAAGGTTTCGTAGAAGTCTTAGCCCCGCAGAAAACCCCAAACAGTTCAAACTGGTTCCAAGGTACTGCCGATGCGGTGCGTCAGTATCAGTGGCTTTTTCAAGAGTGGGATATAGATGAATATCTTATTCTCAGCGGCGATCACCTCTATCGCATGGACTATCGGCAATTTGTCGAACGTCATCGGGAAACTGGAGCTGATGTGACTTTATCCGTGGTTCCGATGAGCGAACGTGGTGCTTCCGCGTTTGGCTTAATAAAAATTGACGATAGTGGCAAAGTTGTCAGCTTCAGCGAAAAACCTAAAGGTGAAGCTTTAAAGAAAATGGCTGTTGATACAACTGTACTTGGCTTAGATGCAGATCAAGCCAAAGAAAAGCCATACATAGCCTCAATGGGGATTTATGTCTTTAAAAAACAAGTTCTAATCGACTTGCTAAACCAGTCAAAAGACCAAACCGATTTCGGTAAAGAAATTCTTCCTTCTGCATTAGATAAATACAACATTCAAGCTTACTTATTCGATGACTATTGGGAAGATATTGGAACCATCGAAGCGTTTTACAATTCAAACCTGGCATTAACCGAGCAGCCCACACCTCCTTTTAGTTTCTACGATGAAGAAGCTCCGATTTACACTCGTTCTCGTTATTTACCTCCTTCTAAGCTATTAAATTGCCAGATATCGCAATCAATGGTTGGAGAGGGTTGTATTCTCAAAGATTGCCGGATTGTGAATTCCGTTTTAGGAGTGCGAACCCGCGTTGAATCTGGATGTAATATCGAAGATACCTTGATTATGGGTTCGGATTTTTACGAGCCTTATGCAGAACGTCAGTCCGACTGTACCGACGGTCCTGTTAGTTTAGGTATCGGAGCAAACACTACAATTCGCCGCGCTATCGTTGATAAAAACGCTCATATCGGTTGCGACGTACAAATTATCAACAAAGATAACGTTGAGGAAGCCGACCGTGAAGAAGAAGGGTTCTATATCCGTAGCGGCATTATAGTAGTCATCAAAAATGCGGTGATAGCAGACAAAACAATTATTTAGTGGTAGGGCGATCGCCAAGATTAATGTTCGTATATCATCAGGATTTTTAGTAAAATATCGAACATTGAATGGTTTCAAGTATCGGTAAATTACGCAGTTTAAAATCTATTTAGAAGGCAGGCAAAAGGCAATATATAAAACCTTTTAGTCTAAAACATCTAATTACGATCTCAACCCCCCTTAAAAAAGGGGGGCTTTTGTCTGAGCTATGAGTAAAAAAAGTAAAAATATGTTTTCCCTCGATTGGACAATATTTATCCTTAGATAGTACGGAAATTTCACTGCTCCTTACTAGCAAGAACCGCACCTAGTAATTATTTAATATTTGTTAATTTAAAGTCAGAGTCCAAATATCTGTAACTTACTTTCCGCGCGGTATATTGACTCAATTCATACATAGAAAAAATTATTGGAAATACAACAATTAGGAGGCTAGTAGATGGCTGCAACCGACTTCAAAGATTATTATCAAATTTTAGGAGTTAATAAAAGCGCTTCTCAAGACGATATTAAAAAAGCTTTCCGTAAATTAGCCCGTAAGTATCATCCCGATGTAAACCAAGGCAACAAAGAAGCCGAAGCGCGTTTTAAAGAAGTAAACGAAGCATACGAAGTATTATCAGATCCCGAAAAGCGTCAGAAATACGATCAGTTTGGTCAATATTGGAAGCAGGCTGGAGGTTTTCCTGGCGGTGCTGCTGGTGCTGGGGTAGACATGAATGGCTTTGATTTCGGTCAGTACAGCAGTTTTGATGACTTTATTAATGAATTATTAGGACGTTTTGGTGGTGCCAGTCGTGGAGGGGCACAAGGCTATTCTTACCGCACTTCACCAGGTGGGTTTGGTGGATTTAACGACTTTGGTGGTTTCCAAGACATGGGTGGAAATGCTGCTCAAGATAGCGAAGCCACTATTACTTTAACTTATGCAGAAGCTTTCAATGGCGTACAAAAACGCTTTAACTTGGGTAAGGAAACTATTGATGTTCGCATACCCGCCGGTGCAAAACCTGGTAGTCGCTTACGAGTAAAAGGCAAGGGGCCACTCAGCCCTTTGAGCAAACGACGTGGCGATTTATATTTGGTAGTTCAGCTTGGAAACCACCCGTTTTTTAAATTTGATGGCAATAACTTGCTATGTGAAGTCGATATTACTCCCGATGAAGCTGTATTAGGAGCAACAATTCAAGTACCTACACCCGACGGTATGGTAGATGTCAAAATTCCACCCGGAGTACGTGCGGGCCAATCTTTGAGATTGCGTGGAAAAGGTTGGCGAAATCCCAAAGGCGATCGCACCGATCAATTAGTTAAAATTGCCATTGCTACACCAAAAAATCTCAGCGAAGAGGAAAGGGAATATTATGAAAAAATCCGAGATATTCGTACCTTCAATCCCCGCAGTAACTTACAGCAATTTACACTATAACTATTGTTCACCTGTATTAAGAGTAGACAAGCACTGCTCTTTTTCTAAAGAATAATAAAACAGTAATTATCTATTTTAATTTTAATTTGATTAAAGCCCGATTTGTAAAATAAATCGGGTTTTTAAATGCAATCAGTTATTTGGTAATTAATATGGCTAAAAAAGATTATAAAAAGGGAATGGGGAATGGGGAATAGCGGTCAGACCCCGCGCCGCCGAAAGGCGCAAGGGAATGCTGACCAAGAGAGGGAACAGAGAACAGGGAACAGAAGAGAAAAGTAAACATTTTATTGGAATGAAGTTTTTGAGGACATATACGTACAATTTTACCCATAATATAAGAGATCGAAACTGTATTTAATCTAATCAAAATAGCTATATATCTTCTCTATTTTGTATCTCCTATTCCCTAATATAAGAGATAGAAACTGTATCTAATCCAATCAAAAACAGTTATATATCTTCTCTATTCACTATTCCCTACTCCCTATTCCCTACTCCCTACTCCCTATTCCCTATTCCCTACTCCCTACTCCCTAAATTCAAATCAATATAAGAAAGCAATGTTTCTACACTGGCATTATGGTCTAAAAAGGAAAATAAATGCTTGTAAATCAGCTTACCTTGTTTATCTAAAATAAATTGTCCCGGCAACGGCGCACCTAATGCTTGTCCAACTCCATAGTTACGAAACACTTTACAGCTAGGATCGCTTAATAAAGGCATTTTTAAGCTCAAATCTTTTACAACTATTTGACTTTGACGCTCGTCAGTACTTGTAATCATTAAAACTTCGACACCGCGATTCTTAAATTGCTCGTAGCTTTCATTCAAAGCTTTAATATGGGGAAAACAGAAAGGGCAATATTGCTTTTCAGTGAAAATTCGAGTCAATGCTACAATTACTGGTTGCTTGTTTTGGTAATCGGATAATTTCACCAAGCTACCATTTGTGATATCAGGAAGCTGGAATTGAGGTGTTAGTTGTCCTAATTGGAGATTATTTTCTGCGGGAATTGGTAAAAAGTTACGTGCAAAACGTTCGTTGAATAAGCCGCTAAAATCGGTAGAAGTTAACATTTTAAATACTTTTATTCTGAAAATATAGAAATTCACGCGCTTGATGCGGTTAGCGTACTCTATTTAATCTTTCTCAGTTTTTATCCGTGTATATCGAATGGTTTAATTTCTGCTCATCTGAATTACAGATTTTTTGATGCTATTAAATAATTAAAATGTGGTTAATAGTAATTTTTTTACCATTAACCACACTTTAATCTAAAGATAAAAAATCTAAATTGCGGAGAAATACACTTTGGACTTCACCGGATCGGGATTCATGGTTTGATCGCCGGGTTGCCAACCAGCAGGACAAACTTCATCTGGGTGAGATTGAACGTATTGAATGGCTTGTAATGTCCGTAATGTTTCCTCTACGCTACGACCAAAAGACAAATTATTGATGGTAGCGTGCTGAATAACGCCATCTTTGTCTATAATGAACAAACCGCGCAAAGCAACGCCTGCTTCTGGGTCTAGCACGTTGTAGGCAGCGCTAACTTCTTTTTTAATATCCGATACCAAGGGGTAATTTAGGTCGCCTACTCCACCAGACTTACGATCTGTTTGAATCCATGCTAAGTGGGAAAATTCGCTGTCAACGGAAACACCAAGTACTTCAGTGTTAAGCTTTTTAAATTCTTCGTAACGATCGCTAAATGCTGTAATCTCAGTGGGACAAACAAAGGTAAAGTCTAAAGGATAGAAAAACAAAACGGTGTACTTACCGCGATAGTCGGAAAGCTTAACTGTTTTGAATTCTTGGTCAACTACTGCTGTAGCTGTAAAATCTGGAGCCTGTTGACCTACACGGAGGCATCCTTCTGATGAATAAGTAAGGGGCATTATAATTAATTCTCCTAATGGACTATACTTTTTGGGCATGGAATTATCGCTGGCTTTTATAACCTTCAACGCTTCCATGCTTTGAATATTAATTACGAACTGTTACAAATAATATCATACTCATAACGATTTCTCGTTTGGAAATGGGAGA
>CAYMZW010000215.1:0-11365 GCA_964395005.1 uncultured Rivularia sp.
TTATGCATTTTTTTATACAAA
Organism: uncultured Rivularia sp.; assembly: GCA_964395005.1. GTDB lineage: Bacteria > Cyanobacteriota > Cyanobacteriia > Cyanobacteriales > Nostocaceae > Rivularia. Next base: position 22 of record CAYMZW010000215.1, read on the forward strand.
CATTATCGTTTCTTTACTTCAGTGTTAATTTTGCGGATTCCTGAATTCTCAAATCTTGACATTGGTTTGAGAGTGCTTCGATCTCAAGCATTTTGCAATTAAGCGGTATAAACGAAAAAGGTGCGTTGCGCTTTGCGGCAACACACCCTACGAAAATGATTTTGTTCAAGAATGAAAGTTAATTTCTATAGAATATAGCGCTTTTCACTTGGGTGCAATACAAATCGACCTCACCCTCGTTCCCTCTCCTTAATAAGGAGAGGGATGTCCGGAGGACAGGGTGAGGTTTTAAATGTATTCTACCCAACCAAAAATTGCTATATTTATAAGTTTCAACTTGCCAATCTTTTTTTTAATTCAGCTTCTAATTGTTCATCCGTACTAACTACAACTCTCCCCGGTTTTGCTCTCATAATTGAAAGATAATGTTGAAATGCATCTTCATCTTGAGGATGAGATTTTATGTGTTCTCGTAATTCAGCTTCGGTTAATTGTTTGTAATCTAAATTGCTCATTGTAAAATTATTTCTCCATTAGTCAAAATTTCTACTTGGATTGTTTCTCCTATTAGCACTACTATTCTTTGGGTTCTAGTATCATATCTGGTTAATTCAACTGTTTTTAGCAGGTTACTTGTTCTAACACACAATCTGTAGAAAGAATTTAACTGTTCAATTGTGGGTTCCACTTATTTACGCTGCTCCCTGTCTTTTATAGTAAACCTTGAGAATATTAATTTTCTCATTAGTTATGCATAAGTCATCACAGAAGCAGAAAAAAGATAAGATCGGTAAAAAAAGGTGCGTTGCGCTTTGCGACAACACACCCTACAAAATTGATTACAAAATTTTATTTATCTGCTTGATGTTGAAGAATGATTTTTTGCAAATAACTCATATCTTCTAATGATTGAGGTGCTGGGTAAACTGGACTATCTGGATTTGTAAATTTATCCAAATAAAATTCAAAAGCTTCTTTATCATTACGATTATCTAAAATATATTGACGTAACTCTTCTCTACTCATTGAGTCAAAATCTGGAGTACTCATTGTACAAATCTCCAATCGCCATTTTCTAAAATTAATAATTCGATTTCTTCACCAGCTAGAAAATAAACTCTCTTTGTCCTTTCATCTATCCGAATAAGACTAATTGTTTGATACATACTAGTTATAGAAGCACTGAGGACAAAACAAGTTTTTAGCTGTTCTGTAGTTGGCAATCCTACTATATTCATGGTAAGTACACCGTTACATAAAACTTACCCAAAACTGCCCATATCTAGACATATATAGACATATATAATTTTGGTGTTTACTTCCTGCTTCAAGCTGGGGTAGTCGGCTACTTCCCATCCACAGGCTGAAACTGTCTAACTGACAGCGGAGCCGGAGACGCTCCGCCTCCGGCCTTACATAAATTGATTGCAGCGTTTAAATCGCGGTCAATCGTAAAATTACAGTTCTTACAATCAAACACTCTTTCACTTAGAGAGAGTACTTCCTTTTTATGACCACAATTGGAACAAGTTTTAGATGATGGAAACCATCTATCAACCACAACTAGTTTGGAGCCGTACAATTTACATTTATATTCAAGTTGTCTCCTAACTTCATGAAATCCCATATCAGAAATCGCACTGGCTAACTTATGATTTTTCATCATGCCAGATACATTTAAATCTTCTATCACTATCGTTCCGTGGTTTTTGGCTAATAGTGAAGTTAATTTATGAATAGTATCTTTTCTTATATTGGCAATTTTTCTATGAAGTCGAGCTATTTTCAGTTGAGCTTTTCTCCAATTTTTAGAACCAATTATTTTATGGCGATTTAACCACTGCAATCGTGATAATGTCGTCTTATTTTTACGATAGGCTTTCGCGGATTCTATAACTTCACCTGTCGATAGGGTTGCTAGAGCCTTAACTCCTAAATCAACTCCTACAACAGTTGTATTATTATTTTCTTGGATTTGGGTATCAATTTTAAAACTAATAAACCACCTATCTGCTTGTCGGGATATCGTTACAGATTTTATTTTATCTAGTTGGGGTAATTTCTCATATGTTTTTAATTTGCCTATTCTTGGAACTTGAATTGTAAAACTATCTATAGTCTTACAAGTTCCTTCCAAAGTAAATGAATCGTTTTTACCTTTCTTTTTAAACCTGGGTTGACCACTAACTTTTTTGAAACATCGTTTCCAAGCAGTAGATAAATCTCTTAATGCTGATTGCGGTGCAGATTTAGAACACTCATAGTACCAAGGATTTCCTGATTTTACTAAAGCCACTAAGTATTTATGTAAATCAATCGCACTTGGAAATTTTATTCTAGAATCAGGATTAATTTTATTATGCTCTAATATTGCGCGGGTTAATGCTAATCCCCAATTCCAAGCATGTCTAGAAACTCCACAATGTTTGAGTAAAACAGTTCTTTGATTGTTATTTAATTTTAATTCTGTTTTGAATCCGAGTAACATTGTATGAAATTTACGTTTTCAAGTTTAAGTTTTAGAAATATAAGGCATCTATCTTTTAAATTATTAGATATAAACATATCATTTTTATTACTATCATTAATAGTATAAATGTTAAATTTATTAATTCTTAAAATTCAATTGGCAGCCGTTGCCAACCATTAGTAGAATAAACAACCTTTAACCATCGCTTTACTGTAAAGCTCGCCGTGGGGATACTTCCCACGGCAGACTTTACGTAAATACGTATTACACACTTAACACGATATCTGGACAATATGGGTAAATATGTCTATTTATGGGTAGAAATTAGATAACAGTTACTAACCCCGAAAATTTAGCCACTAAACTTTTTATCATCCGATAACATCTATAAAATACGAAGCTTCACCAAAAAAAGGTGCGTTACGCTCCGCGATAACACACCCTACAAAATTGATTATTAAATTTTTAACTCCTAACTCCTAACACTGATTAAATGGATTACACTGATTCCACGGATAATTGTTGATTAACTCCGCGAGCTCTGCGAGTTCCTAACTTTCAAAACCTTTTAATTATGGCTTCGGCAAATTCGGAACATTTCAAAGGTTCTACTTTTGGTTCCATTAATCTTGCCAAGTCGTAGGTAACTTCACTATTGGCGATCGCTTCTCCCAATCCTTTTTTAATTAAATCGGCTGCTTCTTGCCAACCCATAAACTCAAGCATCATTACGCCGGATAAAATAACGGAACCGGGATTAATTCTGTCTAAACCGGCGTGTTTGGGTGCTGTACCGTGAGTTGCTTCAAATATCGCTGCATTATCGCCGATATTGGCTCCTGGCCCCATTCCCAATCCGCCAACGATTGCCGCTGCTGCATCTGACAAATAATCGCCGTTAAGGTTCATTGTTGCCAAAATTGAATACTCATCGGGACGAGTTTGGATTTGTTGGAAAATACTATCGGCAATCCTGTCATTAACCATGATTTTCTCTTTCCATTTGCCGTTGCCGTGAGTTTCCCAAATGGAATTTAGAACTGTTTCAACTTCTTTGACAATTTGCTTTTGTTTCTCCGGTGTCAGGGAATCGTAACCTGGATCTACCATACGAGCATTGTCTTCGTGGGAAATATCGGATTTATTTTCCTTGTTGCTCAAAATCCAAGATTCTCTTTCGGTAACGCATTCGTCGCGAAATTCCGCAGTTGCTAGCTCGTAACCCCAATCGCGAAAAGCTCCTTCGGTGTACTTCATAATGTTGCCTTTATGCACCAAAGTCACCTGCTGCTTTTCTTTAGGTAAACTTAAAGCTTGCTTAATGGCGCGACGTACCAAACGCTGGGAACCAGTTTTACTAATGGGCTTAATCCCAATTCCGGAATCTAAAGGAATTTGCTTTTTACCATGTTCGGGAGTACCGGGAATCAATTCCTCGTTAAGTAATTTAATCAGTTTTTGACCAATTTCATCTCCTTGCTTCCACTCAATCCCCAAATAAATATCTTCCGTATTCTCACGATAGACAATTACATCAAGCTTTTCAGGACTTTTGTGAGGTGAGGGAGTACCGGGATAGTAGCGACAAGGGCGCACGCAAGCGTAAAGCTGAAAAATTTGTCGTAAAGCTACATTCAAAGAACGAATGCCGCCACCAACAGGAGTAGTCAAAGGTCCTTTGATAGCAACGCCATACTCTTTAATTGCCGTCAAAGTATCTTCTGGTAAATACTGATAAGTACCGTATAAATCGCAAGCTTCATCACCTGCATAAACCTTGAACCAGTTAATCTGCTTTTTACCGTTATAAGCCTTTTTTACAGCAGCATCTAAGACTTTTTGCGTAGCAGGCCAAATATCAATACCCGTACCATCGCCGCGAATGAAAGGAATGATGGGATTATCGGGAACCTGTGGCTCACCGTTTTTAAAAGTAATCTTTTCTCCGCTTGTAGGGGCTTTAAGTTTTTCGTACATTACACACTCCATCGAGGTTAAGCAGCAAGACTTTCAAATTTTGTCACGTCTTACTTTATTAAACTAGGAGTTGCAGTTTAAAAATTCCCCAGATAGCACGTTTTGAGATGTGGAAAAGTGCTTTACCCTTGAATATACAGCAAAACAAGTAATTAGGACATCCGAAAAAAGAAAAAATCTGAACAAAAAGCTTGTGTGGGAAAAAGTTATGAGCAATTGGGAGGCAGTTCATGAGAAAATATTCCGTACTGACGAGAATGCAGCGGGAGCTATGGCAGCAAATTTGTACTCTATAAATTGGCTGCAAGTTGAAAAATCGTCTTTGCTTGAAAAAAATTGCCCTCACAAGCTTGTTCATTAATTGAATTGCGTTTCACGAAAAAAAGCATGACAGACCCCACAATTTCCTACGGTAGTAACAGCGATATTGAATCCCTTAGTCTCCAGTTAACCGAAGGGTCTGAAAAAAACCAAAAGCAGTTGGTGGAAAAACTGGCGGCTTCTGGTATAGAAGGATTAAAGGTGTTAATGGAGTTTTTATTAAAGCGTCGGGATATTCCAGCAAATATAGTTGATGGTAAAGTCTATCAAGTTCTTTATAAGTCAGATTTTCCTGAAACTAAAGATTTTTTAAATAGTAATTTTCCTCAAGGAATTGTACCGCTAAAATCCGAATGCAATATTGATTATTCCCAACTGCAAAAGCTATTAGCAAACCAAGAATTTGAAGAAGCCGACCGTTTGACGCTACAAAAAATGTGCGAAATTTCAGGAGAGGAAGCAGTAAAAAGAAAATGGCTGTATTTTTCCGAAGTACAAAGGTTTCCCATTACAGATTTGCAAACCATTGATAAATTATGGTTAATTCATTCCGAAGGAAAATTTGGCTTTTCCGTACAGCGAGAAATGTGGTTGGGTTTAAGAAAAAATTGGGAAAATCTTTGGGTAAAAATTGGTTGGAAAAAAGGTAATGCTTGGACTCGCTACCCCAACGAATTTATCTGGAATTTAGATGCACCCAGGGGTCATTTACCTTTATCGAATCAGCTACGCGGAGTTAGAACTATTTCTTCTTTGCTATCTCATCCGGCTTGGGAAAAATAGAGTTAGGAGTTAGGAGTTAGGAGTTAAGAGTTATGAGTGAGGAATTATCAGAAAATACGATGGTAAATGCGAGTAAACAAGAATTTTATGTGATTATTGAGCGCGATGAAGATGGATTCTATGTTGGAGAAGTTCCGCAACTTAAAGCTTGTTATTCTCAGGGAGAAACAATTGATGAGTTAATGGAAAATATAAAATAAGTTATAGAACTTTGCCTATTATAATAAACAATCCCCAATGCCCAATCCCCAATGCCCAATGCCCAATCCCCAATGCCCAATTACCAATTACCAAAATTGAAATGGCTAACGTTACTTTAGAAAGCATCAAGCGTAAATTTAACAATGTCACCGCTATAGATGACATTACTTTCGCTATTCCTGATGGTGAGTTTTGGGTTTTGGTGGGGCCGTCGGGATGCGGTAAGTCTACTATTTTAAGAACTATTGCGGGTTTGGAATCTGCTACTTCTGGCAAACTTTTTATTGGGGACAAGTTGATGAATAATGTCCCTGCCAGAGCGCGAGATGTGGCGATGGTTTTCCAAAATTATGCGCTGTATCCTCATATGAGCGTGGCTGATAATATCGCTTTTGGGTTGAAAATGCGGAAAGTTGACTCGAAAATTATTCGGGAAAGAGTGGAAACTGTCGCCCATTCACTTTCCTTAGAAAATTTACTTGAGCGCAAACCAAAACAACTTTCTGGAGGGCAACAACAACGGGTAGCTTTGGGAAGGGCGATCGCCAGACAGCCACAGGTATTTTTGCTAGATGAACCTTTATCAAATTTGGACGCGCAGTTGCGAGACGATACGCGGGCTGAGTTAAAGCAGCTACACCAAAATATCGGTATTACTACGGTATATGTGACTCACGACCAAGTAGAAGCTATGACGTTAGCGGATAAGATTGTAGTGTTGAGTGAGGGACGTATCCAGCAAATTGGCGAACCTCAAGATATTTACGCTCATCCCGCTAACCGTATGGTCGCAAGTTTCTTAGGAAACCCGCCGATGAATATTATACCGGCAAAGTATACTGCTGCGGGTTTTGATATTGGGGATCAATTATTAACTATTCCTGAAAATATCAAAAATAAATTACAGCTAGCTAAAGGACAAAATATTGATTTGGGAATTCGTCCAGAAGATATACAAATTAATGACGAATCTCAAACCGAGGATTTGCAAGTAGAAGTAAAATTAGTCGAACCTTTGGGAAGAGAAACGCTGATTCGCGTCGCTGTATTAGGTAGCTCGGCAACATTGAACGTACAAACGGGTGGCAATATACGTTTACGTTCCGGCGATAAATTGAATTTACAATTAGATTTGCAAAAATTATACGTGTTTGATTCCGTAAATGGTGATAAGTTGTATCCGTAATTAGTTAAGAGTTAGGAGTTAGGAGTTAGGAGTAAAAAAATAACCTTTAACCTTTAACCTTGAACCTTTAACCTTTAACCTTTAACCTTTTTGTATTTTATAGACTTGCATTTGAGAAGTCCTATATTTAAAGTTTTTATATTAATCGAAAGACATATCTTAAACTCCGAAAGGTTGCCGGTTTATGTAGCAGAGCCATTGCGTTGCAGAGGTTCTCTCAATTGTAGCAACGTGCGGTTTTAAGCAACAGGTGCGTGCATATTTACTACCAGGTAAACAAAAAACCTTATATTAAAATCTATGCAGCCCAAACCAAATAATTTCCTAAAATATATTTCTCTATTCGGCGGTATTCTTGTTATTGGTAGTAGTGTATTAGCTTTAAGTTCTCATTCAAAAAGCGAAAATATTAATAATTCTTCAGCTTTAATTAAAAATAAACCTCTAACTATAAATTTAGAAAGTTTTTGTCAACAGTATAAAACTACAGGTAAAAATTTAAAGCTTTGGAATGAGGAAAGTTTATCTCAAGATCAAGTGCTGGTTAAAACTCAAGCTTACCCGAATCTTGCTTTTTCTTTGGATGCTGTAGCTTTACCAAATATTAACGATAAAGCTAGAAAAGCAAAAGTGCCTATAGTAATGTATCACGATATTCTGCCAAAAAAAGAAGTTGTTTTTGATGTAACTCCGAAAGAATTAGAAGCTGATTTTGAATTAATAAAATCTAAAGGTGTAACACCGATTAGTTTAGATCAATTGATTATTCATTTGCGTACCGGAAGTCCATTACCAAAAAAACCAATTTTACTCAGCTTTGATCGTGGTTATAGCAGTCATTATGAATACGTTTATCCGCTACTAAAAAAGTATAAATATCCGGCTGTTTTCTCAGTTTATACTAAAAATATGGGTATAAATACAGGTCGCTCCCATGTAACATGGGAGCAACTTAAAATTATGGCTGCGAATTCTTTAGTAACTATAGCTGCACACAGTAAAACTCATCGGGCAGACTTAACTAAATTATCTGACGAAGAATTAATTCCAGAAATAGTAGAATCCAAAAAAATACTTGAGCAAAACCTGGGTGAATCAATTCGCTACTTTACTTATCCGACTGGTAAAAATGATGCAAGGGTGAGAAAGTTAGTCTCAGAAGCTGGATATATAGCAGCTTTGACGATGAATGACTTGAAAGAAAAATTTGCTGGAGAGTCGGAGAATTTGTTAGCTGTTGAACGTTTCGGGCAATCTCGTTTAGAAGAATTAGTAAATAAAGCTTCGGGAGGTAAACCCATTAATTGTTCGTCAGAAAGTTAATAAACAGCTTTCACTTACAGCCAATCGCGAAAAGCTGATACTTCATCGACACCAATTTCAAAGGATGTTGCTTTACCCGGAGGTGCATTTACCCGGATTCTAGCGCTCGATGCAAGGGGTTCGAGTTTCATTCCTATTTGAACAATATTGCTGACTATATGCCAGTAAGTTATTATATCCGGCGCGTGAATAACTAATGTCAAATATTCAGCGTCAATAGTAAGATACCAAAAACAACTTGAGATCAATGATTGCGTGATAGCGTCACAGGATAGGAAGAAACATTCACCTGTAGTTCTTTCTAATTCTAAGAGCAACATTTTGTCGCCTTTTGTCACTTCTGTCGGTGGTAAATCATCGGCATGAAGGTAAGATTTATTCATAATAATAGCCCTCTGGGTTATTCAATTTTGGATTTTTAGATTCTAGATTTTGGATTTTAACAACGGATGCGTTTGTTTCTAATTATCCTTTTCCTAAAATCTATAATCTACGCAGAGAAGTTTAATTTTATCCGCTATAATATCGCTAAAAATTCTATTACCTAAGCCCTGAAAATTACAGTTTTTGCATCGTTTCTGTATTCAACCAGGTCATTAACAACATTTGCGAACTTGATAATTCATTTATTTTGAAACCCACTGCAAATCTAACCACATACGCGGATCGGATTGCTTGATTTTTGACATTGGATCTCTTAACAAACGCGAAGCATTACGAAATACAACCTGAATTAGCCCCATATTTTCAGCGACATCCGTAAGTTTATGTTTGTGATTTTCTACATAAGATATGAGTTCCTCTGGACAATAAATTACTATGTGTTGGAAGCTTTTACGAGGTCTTCCCCAGTAGTTTGTGACAACTTTCACATAACAGCCATCAAGCACCTCTCCTACTTTTGGATAATACTCGCTGATGACTCGAATAAATTCATTAGCAAGAGTGTCTTCGCTAATCATCTGTCAACATATGTCTGTAGATTTTAAGGCATTATTAATATAGCATATATTCTTTTTTAATAAATACTTCTATCGATTGATTTATATTTTTATATTTTTATTTTATAACCTATCAAAAGTGTTTTTATTGTTTCTTTTGCACGATCAAAATTAAAGAATAAAAGGGAATAGGGAACGGGGAACGGTGCTAATAATATAGCAATTTAATAAAAAAAGGCTTTCTTGTAAAAAGAAAACCATTAAAACGTGCAAATAAAAAATGATGGCTATTGAAAGACTGCATTCGTATTGCAATTAGAGTGTAGAATTTCGGTAATTATGTAGCGCACAATGAAATCGTATAGATGGAATATCTAGCATAATCATATTAGAGGATGTTTTAAAAGTCGGATTTAATACCTTACTTGGCGACTGTAAGTCGCAGCTACACAAACGAAACCCCTTCGGGTTCGGCAGTCCCTTCAACGGAGGGAACCTCCGCACAGGGCTGCTCTCACCACCTCCGTGGGTTAAAAATATATCAGTCCACGGAGGTGGACTTTGCCTATGTAGTAGCGGTTTTAACCGCCGGATACTTTTAAAACATCCTCTTATCGAGTATTACGTTCGCAAACTAAAACTTCTGCAAGTAATTCTGGTAAATCGTTAAGATCGGTATATCCTTCACAACCGCGAATAGGCGAAATAAATGTATAGTTAGGGTCGCATTCTGCGGTATCGTAAACTTGAAAGTACCAGCGATCGGGAAAACCGGATAAAGCAACTTCGATAATATACCAACTTTGACCAATGAGGCGACAATCAATGACTTTAAACCAGTCTCTATATTCGTCTGCTATGTTCCATTCATTGAGAATAAATTCTACAGCAATTTGCTTTGCCTCATCCGCCGTCAACTGCATTTTTACTCCTTATTTGTAACTTCAGGGTAAAATCCTAATTGTTTGGATAATTCTTTGGCAACGTGTATTAAAAATTTTGCACCTTCTTCATTTCCGTTATGTGCAAATGATGTGGCAACCTGCATCATTGATTTGATCAAATCCGCATCGACTAATTCAGAATTAGCTTCTATAATTTCGGGTTCCTTGCCATTTTCACATTTTAGTAACTGTTCTATCAAACTATAATATTGATTCTGACGTTCTTCTGGAGACATAATATTTTTTGATTTGCTTAGATTTACTACTTTTCGAGACTTTGCTGCCATAATTTTTCCAACATTTCTACTTGTTGTTGAAAAATATTAGCGCGATAAACTAAATATCTATCGTAAAGATAAATTGCTGTTCCAATACAAAATGGTACAAATAAAAAAATCCATCGACCTATATTACGAGTTTGATGTTTGTTTGATAAATTTAGCTTTTTTTCATTTGAATAAACATTATTTATCAGAGAATTAGTTTGTAACAAAGATGCAGAACATTCGTTATCAGTAGTTTGATTGTTACTCTGTATATTCTGCTGCGTTTGGACAAACTCTAAATGCTTTTCCCATACCAAACCAAACACTGTAGTCGCTGGTAAAATTACGGCTAAAGTAATTAGACAAACAGCAAATACATTGACGAGCTTTGAATTCATCATGGCTTTTATTTCTTACATCGTGCGAAGCCAGTGAAAAGTATGCTTATAGCTATAATTTGTAGAAGCCTTCATAAAGAATTTAATTTATTGCAATTGCCTAAAAACATTATTCGGCGTAAACAGGCTGTGCAATATATAATCCGGCTTCAAACAGAAGGTTTTAAGAAGCCCCCCCGAATTAACGGGGGGGTAGAGGGGAATCTCTGCGTAAATCCTATAGAAGTTATATCAGTCGGCAAACAGCTAACTACTCAAGGCGATCGCCCTTGAATTTATTAAATTAATTACGGCTGTACTCAAATACCTGTAACCCAATTATATTAAGGATTCAAAGTTTTTTATGGGTATGGGTTCTGGTATTTTAAAGTAGGGGTGCTGGTACTCATAAAGTGAGGTTCTAGCATTTTTGTACTCACTTTTTGGTAATAGGGAGTAGGGAGTAGGGAGTAGGGAGTAGGGAATAGGGAGTAGGGAGTAGGGAGTTGGGAGTTGGGAGTTGGGAGTTGGGAGTTGGGAGTTGGGAGTTGGGAG
>CAYMZW010000216.1:0-11335 GCA_964395005.1 uncultured Rivularia sp.
CCCCTAAAAAAGGGGGGCTTATGAACCACCCAATCCCCTAAAAAAGGGGGGCTTGCTTAATTCTTATGATTATTATTCGCCTTTTCCTCTGTTCCCTAATCCCCGTTCCCTATTGCCTTATATATTCTGATGTCAACTAACGATAAAAACTATTACAAGCAGCAGCTATTAACTGACTTTAATTCTAGAACTAATTACGATAATGGTAGATTTTATAGAGCGATCGCCAATCGGTTAGTTGATTTTGCGAATTTACAAAACGGACAGAAGTTATTAGATATCGCAACTGGTACGGGTATAGTTGCGTTGAATGCTGCCCAAAAAGTTGGTAGTGAAGGAAAGGTTATCGGTGTTGATATTTCTGCGGGGATGTTAAGCAATGCCAAACATAAGTTAGCTCAAACAGCTTTACAAAATGTTGAATTTATCGAAGCTGACGCAGAAACTATTTTATTTAGCGATAATAGTTTTGATGCTGTATTATGTTCTTTGGCAGTCTGTTATTTAACTGATATTCCCTCAGCTTTGCGAAATTGGCATAGATTAATCAAAAAAGATGGATTTATAGCGTTTAATGTTTGGCAAGAAAACGCTTTCCCACCTTCTGTTTTATTCAGAGAAGTTGCTCTGAGGTATGGTATTAATGTTCCTAATCCTAATGCAGCAATGGGAACTATTGAAAAATGCAATGGAATATTACACGAAACAGGCTTTCGTGATATCAAGATAATAACCGAGCAGTTTGGTTGGTATTTTCAAGTAGATGCTGGTATTGCTGAAAATATTTGGTGGATGAATGCGAAAAATGTTTTTGGTTATCAAGTTTTTCAGCTTCCACCAGATAGATTAGAGCAATGCAAAGCAGAATATATTAAAGAAATGCAGATACCAACAACGGAAAAAGGTGTTTGGTGCGATGCGCCGATATTTTTTATACGGGCAATGTAGAGACGTGATATATCACGTCTACAATATATCACCTCTCTACAATTTAATTGCGAATCTTAATTTTACAGGTACACTTTGGCTTTAAACTAATAACCGTCAAGCAGTTGAAAAATACTTTGGTAGAGATATGGTTAATCGACTGACGGGTTTAAGAAAGCGGCTATCTATTCCCATTTTTACGATAATTAGCCTTTTAACCTTTAGTTTAACTATCTTTACAGGCATTCAAGTTCAAGCATCAAATCCGAATCCTTTAATTAATTCTCCTGATAATCAAAGCAATATTGTTTATGCTCCTATAACGCTGGATGGAAGAGAAATTTTGCATATCGCAGCCATTAAGGGAACTGCTAACGAATTCAATCAAAATACGATTTCACCGCTTGAGATTAGGGTACGAATGTACGAGCAAAATCTTGCTGAAATCCTTTCTACAGGTTTTTATCCCCAAAAATTATACGTTATTCCCGCTCAAAGCGAACAACGAACCGTAATTGTAGTAGGCGATCGCGCTAAGTTATCGCGACGCAAGTTAATGGATGTGACTGAGTTAGATGCTCGACTTCACGGTTTGTCGGTAGCTGATTTAGCTCAAGAATACAGTATAAATATTCGTTCTGCATTAATTAAAGCACGGCAAGATAGACTACCACAATCTTTACAGCGTAAAGGTTTATTTTCGTTGGGAATAATTATCGGATTAGTTTTATTAAGTTTGTTCTTAATATCTGGATATAAAAGCTTTGGTAAAAAGTGGGAAAGACTCCAAGCAGAAAAACCATCTTTAAGTGATTTTGCAGTAGAAGAAGATACAGCATCAGAACAAGAAGACGCGCAAATGATGCATTACTGCCAGCAAAAAATAATTTGGCAGCGCAAGTTAAATATCAATAGACTTAAAAGATGGATATTAGTAATTAGTTTATTTTTGTTATGGGTATTGGGATTAGCCGCAATTGCGGGAATGTTTCCTTATACTCGCTGGTTAGAAGAATGGTTGCTGACAAAACCTTTATTATTAGCGATTATTCTCGGTACAGTTTTAGGTATAAAATTTAGTACTGTGATTATCGATTTTTTGTTTAGAAAATTTTTAGATAGAGAATTACAAAAACCAGATATTTCTGCTCGACGTGTTTCTCGATTAACGACTTTTTCTAATGTTTTAAATGGAGCAATTACTTTTATCTGGATGGTATTAGGTATTTTATGGTTTTTAGAAAAATTACATATTCCAATTATACCAATATTAGCAGGAGCCGGAATTGTTGGTTTTGCCGTTTCCTTTAGTTCGCAAAATTTAATCAGAGATATTATCAATGGTATTATTATGCTTTGGGAAGACCAATTTATCATTGGCGATTTAATTAATATTAGTGGAACCGTAGGTGTTGTAGAAAACGTCAATTTACGGATGACTCAACTACGGCAAGCAAACGGAATTTTAAGCACTATTTCTAATAGTAGTATATCTACAGTTCATAATTTAACAAAAGATTGGTCGCGGATAGTTTTTACTGTAGAAATTAGTCCAGAAGCAGACGTAGATAAAGCATTGTCAATTGTCAGAGAAACTGCTTGCGGAATGCAGAATGACGAAGAATGGAAAGATTCAGTTATCGATCCAGTTAATGTTTTAGGAGTTAATAATATTAGCCATAATGGCATCGAAATTTTGCTATGGTTTAAAACAGAACCCGGTAAACAATTTCCTTTAGGTAGAGAATTCCGTCGTCGTCTCAAGTATGCTTTTGATCGAGAAAATATCGATATTGGTATACCTCAACATTCCTTACAATTAGAAAATTCTCCAACACTAAGACTTTTAACCAACGAGCAATGAGGCATGGGTAATTAATAATTAGTAATTAACAATCGGCAACTATTATATATTCTTCCCCCTTTCACCATCTTTTGTATCCTCCTGTATTTGGAAGTACTACTTTTGGTTGATATATTAAGATGCTTTCTATTCCGTGTTCCCTGTTTCCTGTTCCCCATTCCCTTTTAACCTAAAATCAATTCAATATCCAACAAAGTGCTTCACATCTGTCTTCAAAGCTAAAACAGTTAACTTTTACACCTGCAACAAGCAAACCTTTCATACTTTCCAGACTTTGAATCAATTTTTTATCTATTACTATCGCTTCTTTTTCAAATTTATGAAACTGACTTAAAGTAAATTCTAATTCTTTGAGCAAAGTTTCTAATAAAAAACCTTCAATATCTTGAATTTCTACATATATCCGTAAAAACTCGTAGTGAAATTCTACTTCACTCACAAAATTTTTCACTAATTCAAAGTCTTTAGTATTTACATTTCCTTTGATTGAAATACCTATAACGTTGTCAGCATCCATCGACAGCAGCTTTATCATATTTCTTCCCCCAATAAATAATTTATATATAAGTTTTATTTAAAGTCATGCTATTGTCTTATGGTTTAATAACATATTTTCTAATGTAATTAATGTTACTTCATACAAAATTTATTTTCACAGTCAAATTGAACATACGAACATAACATAAATAAGATCCTTACTTTTCTTGCTGCTTCATCTTATATATATATGGGATTTAAATAATTGACTTATGCAGTTATAGATTTGTTTTTTAGTATAGATTAACTGCTCAAATAGTCCAATGTGGTTAAATAATGCCGACTATGTATTTGTTACACCCTTACGAATCAAATCATAATACTTGTATTGATTTGTCTAGCTAAAAATACTTGATCGAGGAGATTTTGTAAATGTCAAATTATACTAAAATTGAATCATACAAGCAGCAAGTAGCTGACTATTTTAATGCTAGAACAAATTACGATCGCAGTGAATTTGCAAACTGTCGTGCTAATAGCTTTTTAAAATTATTACCCTTAAAAAAGGGATACAAAGTATTAGATATTGCAACTGGTACGGGTTTGATTGCTATTCCTGCTGCTGAAATTGTGGGTAATACGGGTAAAGTTGTCGGAGTTGATATCGCTTCTGTTTTACTATCGCAGGCACAAGATAAAATTGATCGCAGGAATACGGCAACTGATACAAGAATAAATGTTGAGTTGATTGAAGCAGATGCAGAATGTCTTAATTTTAGTGAAAATAGTTTTGATGCTGTTTTATGTTGCTCTGCCGTGATGGTTTTTCAAAATATTCCTGCTGCTTTCAAAGATTGGTATCGTTTTCTTAAACCGGCGGGAATTGTTGCTTTTAACGCCTATGCGGAAACTTCTTTAATGACTCCCGCAATAATAAAAACTTGCTCTAACTGTGGTATTAATTTACCTAATATACACGAGCCTTTGGGTACCGTGGAAAAATGCGAAAATCTTTTAAAAGAAGCTGGTTTTGATAATATTGAAGTCACAACCGAGCAATTTGGTAAATATATGTCGGTTGATGATGCTAAGAAAATTTTTGATGGAAATACTTGGATTCACCCTGAAAACCCTTTATTACAACTTCCCGTAGAAAAAAAAGAACAGTTAAAAGCTGAATTTGCAAAAATTATTGAAGGTTTGGCTACAGAAAAAGGTGTTTGGCATGATATTACAACCTTCTTTGTATTAGCGCGTAAATAAATTGCTTCCGCCGTATCAGTCATACGAAATAATAGTTTTGAAAGGGGGAGTAGTTAAGCAAGATGCTCGCACTAATCTAATATTAAAAACTCCGAAACGTTACTAAGTTTTCCCTACTCCCTACTTGCTTATCCTAACCTTTTTAAAATATGTTCGCCTACACGTATTGCATTGGCAATAATCGTTAATGTAGGGTTAACAGCAGCACTCGAAGGGAAAAAGCTACCATCAACTACATATAGATTATCAACATCATGGGTGCGACAATTAGTATCTAAAACCGAAGTTTTCGCATCTTCTCCAAAGCGACAAGTGCCACATTGATGACCAACTTCTTTTATAGTCATTTTTTGGGCAGAATATAATGAAAAATCATGCCAATTTCCTGGAGTATTAGTTGATTTTAAAACTTGTACCCAACGCTTCATTAACCTCTGAAATGGTACTTCGTTATTATAGGTATATTCAAGGAATATTTTATCTTGATGAATCCGGACGCGATTATTTGGATTTGGTAAATCCTCGGTGATTAAAAACCATCCCACCGTATGTTTTGCAATGTTTTTCGCAATCATTTTGGGAATAAATAATGGTGCATCCTCTTCGATTCTTTCTTCTGGAATATTGCCTAATAACTGCACGCTACCCATTGGATAATTAAAATCTTTTTCTCCCCAATAAAAATCAGTTAAACCGATAGTTTTTTGAAAGTTCGTAAGATTCTTTTTGCTAGACAAGGCTGCAACTACACCAAATTTATGCGCCATATAATTACGCCCAACTAAATCAGAGCTATTTGCTAATCCATTCGGATGTTTATCATTAGCAGACTTCAATAACAGCACCGCAGAATTGATCGCTCCTGCCGAAACCACAACTATATTAGCGCTGAAATGATACAGCTTTCCTAGAACCTCTGCTTCCACCGTACTTACTTCTGTTCCTGAAGCATTAGTATGTAATTTCACGACTTTGGCTTGAGTAAGTAAAGTTACATTACTATGGGCGATCGCCGGACGTACACCGTTGATATCAGCGTCAGCTTTACCATCAACTAGACAGGGAAAACCATCGCAAGTATTGCAGCGAATACAGTTGCTAGCCCATGATTTTTTTTCATTTAACTTTAATCCTAAAGGTAAATAAAATGGATGCAAACCCCTGTCTTTAAGCTTTTCGTTTATTGTCTGAATATAGGGTTCGTGGGTGATGGGCGGAAATGGATAATCGCTGTTTACCTTTGGTTCGGTACAGTCTAAGCCGCGTTTCCCGTGAACTTCATACATATGCTCTGCACGAGTATAGTAATCGGCGAAATCCTCGTATTTTAACGGCCATTCCGGAGAGATACCGTCATAATGCACGACTTTTTCAAAATCGCGATCGCGCAGTCTAAATAGAGCGCTACCGTAAAATTTAGTATTTCCACCAACGTTGTAATGGGTTACAGGATGAATGGGTTTACCCTGTTTGTCGTACCAAATTTCGTGAGTGCGATAACAATCCTTACGAAATATTTCTGTTGCATTCCAATTAGCTTTCTCTTTAGGTAAAAAACTACCTCTTTCTAAAATTAATATTTTCTTACCACTCGCAGCTAAAACTCTGGCTAAAGTACCACCACCAGCACCAGTACCGATAATGATCGCATCGTAATCAGCCATTTTTGTGTTGTCTTGAAAAGTCATTATGTATAGATATAGATAAAGTGGAAAATAATTCTGTCTGTTTAAACAATTAAAATTGATATATCTCTGAAAATTACTTGAGTTTCGATAAAACTGCTTTAATCCAATCGAGTAGCTAGAAGCTCAGTCTCCAAACTTTAGTTCCCAGGTTTAACCTGGAAGATTAAGAGTCGAGACTCTTGTAGATAATGTTACAAGATGTCAGTATTAATAGAGATACATTTTGCAAAAATTTTCATTACCATGAAGTTAGTTTTTCATGAAATGATAGTTATTTGAGACATATTTATTAATAATATCGTCCCTTTTTACTAAACAGCTATTTACTTCAATAAACCTTTATTAAACATCAACTATGCATCAACGCTTTTAATGTTTCATATCAACATTTTTTATCTACAGATCACAAATAGCAAAATTGATAATGTAATTATCTAACAATAATGATGCCATGTCATTGATAAAAAAATGTATTTATAGATGCTTTAAATCATTTATATTAGTAAATGCTTGCAATAATTTATCTGATGGTAATAAAGTGGCGTGCTGATATACATTTAAGTCTTTGTCTGATAGTTAAAGTGTTTTGAAAATAACTTTAAATACGAGCTATACAATATCTTTTTAATTACTTTATTCTAAATTTATATTTCATAAACAGTAAGAATACTTAATTTTCTTAGCAATTTAAACTTTGTTCTCCGTAAAAACCTCATTTTAATTTACCAAAAAATTGATTTAATACATTTCTAATCAAGCTGAATTACATATATAACAATGCTTACAATGCTTTTATCAATTAAATCTACTTTTTAGAAAGGTTATCATAGCTTCATGTTGTTAAAAATACCGTAAAGCTGAAGTATTATGTCAGCAAGTATAAATGTTAAATACTTGTTCCTTCAGGTGGCGATCGCTCATCCTACACCAATTTTCAGGGTGGCGGCCCCGGTAGTGGAAAGTAAAAAAGGTTAGTAAGTTTACTATGCTAAATTAGCCTTAATGTAAATTGATTAATTAATACAATATATGACTATGTTTATACGTAAAAATTTTTAGTAAATAATAGCTTTTTATCCGTGAGTTATTCATAGGTATTTTCACGAGAATCAAAATAAATCCTTGATTAAATTTAACTTTAAGTAGTTTTATAAACTTACTTAACTTTTTCCGGAAGGTTATTATTACAATGTGTTGTTAAAAATACTGTAAAGCGGCAAATATTATGTCAGCAAGTATAAATGTTAAGAAAACAAATCGTTTTATAGATCCTGCACTTTATATTTCTTTTGGTGCTACAGGCTTAATTCTTTTAGCATTAATTGCGTCTGCATTCTTTGAAAAAGTGCTTTTTTCTAAAAATATTCAGGTTAGCAAAGGAGAAGTTACAAAAATCGAAGCGCTGAAAATTGAACCTCAACTAATTGGAGCCTTGCGGATTGATGCTAATGCCATCATACCGAGTAATCGTTGGGTTAATTACGAAATCCAGTTGCTTGACAAACAAGGAAAGTTGATTGGTTCTGCTGTTAAACAAGCATGGCAAGAATCCGGTTCTGATAGCGATGGTAGTTGGAGTGAGAACGATTTAGATGCTAGTTTAGATGTCCGCGCCAAGAAAAATGAAGAAGTGACGCTTGCCATTTCTGTATTAGGTTACGGGGATACATCGGGACGCGAATTTACAGAACCTCTAAGCATTGATGTAAAAGTATCCAATGGAGTTATTGATACTCGTCATTTGTGGCCGGGTTTATTCGGAACTTTGGCTTTGGCTGTAATGACATTTATAGCAGTTCCGCAAACTGGAAAAAAAGCTATTTATACAACGATTAATGATAGCGATCCCAGCGAACGTGCTACTGTTGGCGGTGATAACAAGTTGGTGTGTGTAAAAATCAACATGAAATCTGACGAAACCACTCCTCAGACAATGCAAGCTCGACTGGTTGTCAAAAATTCCTATGGTGAACAGCTATATAGCGAGAATCTTGATTTAAATCTAACTTTTCATCGAGAAGACGGCGATCTTGAATACGTGAGTGGAAAGTCACAAAAGTTTTTTATATTAGAGCCACAAGACTCATACGGGTTTCATGTAGAAATTATCCCAGATGCACCAGTTGACAGAACTACTCTCACCGTTGTTGATGGTATCCGTACTGCTAGAACTGTTGAAGCTGTGCAGATTAGTTAGGAGTTAGGCAACGGATGGAGTTAGGCAACGGATGGAGTTAGGCAACGGATGGAGTTATCAGTTAGGAGTTAGGAGTTATGAGTTAGGAGTTAGGAGTTATGAGTTAGGGTTTATTTGTTCAACCTTTAACCTTTGACCTTTAACCTGAATTATAAACAGTATTTACATTGAATAAATAAAAATTATGCTTACAAAAGTTTTTGCTGGAATCGCGGTACTAATGGCAATATGGTCAATTACCGACGCTTACTCTCAAAAATCAGCTTTCGTATTGCGCGAAGAAAAACAGGCAAACTTCTCTCCTCGTCGGGGAACAGCTTCTTCAGGTTACTATAACAACCGTGGAATATGGATATTTAACTCCGGCCGCTCCTCATACGGTGGTTTTCAAGGTGGAGGCCCCGGTAGCGGGAAGTAGGAAAAAGAGTTAGGAGTTAGAAGTTAAGAGTTAGGAATTAGGCAACGGATGGAGTTATGAGTTAATAATTATCTTCTCCTACTCCCTGCTCCCTACTCCCTACTCCCTACTCCCTACTCCCTACTCCCTACTCCCTACTCCCTACTCCCCAATTATCAAGTTAGGAATTAGGCAACGGATGGAGTTATGAGTTGTGAATTAAGAATTAATAATTGTTCATTGATAATTGATAACTGATATGGATAGTTATTCTTTGAACGGTACTCAACGTAAATTATTACTGGCTGCGGCGGCTGTTTCTTCTGGCTGCGGGCTGGCTGTGGAGTTACTTTTAGGTACTTTAGCTAGCTATTTGGTGGGGAATCAAGCTCTTGCGTTTGGTATTGCTATCGGTGGATTCCTGGCGGCTATGGGTGCTGGTTCTTACTTGAGCCAGTTTATTGCACCCAAAATGCAAGGTCGATTGCTGCAACGTAAATTGTTGTTGGCTTTTGTTGGTGTGGAATTGGCGATCGCCCCTCTGACAGCTTTGCTACCTCTGGGTTTGTTCGCTTTGTTCGTGATGAATGGTGAGATTTGGCTGGGGTTATTTTTGGTAACTATTTTGCTGGGAATACTCGCAGGCTTGGAGGTGCCAATTTTGACGCGGGTTCTGGAACTGGAAGAAGGCGTTAGGGAAGCTTTAGCTGGTGTGTTGGCGCTGGATTATATGGGAGCGCTTTTCGGCTCTTTGGCTTTTCCGGTGATTTTACTACCGATGTGCGGAATGTTTCCCACTGCTTTTATTTTGGGTGCATTACCGGCGTTGATGGTGTTTTTAATTGGGCGTAATTTTTTTCATTTAAAACGTTGGAGCTATATCGGTTTAGCGTTGGGTGTACTGCTGTTAACTCTCGCACCTGCAACTATTCCCATCAGCAATAATTTAGAAAATAACTTATATTCAGCACCTATAGTTAAAAGAGTACAATCGCCTTACCAAAGAATTGTATTAACTCGCAAAGGTAAAGATACTAGATTGTTTCTTAACGGCGATTTGCAACTATCGACTATAGATGAATACCGCTATCACGAAGGGTTAGTACATCCGGCGATGAGCGCAACACCTATTAAGAAAAAGGTTTTGGTATTGGGTGCTGGGGATGGAATGGCAATCAGAGAAGTACTTAAATGGAAAGAAGTTGAAAAAGTAGTACTAATTGAATTAGATCCCGAAGTAGTTAAAATAGCAAGCAATCATCCCCAATTAAAAGCCGTAAACGGTAACTCCTTAAAAGATGCTCGTGTAGAAGTAATTAATGCCGACGCATTTTTAAGCGTACCCAAACTCAAAGAAAGCTTCGACGTAATTATTGCAGACTTTCCCGACCCAGACCAAAAAGCATTAGCAAAACTTTACTCGGAAGGTTTTTACAGACGTTTATTAGCAAGACTTAACGACAAAGGTGTTTTTGTAACGCAAGCATCAAGCTCATTTTTTGCCCCTAAAGTTATCGCTTGTATCGCCGCGACACTTGAAGAAGTAGGATTAAAAGTAAATCCTTACACCGTAACCGTTCCCAGTTTCGGTCCTTGGGGTTTTGTTTTAGCATCCCGTTATCAATTAAAATCAGAAACACTACAGCTTCCCGTAGAAACGCGCTTTTTAACAGAAAACTTATTACATAATTTATTTGAACTACCAAAAGACATACAGTTAGGAAACGTCGAAATCAACCGACTTTCCCATCCTGTAATAGTTAACTATCAAATGAGAGCAAGATGGTTGAATTATTAATTAAAGGGAGTAGGGAGTAGGGAGTAGGGAGTAGGGAATTGGCGAGAAATAATTGTAGGGTGTGTGACGCGCTCGATTAATTTGGTTATAGCTACAAATAAGATAATCGCGTCACGCACCATCTTAGATTGTAGAGCCTTACTAAAGGGCGGAAGGGCATGGGGCATTGGAAATAGTTAAGAGTTAAGAATTATGAATTATGAGTTGGAACCACCGAAGTTGTAAATCTTGGTAATTGGTAATTGATAATTGATAATTGATAATTGTTCACTTTAAAATGCCGCAGCATTAAAAATTTGTTCTACAGTTAAATTTAGCTCAGGGAATGCTTTGGATTGAATAGCTCCACTTTTTAATGATGTTCTAACATACTGACCATTTACTAGTTCGCAAATGGTGAAAGTTGGTTCTTTTGGGCTACCAATAAATTCTTTACCACCTATTCCCAAGTAATCTACAATCCAGTATTCAGGTATGCCAATATCGCTATATTCGTCGAATTTTAAGGCGTAATCGTCTTGCCAGTTTGTGCTTACCACTTCTATTACTAAAGGAATTGATGCACTTTGAGAGACGGTAGATTCTTTTCTATACAATGGCTCGTTGGCTAAATTACGCTTATCTAATACTAAAACATCGGGTAAAAAACCAGAATCTTTACCGTAAGGCTTTACTAAAACTTTTGAACCCAAAAAATAAGGTAATTTTAATCGGTCAAATTCTA
>CAYMZW010000217.1:0-11327 GCA_964395005.1 uncultured Rivularia sp.
TGGGTATGGAAGTAATGCACGAAAGAAATGCACACAACTTCCCACTTGATTTGGCTGCTGGTGAAACTGCTCCTGTTGCAGTACAAGCTCCCGCAATCAACGGTTAATAATTGAATAAAATAGTTAAAATTTGAATAAGTTTTAGCTTGCATAAAGCGCCTTCCCCTAACGGGGAGGGTGCTTTTTTGTTTTGGGGATTTGAAAATAAAAAGTATTTTTCAGATAGTAAATTCAGTATTTTGTTATGGTATTATAAATATGCAAAATGTACATTTTGTATATTATTATAATTGTGTACATTTTTTGGTTTTAATCAAATTATAAAGTGAGACATTATGACTATTATTAATGCAACTGAAGCTCGTGCTAATTTTCAGTCTCTTATTAGTCGTGCCGAGTACAAAGGTGAGCGTATATTAATTCAACGTCACGGCAAGCCTGTTGTTGCAGTTATTGGCTTAGAGGACTTGAAAAGGTTGGAAGCTTTGGATGATGCAATTGATTCGACGGAACTTCGTCAAGCAATTGAGCAAAATGATGGTTTTACTACTTTAGAAGAGATTGAAGCGGCTCGTCGTGGTGTTCATGAGTGAGCGCTACACTTTAAGAATTGCTAAGACTGCCGAAAAAGATTTGCTTAAATTGCAACCAAAGCAATATAAACAAGTTGTTTCAAAAATTATTTCGCTTCAAGGTAATCCTCGACCACAAGATTATAAAGCTCTAAAAGGATACGAAGGGGGTTATCGAGTTGACCAGGGTGAATACCGAGTTTTGTATACGATAGATGATGAAAACAAGTTAGTTGATGTTTTCCGTGCTGGAAAACGTAATGATGACGAAGTTTACCAAAATTTGTAGCGAAATTGGAAAATTTATTTGACTCCTATTATCAGGGGTTTATATGCCGATCGCATACTTCTTGGCAGGAGAGCTATCGGCTTTTACTATCGCTTTTCTGTAAACTACAACGTTACAATTTATTGTTGTCAACTGTAAGGTGATGATTTACAAAAAAGGAGGAGTATAACAGTTGCAAAAACATTGATGAAAGTAAAAAAAGTATTAGAAATAGATGTTCCAGAGCTAGGCTCGCGTATTCGTCAAGCGCGGGAAGCTGATAGTCGTTCGCTGGCTGAAATTTGTCGCCAAGTTGGAATGACGACGATGAACTGGTATCGAATTGAAAACGAAGAAACTAAAGCTTTACCTATTGAAACCTTACAAAAAATAGAAGAAGTACTAGGTATTGATTTCGGGGTAAGACTTGATTAATTCAATCACCTAAAAAATCTGCATAAATACCCAAACGTTACCCCTAGCAATAGTCAAAGCAAAAATATATTCTTGTTATGTGTGTATTTTTATTCAAAACAACACACAGAATCTAATACGTAAACTTAGTTAACTAAAAATCTCCACAACATCATCATGGGTAATACTTTTGGTCATTTATTTCGCGTTACTACTTTCGGCGAATCTCACGGTGGTGGTGTGGGAGTGATAATTGATGGTTGTCCGCCACAATTGCAAATTTCTGCCGAAGAAATTCAAGTAGAATTAGATAGACGACGACCTGGACAAAGTAAAATTACAACACCTCGCAAAGAAGCTGATAAATGTGAAATTCTTTCGGGGGTGTTTCAGGGACAAACTTTAGGTACGCCAATATCTATTATCGTAAAGAATAAAGATACTCGTCCCCAAGATTACAGCGAAATGGTGCAAATGTACCGCCCTTCCCACGCTGATGCTACTTATGATGCGAAATACGGTATTCGTAACTATCAAGGTGGTGGTAGATCCTCGGCGCGAGAGACAATTGGTAGAGTCGCAGCAGGTGCGATCGCCAAAAAAATTCTTCACAAAGTTGCTGGTATTGAAATCATCGGTTACGTCAAGCGCATCAAGGATTTGGAAGGGGAAGTTGATGCAGAAAAAGTTACTTTAGAACAAGTTGAAAGCAATATCGTCCGCTGCCCCGATACTGAATGTGCGGAACGAATGATTGAATTAATCGAGCAAGTTGGTAGAGATGGTAATTCCATCGGTGGAGTTGTGGAATGCGTTGCTCGTAAAGTTCCTAAAGGTTTAGGAGAACCAGTTTTTGATAAATTGGAAGCCGATATCGCTAAAGGTGTAATGTCTCTTCCTGCTAGTAAAGGCTTTGAAATCGGTTCTGGTTTCGCCGGTACTTTGCTTACGGGAATCGAACATAATGATGAATTTTATACCGACGATGAAGGCAATATTCGTACCGTGACAAATCGTTCCGGCGGTATTCAAGGCGGTATTTCCAACGGTGAAAATATTGTAATTCGCGTAGCATTCAAGCCTACAGCAACTATTAGAAAAGAACAAAATACAGTTACTAAAACGGGTGAAACTGGAGTTTTAGCAGCAAAAGGAAGACATGACCCTTGCGTATTACCACGGGCAGTACCGATGGTTGAAGCGATGGTGGCTTTAGTATTATGCGACCATTTATTGAGATTTCAGGGGCAGTGTAAAGTTTTGTAAATTGTGTAGAGACGTAGCACTGCTACGTCTCCCGATATTTTTATTTAACAACATAAAAATGAGAAGCACGCAGCTTCATACAGAATTCTGATTAGGAATGTAATACATTATACTAAATTCATGAATTATTCATGAATGCTTTACTAAATCTTGTCATTTATATCGCTCAAAAATAATGTAATTTTGAAATTAAATATTAAGTATTATTTTAAAAAATATTTTTTACACAGATAAATAATAAGCTCTTCAGTATCTAGAATGTCAAGTTATTAGTTAAAAACTAGAATCTTGTTCTCCAACATAGGTTTAAAGCTCAAAATAAAAAAACAGCGACTAATGTTAGTTAAAAATGTATAAATTTATTAGATAGTAATTCTTTCAATATTTATGCAAGTGTTTTTAGCATATTTTGTACTGAAGAGCCAAATAATATGACAACTAATATTAACTACAATCACTATGTGCAAAGCAGTTTACCAATTAAAATAGGTGTAGTTGGTTGTGGTTATTGGGGAAAAAAGATAATTCACAATTTATCTTCATTAAATACAGTTTTTCTAGAAAGCATTTGTGATTTAAATTCATCTAATCTTGAAGATATTTGTAATATATATCCTACTTTCAAAGCAACAACAAAGTTTGATGAATTATTAGATAGTAATTTAGATGCTATTATAATTGCTACTCCTGCTATAAGTCATTATGAATTAGCCAAATCAGCATTAGAGTCAGGCAAGCATGTTTTGGTTGAAAAACCACTAACAGTATCTTCCATTCAATCTCAAAAATTAATTGAATTAGTTGATAAGCTAGGGCTGATTTTATTAGTAGGACATACTTTTGAATATGCTCCAGCAATACAAAAAATTGCGAAATTAATTCGTACTAATGAATTGGGTAAAATTCACTATATCAATTCAGTCCGAGGCAATTTAGGATTATTTCGTTCTGATGTTAATGTACTCTGGGATTTAGCTATTCATGACCTTTCTATATTGAGACACATTTTATCTCTACGTCCTTTATCTATTACTGCTAGTGGTAAAGCTTGTATTAATATAAATAATGCGAACAATTATGATGTAGCAACTTTAAGCTTAGAGTATCCCCAAGAAGTATTAGCAACAATTCGTGTGAGCTGGCTAGAACCTGAAAAAATTCAAAAATTAACAATTATTGGCGACCGTAAAATGTTAGTTTACGATCCAGTTGAAGCACAAGGAATAACTATTTACGATCGTAGAGTCAAAGTTAATAGATTTAATCATTCTTCTATCGATTCACAATTATCTTATCATTATGGAGATACTGAATATTATTCTATGGATAGTAATAAACCTCTACGTTTAGAATTAGAACATTTTGTAAAATGTATTCTAGGGATTGACAGACCTCAAACTGGCGGTTTGATTGGGTTAGAAATTATAGAAATTTTGGAAGCTGCTCAACAATCTTTAATCAACTATAGTAGTAGGCAATTTTTGAATCATCAATCTTTAAACGATTTAACATATTAATCTTGTTGAGATTTTACTTTTTTAGAAAAACAGTACTATAGTTTTATATTAAAAAAAAGATATGTCATCACAAAATTCAACTACATCTACAAAAACGAATAATCTAGAACAAATAGGTATTGTAGTGATTGGTCGTAATGAAGGAGAACGTTTAGTAAAATCTCTTAATTCTGTTATTAATAAAAATAATTGCATAGTCTATGTAGATTCTGGTTCAACTGATGATAGTGTTAGTTTTGCTCGAAGTTTAGGGGTTGAAGTTATCGAGCTAGATCCTTCGATTTCTTTTAGTGCGGCTCGTGCTTATAATACTGGATTAGAGCATTTACTAACTTTACAACCAAGTCTAAAATTTGTGCAGTTTTTAGACGGTGATGCTATTCTCGTTGATGGTTGGCTAGAAACTGCTTCTCAAGAATTAATCAATGATTCAGATGTGGTTGTAGTTTGTGGCAGAAGACGCGAAGAATTTCCGGAAAAATCCCTATATAATCAACTTTCTGAACTGGAATGGACTACTCCTATTGGTGAAGTTAAAGAATGTGGTCCAGAAGGAATGATGCGAATTTCTAGTTTTTTGGAAGTAGGTGGTTTTAATTCCACTTTGATTGCAGGAGAAGAGCCAGAATTATGCTATCGTCTTCGCGAGCAAGGAGGTAAAATTATACGTCTTGATGTCGATACCTCTCTCCATGATGTTCAAATGCAATATTTTAGTCAATGGTGGCAACGTTGTCGCAGAGGGGGTTTTGCCTTCGCAGAAGAAGCATGGTTACATGGTTTGAGTACTGAACTATATCGTGTTAATAAATGTCTAAGTATCTGGTTTTGGACATTATTCTTACCTAGTGTAGTTTTTCTGATGTTCTGGCAAACCGGAGCATGGTGTTTAGCTATATTACCAGTAGCTTATCTAATTTTATTAGGAAAAACTTATATTAGTTCGCGTAAAAAACGCCAAATAAAGCATAAATCAGCAATTTTATATGCAATATTCTGCTTGATTGGTAAAATTCCTGAATTAATAGGTCAAATTGAATTTATATTTCGTAAATTAATAGGAAAACGTCGTTCATTAATTGAATATAAAGTTGCTAACGATGGTAAAACAGCTTAAAAATACTTAATAATCTCCTGTTTAATTTCTTCAGGTGTTTTCCCTTTAGTATAAATTACCTGTTTAGCTAACTTTTGATTTGAATAATGAGTCATGAAAAAACGATTTATTTCTACACCGTTTATTGTAAGCTGACTTCGCTGTTTCAAAATATCAACAGACTCATCTAAATCCGGCGATGGTAACAATAATACAATATTTTTATAGGGAGAAAGTAATTCACCGGCGCGAGCAAAATCGGCATCATTTTCATACACAGAATGTCCCGCTCCAAAATCAATTACACAATTGTTGTGTTCTGATAAAAGACGTTCAATGCCATAGAGTTCAAATAGCTTCCAATAGCGGTAAACTCCTGCAAAACCAAGTTGATCGCGTATTTGTTTTTGTGTATCGGCATCCCAACCAATTTCTTGATAATATTGCCACCTAATGTCATCCATAGAAACTTGTGGAAGATTAAGTTTTTGCGATAAAAGTTTGCCAATTGTGCTTTTACCCGTACCTTCCGGGCCAATTAAAATAATATCAGAATCGTTGGGATTAATTTTGCTCAGAACATCTTCACAGGTTTGTTCTGGTGTTTTATCTTTAGTGTAAATAACATACTTTGCTAAGTCGTGATTGGAATGATGTTTAACAAAATGTTCGTTAATTGGCATTCCATTAACTATAGCAGTATTACTTTCTTCAAGTACTTGTAATGATTCTTCTGTATCGGGAGAATATACAAGCAAAATAACATGGGTTAATGGCTGTAGAATTTTCTCAACCTTCTCTAAAAGCTGCTCATTATCATATACAGATTGTTCGCTAGCTAATTCGATTACAGATTCTTGATGTTCGGATAAAGCTCGTTCAATGGCATAAGCATTAAATGGCTGTATGTAGCGATAATATCCATCACCACCATCTTTTTCTAAAGCTTCTTCTAACTGTTTTTCATTAAATTCAATTTCTAAAAAATATTTTTCGCTGACATCTGATAAAGAAATAAAAGCTAAATCTAATTGCTGCGCTAATAACTTTCCTACAGATGTTTTAGATGTATTCGAGGAACCTATGAGTATGATTGGTAATTTCATTAGTTAAATACCTTTCAATAGAATACGAAAATTTTTGATAATAATAAGACTTACGCAGCAACAACGGAAAGCATAGTGTTCCAGACATTCTAGATCCCCCCAACCCCCCTTTAAAAGGGGGGCTTGCGTAAGTCCTAAATAAATTGAATGTTGTTTCAAAGTAGCATTATGAATAATAATTCACCCAAACTCAAAAATATAAGTCCCCTAATTCCTGCTGGTAAAGATGTCGATAAATCCATTGAATTCTACGAAAAACTGGGTTTTACGATAACTCATACAGAAGGCAAACCCCTAAGAATGGCGGTTGTTGAACGAGATGAGATACAAATTTTTCTAGTTCAAAATGACTATAAGCATCTTGCTGAGGAAACATCTTTGAGGATTCGGGTTGATGGTATTGAACAGCTTTATGAGGAATTTTTAGGCAAGGGGGACGATATCATTCATCCCAATGGCAAACTAGAAACCAAACCTTGGGGTTGTAAAGAGTTTGTTGTTTTAGATAAAGCAGGTGTTTGTATTACGTTTTATGATTTTGTGAAGTGATTGAATAATTAGGAATTACGGCTTATTTTACGAACGGATTAAAAAAACCGCAGAGACGCTGAGAGCGCAGAGAAAGAGATACAGAGAATTTAGGCATTTAACCCACGGAGGTGGGTTTCGCTTGTGTAGACGCGGTTTCAACCGCCAGATAAAACAATCCAAAATCTAAAATCCAAAATCGCTACACCCGATACATTTATCCATTAACATGAAGAAATATAAAGCACATTACCGTTAAAAACCAATGTTAATCATCGGATTGCTGGCTGCGACTTTAACTACCACTGCTTTTTTGCCACAGATGATCAAAACCTGGAAAACGAAGTCAGCTAATGATGTTTCTTACACCATGCTAATTACGTTTATTAGTGGTGTTTTTTTATGGTTGATATACGGAATTATGACGGGTGATATTCCGGTTATTCTGGCTAATGCGTTTACTTTAGTTTTTAACCTGGCAATTCTTTATCTTAAAATTAAATATGGAAAAACACCCCAAAGAAAACGCTTGTGACATCCGATTTATTTGCTAAGGAACGCCTTTTATTTACTCCTGTAACTCCCGATACCGACGCAATCCCCGTTATTTTTGCTTTTCCCAACGAATACACTGTGGGAATCACTAGCTTGGGTTATCAGGTGGTGTGGGCTACTTTGGCTACACGTGCGGATTTACAGGTGAGTCGCTTGTTTACCGATATTAGCGAAACTCTGCCCCGAAACCCGGAAATATTGGGATTTTCAATGTCGTGGGAGTTGGATTATGTCAATATTCTTAACTTACTCGAATTAAATGATATTCCGATTAGAGGGAGCGATCGCCAAGATAATCATCCCATAGTTTTTGGTGGTGGCCCTGTTTTAACGGCTAATCCCGAACCTTATGCTGATTTTTTTGATGTGGTTTTGCTCGGAGATGGCGAAAATCTGTTAAATGATTTTATTAATGCTTATAAAGAAGTTAGAAACGCCGATAGAGAAACGAAGTTAAAAGCACTTGCACAAGTACCGGGAATTTACGTTCCCAGTTTGTATGAAGTTGAGTATAAAGCTTTAGATGGTGCAATAAAATCTATCAAACCAATTTCATCGGATATTCCCGCACAAATACAAAAACAAACTTATCGCGGAAACACTTTATCAGCTTCAACGGTAGTAACTGAAAAAGCCGCTTGGGAAAACATTTTTATGGTGGAAGTTGTCAGAAGCTGTCCGGAAATGTGTCGTTTTTGTTTGGCTAGCTATCTGACTTTACCTTTTAGAACAGCAAGTTTAAATGATTCGTTAATTCCCGCAATTGAAAAAGGTTTACAAGTAACAAATCGTTTGGGATTATTGGGCGCTTCGGTAACTCAACATCCCGAATTTGAGACTTTATTAGAATATATAAACCAGCCAAAATACGAAGATGTCCGCTTAAGTATTGCTTCGGTAAGAACTAATACGGTAACTGAAGAATTAGCAAAAACATTGGCTCAAAGAGGAACTAAATCCTTGACAATTGCTGTAGAAAGTGGTTCGGAAAAAGTCAGAAAAATTATTAATAAAAAGCTCGAACAAGAAGATATAATCAAAGCCGCAGAAAATGCCAAAAAAGGCGGATTGAAAGGTTTAAAACTTTATGGAATGGTGGGAATTCCGGGTGAAACAGCGGAGGATTTAGATGCAACAGTAACGATGATGCAGAATCTAAAAAAAGCTGCTCCGGGATTACGTTTAACTTTGGGATGCAGTACTTTTGTTCCTAAAGCCCATACACCTTTTCAATGGTTTGGAGTTAATAAAGAAGCAGAAAAACGATTGAAATTATTGCAGAAAAAATTAAAGCCGCAAGGAATAGATTTTCGTCCGGAAAGCTACAATTGGTCGATTATTCAGACTTTGCTTTCAAGGGGAGATAGAAGATTATCTCGGCTTTTAGAACTTACTCGTAACTTTGGAGATTCATTAGGTAGTTACAAACGTGCTTTCAAAGAATTAAAAGGGCAAATTCCGACCTTAAACTTCTACGTTTACGAAAACTGGTCAACCGAGCAAATATTACCTTGGAATCACTTGCAAGGGCCGCTACCACAGTCTACACTGCAAAAGCATCTGAATGAAGCAGTTAACAGTGAGCAGTTAACAGTGAGCAGTTAACAGTTAGGGAATTGGGTCGCAGGGCATGGTAAATAGTTAAGAGTTGGAAGTTATGAGTTTCTAAATTTAACCTTTGACCTTTGACCTTTAACCTGTAACCTGTAATTATGCAAAACACTGCACAATATTACTGTGCCTATTGCGGCGAACCAAATTTAACTTTTATTGATATCAGTCAGGGTTTTCAACAATCTTATGTAGAAGACTGTCAAGTATGTTGTCGTCCAAACCTTTTATATATACGGATTGATGAAGACACGCTCGATATCGAAATTGATACAGACTACGAAGAGTAAATAATTGATAATTAATAACTGCTAACTGTTAACTGACAAATGTTGGATTTTAAACACTCCTCGATTATTAATGCACCTGTAGAAGTCGTTTGGAATTTTCATCAAAGGGCTGATGTTGTTAAACTTTTGATTCCACCTTGGCAATCAATACAAGTAATTCGTCGCGAGGGAGGATTTGGTATTGGTGCTAAAACGGAATTTCGCTTGTTTTTGGGGCCGTTATCTATTACTTGGGTAGCAAGTCATACTCAATGTGAAGAATATCGCTTTTTTGTTGAAGAACAAATATCTGGCCCTTTTGAGTATTGGCAACATCACCATAAATTTGAAGCGGAAAATGGTAAAACTCGATTAACTGATGAAATTACTTTCTCATTGCCTGGTGGTGATTCGGCAGATTTTATCAGTGGTTGGTTAGTTAAATCGCAATTAGATGGAATGTTTCGCTATCGTCATCAAATTACGAAACGAGAGTGTGAATGAATCAATTACCAATTACCAATTACCAATTACCAATTATCAATTATCAATTATCAATTTAACTACTTTCTATTCCCCGTTCCCTTCCCTAAAATAATGCAATGGTACGTACACAAATTAAAACTTTAA
Source organism: uncultured Rivularia sp. (assembly GCA_964395005.1). Lineage (GTDB taxonomy): Bacteria > Cyanobacteriota > Cyanobacteriia > Cyanobacteriales > Nostocaceae > Rivularia. The sequence continues at coordinate 9,833 of CAYMZW010000217.1, forward strand.
CTTTAGAAGAGTTTCTTGCATTACCAGAAATCAAGCCTGCAAACGAATACATTAATGGGCAAATTATTCAAAAACCTATGCCACAAGGTAAGCATAGTAAATTACAGGGTGAATTGGTAACAACAGTTAATTCCATAACTAAACCAAAACAAGTTGCATTAGCTTTTCCCGAATTAAGATGCACTTTTGGTGGACGTTCAATTGTGCCTGATGTAGCAGTATTTACTTGGGAACGTATACCTTTGGATGAAAATGGTGATATTGCCAATGTATTTCAAAATCCCCCCGTAGTAACTATTGAAATTCTTTCTCCAGATCAAAGCCAAACTAAAGTAACAGGAAATATTTTACACTGTCTAAAATATGGAACTAAATTAGGTTGGTTAATCGACCCCGATGAACGTTCTATACTAGTATTTCCATTAGCACAGCAACCAGAATTATTGCGAGAAGTTGATGATTTAGTACCCGTTCCCGATTTTATTAAAGAATTACGATTAACAGTTGGTGATATTTTCAATTGGCTGAAGCTATAAAAATTCTACGCTTCCTAAAGTAAAACTCGCTTTCTTAGTCATTATCACAATAAATTTATCTATTTTATTTTTTTAGTAAAGAAAATGTGAAAATACACGTAAGATAGTTGTAATAAATTCTTACGCACATCATAATACTTATAGTTTTTCATCAGCAATAACACTGAAATATCACGCCGTAAACAATCCTGTTATGGCGGTGATTTTCCTGTTTATTGTTTTGTAAGTATTATTTGTAAGTATTAATTAAATATGAGATTTTTAAATAGGAAACTAGCTCGCCGAAAAGCTTTGCAATCAGCTTTGGTGAGCAGTATTTTGTTGTTCAACATGAAATCATCATTAGCAAATCCAAATATAGAAAAAACTAAAAATACTAATTCTGCAAGTAAAAGTTCTACTCAGCTTGCTAAAAACAAAATCTGCCCCAGAGCAAACTTATTGCCTATACGTTCTTTTAATACAGCAAAAAATTATGTTTACATTTGTAGAGGAGATAATAAAAATACCCAAGGATATTACGTTCGTATACCGAAGAATTTAGATAATAAAATAACAGTACCTATTACTAACAAAGCAAGAGAAACTTATATTGCTAAAAATAATGAAGTTGCTTACATAATTACACCCTATGAAATGGTAATAACTAAACGCGGTAGGGTTATTCATAGAGAAGAAGTCACAACTGCCGTAAAAGCAAATGGTCAATCTTTAGCAAAAGGTTGTCCTGAAGGTAAAAATACTTTTGCTAAAGCAAAAACTAAAAACTTCTTTATTTATATTTGTGGTTATCAAAATCCTAGTAGCTATGTAAGTGTTACTAGAAAAAGCAATCAAAGAGTTAATCTTCCATTAAAAAAATCGAATCAAAACGATATTAAAGTCAATCGATACATAGCAACCAACGGTAATATACGTTTTGTTCTGACTAACAAAGTATTAAGAGTTTCTCGCGGTGG
>CAYMZW010000218.1:0-11313 GCA_964395005.1 uncultured Rivularia sp.
GTTAGGCAACGGATGGAGTTAGGCAACGGATGGAGTTAGGAGTTAGGCAACGGATGGAGTTAGGCAACGGATGGAGTTAGGAGTTAGGAGATTTAATGGTAATTGATAACTGATAACTGTTCACTGTTCACTGTTCACTGTTCACTGTTCACTGTTCACTGTTCACTGTTAAACTGAAATGGTGTTTCGTCCGGCTGATTTGGCTTTGTATAACATTTTGTCGGCGGCAGCAATTAAGGTTTGAGGTGAGATATTTAATTGAGGAGCAGTCGAAGCTACACCTAAACTAACGGTGACATAATGACTGATGCTTGAATTGGTGTGGGGAATATCTAAAGATTTGACTTGCTTTCTAATTTGCTCGGCTAGATGAATTGTTCCATCTAAATCGGTATTTGGGAGCAGAATTATAAACTCTTCACCACCGTAACGCGCAACTAAATCGGCTGGGCGTTTGATAGTTTGTTTTAAAACAGCAGCAATTCGGCGTAAGCATTCATCTCCTAATAAATGCCCGTAAGTGTCGTTGTAATTTTTAAAATAATCAACGTCACACATAATTAAAGATAAAGCTGCTTGTTCCCTTGATAAACGTTTCCATTCTTTCTGGAAATAATTGTCGAAGTAGCGGCGATTTGCTAATCCCGTTAAACCATCGCAATTCGCTAGTTTTTGTAACTTCTGATTCGCTATTTTGAGTTTTTTGGTGGTATTGCGGTATTCTCTCTCATTTTTGCTTAGAATCGATTTTACTATTTGACATTGCTTTATTTCTTTCTCCAATAATTGATTTTTATTTTGAAGTTGCAGCGTTTGCTCATCGACTGTTTGCTGCAATATCTTGATTGTGGCTTGCATTTCTAATGGATCTAAAACTTGCAGCAAGCTACTTTGAGTAATAATGCCAGATAAGTTGCCCTCACTGTCAATTACAACTAACCTGCGGATGTTTTCTTGCTCCATTTTTTGATGAGCAAACCATAGAGTATTATCATTTTTAATTGGTTTAAGAGGGGCACTCATTACTTCTTTAGCTTGAATTGAAGCAAAATCGCTCTTTTGTGCCCGTAATCTTACTATATCTACTTCCGTAATAATTCCAACGGGATAACTTTTTAAGTCAGTATTATCCTCGCTAATAACCACACAGCTAACTTTGTTTTTAGCCATGAGCAGAGCTACATCCAAAACATTTGTGAGAGGAGAAGCTTGAATTACTTGTGTTCCCATTAACTCGCAAACTAATCGACTCCTAAGCATATCCGCAGGTTTGAAGACTTTGCGAATTGTTTTAGGAGTAATTATGCCAATCAACTGCTGAAGCTCGTTTAAAACAGGTAAGTGGCGAATACGGTGGCGACGCATCAAATTTAATACCATGAATAAATCGGTAATTTCGGATGCGTTAATGGAAATAATATTTTTTGACATTACATCAGTAATGCTTAAACCTGCGAAGCTCTGACGTTTAGATGTCATTATGACTACATCACGTTCTGTATAAATACCAAACAATTTTTGCTGTTTTACTACTAAAACACAGCTAGCTTTTGTTTGAGATAATAAGGTAACTACATCTTCAAGTAATGCATCAGCTTTAACTGTGAGAGGTTCAAAATTAATAGCTTTACTCAAGGTAAATTTTGACTCTGAGGTCATAAACGTAATAGAGGCACCATTATCTGATACTAACTTAAGCTCGAAGCAATTAAATCTTCTGACATATCAAAGTTTGCCGTAACGTTTTGTACATCATCTAATGCTTCAAGAGTATCTATTAATTTAATTAGCATCCGCGCAAGTTCTCCGTCATTAACGTCTATATTGTTACTAGGAATCCAGCGTAATTCTACATCGGTAACATCAAAATTTTGTTTTTGAAGCGTTTGATTGAGGTTTTCTAAATCCGCAACTTCTGATACAACTTCCGCCATATCATCTTCGGTAATTTCGTAAAATTCGGCACCACCTTCTAAGGAAGCTTCGAGGAGTTGTTCTTCGTTAGGAACATCTTTTACGGTACAAATGCCTTTTTGATCGAACATCCAGCTAACACAACCAGTTTCTCCAAGATTTCCGCCATTTTTAGTAAAAGCTTCTCTTAAATATGCTACCGTGCGATTGCGATTATCTGTTAAAGCTTCAATCAAAATTGCTACACCACCTGGCCCGTAGCCTTCGTAGCGTATCTCCTCTAACTTTGCCTCATCGTCATCAAAAGTACCCGCACCTTTGGCGATCGCCCGCTCGATATTATCCGAAGGAATACCTGCGGCTTTGGCTTTTTCGATGGCGGTACGCAGTTGAAAGTTACCATTGGGATCTGCTACACCGTTTCTAGCTGCGACAATAATCGCACGGGATAGCTGAGTAAAAGTTTTGCCTCTTTTAGCATCAACTCGCGCTTTCTGACGTTTAATATTAGCCCATTTACTGTGTCCTGCCATATATCAACCTACTTTCGTCATCATCAACTAATAAGATATATGAATTTTCCTTTATAATTAACTTCATTTTAAGCATTTATGCTTCAATGCAGTGTATTAAATTTTTGAAAATCAAGAAATCGTGTTTTTCACAACTCTAATTATTACGATTAAAAGAATGTATTATAAAAAGTTATTTATTATATTAGTAGCTTGCATTCTCTTCGTCACGGGATGCCAAACCCCTACTTCCAAGCAAAATGATATAACTTATCTAACTTTATGGCAGGGAGTAAATCCACCATCAAATAGAGATGTTTTGCAGAAATTAGTAGATAAATTTAATCAAAATCATCCCAAAATTCAAGTAGAGTCGCTGTATGTAGGGCAACCAGATCAGCAAATGCCGAAAATTTTGGCGGCTGTAGTAGGAAATGCACCACCAGATTTATTATGGTTTAATCCTACAATTGCAGGGCAATTAGTAGAATTAGATGCTTTAGTACCGCTGGATGAAATGTTGAATAAATCCCCGGTAAAAGATGAAATAGATCCGGCTTTATTTGATTCAATGAAGTACCAAGATAAAATTTGGTCTGTACCTTTTGCAACTAATAATGTCGGAATTTTTTATCGTCCAAGTTTATTTAAAGCAGCAGGTATCGAAGAATTACCTCGCACTTGGGAAGAGTTTCGCGAAGTTGCTAAAAAATTAACTCGCGATACAAACGGAGACAAAAAAATTGACCAACACGGAATCTTTTTACCTTTAGGAAAAGGTGAATTTACAGTATTTATATGGCTGCCATTTATGTGGAGTGGTGGAGGTGAATTAGCTTTGGAACCCGCAAAAATAGATTTAGTAAATAATAAAGGCGCGTTATCGGGTTTACAATTGTGGCAAGATTTAGTCAAAGATGGTTCGGCAATATTATCTGCACCGGAAAGAGGTTTTGAAACAGACGCTTTTGTATCTGGTAAAGTAGCAATGCAGGTGACTGGCCCTTGGACTTTAACGTATATTAATAATGATATTAAAAACGGTGATTATGGCGTATTTCCGATTCCTAAAAGTGAACGTCAAGCTACCAGTATAGGTGGCGAAAATCTGTTTTTATTTAAAACTACATCAGAAAGAGAAAAAGCAGCTTTTGAATTTGCCGAATATGTTGCAAGTGAAGATTTTCAAACAGAATGGGCTTTAGGAACTGGATATTTACCAGCAAATTTAAAGTCGCGTCAAAGCGAAAAATATCAAGCTTATATTGATCAAAATCCCACAGCCGCCATATTTTTAGAGCAAGCGCAATACGGGCGAAGTCGTCCGGTTTTTGCAGGTTATACAAGAGTTTCGGAAAGCATTGGTAGAGCGATGGAAGCAGTTTTGTTAGGTAAAAGTAGTCCTAAACAAGCTTTGAAAGAATCGCAGCAAAGATTAGATTTGATTTTTAAATAGGTAATTGATAATTGGTAATAGAAAGGTAGGTTGGGTTAAGCAGACAATAAATATGAAATCAAATTTATAAGTTAAAATTCTGCCGTAACCCAACATTTGATTTTATAGGTAATTGAGCATCTAAAAATAATCATCAAAACATTGATGTTGGGTTACGACACGATGAATGAATTTTATAGTAATTAAATAAGTTATTTTCGTGTCTAACCTAACCTACTTAATCCAAAAGGTAACAATCCTAATAAAATAATTACCATAATTCCATACAATATTCGAGTTGTTCGATCAGCCTTTGTTAATATTTCGCGATAAGAAAGCTGATGATTTTGAATCAAGAAAAATGCAGGTGGAGTAATTAAAAATGGTAATACCTTGCTTAATGAAAGTCGCAACAAGAAATTAATACTCCACAACTTTTTACGAATTGGAGCTTGATTATATTGCCAGGGATATCCTACTTGCATCAAACGTATTAATGCTTTTGTATCGGGAAGTCGTAATGATTCATACAAAGGTAAAGCTTCAGCAAAATTATCATCGTTTTTTTCCAATGCATCGTTAAGCGTACATACATCTTCTAATGCTGAGTTGACACCTTGCCCTAAATCAGGAGGGAAGCTGTGAATTGCATCTCCTAAAAGAATTATGAATGATTTTTCGTTTAATTTTGAATAAAATCCTTCGCAATATTGCGGAATCGGAAATTTTCCACCTTCAGTTTCAGCAAATCTTTGGGCTTCTTGAGAAGAAACTATCTTGTTTATGGGCAGTTGTGGAAAAGATTTCGTTAAAAAATCATGCATTTCCTCACCGCTTTTTAATTCCCAGATATTATGATTTGGTTTGGTAATAATATTAGCGCTACGAACTTGATCTGGATCTTTGACGGGCAATAATCCCAATGATATTGAATTTTTACTATCTTTAAATTCACTACGAACAGCATATGCCATTTCACTGTTAGTTAGTTCTTCGCCTTTCTCATCTAAAGGAAATTTTGGCGGTAATGTTAGTATTTTATATCTTAATCCCGAACTTGGTGAAGGAAAATATTTCATCTCAAATTTGCTTGATGATGTTTTATCCCACTGTTTAATAGTATTCCTAACTACAGAATTAATCCCATCGCATCCTACTAAAAGAAAAGGCTCAAACTGAATTTGATCGCGATTGTTGATTTGGGCGATCGCCTTTATTTCTTCAAACTTACTTTCTTGATTAAGACTTTTATTTATTTCAATACACTTTGCATTAAAAATAACTTTAATTGAATCTTGCCAATGTTTTTCTATTTCTTGATAAAGTAAATTAACAAATGTTTTGCGAGTTATCCAATAAGCCGGTTTTCTGTCTGGATCTACAATTGGTAATTTTAAAGTTTTACGATTACCATCTGGTGTAATTTTAGTTAAATAAAAATCTGTGCTGGCAACTCCATTTTTAGATAATTGCTCGGAAATTCCAATATAATCGGTAAATTTTTGACCGCGCCCATCTATTAAGTAGTTAAATGCTTTATCAGGTTCGTAATAATCTGCCGTAGGGCGTTTTTCTAATACTGTAATATTTTGCCAACCGCGTTTAGCTAACATCAGTGCGGTTGCCAATCCTGCGGGGCCACCGCCGATAATTAATATTTGCTGATGGTAATTGTTATTTTGTTCCATTTTGTTAGCTAGTAGGTTGGGTTAGGCAGACAATAAATATGAACACAAAACTATAAAATTTAATTCTGCCGTAACCCAACATTGTAATTCGTAAGTAATGACAGCATATACAAATATTTCTTATGCCCTCAGTATATTGATGTTGGGTTACGACACGATTTATTAATTTTATCGTAATAAGCACAAGTTATTTTCGTATCTAACCCAACCTACTAGCTGTTGGCGCGTTAGATTGAAGTCATAACGCACCCTACAAATACCTGTAAATATAAAAAATTAAGCAGATAATACAGCTTTAACCTTTCCAAAACGCCGCTCTCGATTTTGATAGCTTAATAATGCTTCTTTAAATGCCGTTTTGTCAAAATCTGGCCATAAAGTATCTGTAAAATACATTTCTGTATAAGCCATTTGCCATAGAAGAAAATTACTTAAACGCTTTTCGCCGCTAGTACGAATCAGTAAATCGGGTGCGGGAATATCTGCTGTATATAAGTTTTTTTCTATCAAATTATCATCTATATCTTCAGGTTTAATTTCCCCTTTTTGAACTAATTCCGCTACTTGACGACAAGCGTTGATTATTTCTTTGCGACTACCATAATTAACTGCGACATTAAATAAAACATCTTTATTATTGGATGTTTCTAACATTGAGCGGTGCATTTCATTTTGTAATACTTTCGGTAGCGCGGATAAATCGCCAACAAAATTAATTCGCACTCCTTCGCGATGCATTTCTTCTAATTCGCGACGCAGCATTTTTTCAAATAAAAGCATCAGAAAATCAACTTCTTCAGTTGGTCGTCGCCAGTTTTCAGTAGAAAAAGCGTAAGCTGTTAAAATATTAATTCCCCAATCTTTGCAGCATCGTAATAGCTCTTTTAATGTCTTTGCACCTTGCCGGTGCCCTGCAACTCGCGGTAACTTTTGTTGAGTAGCCCATCTACCGTTACCATCCATAATTACGGCTACGTGATTGGGTAAGTTTTGCGAGTTTAAATCTGCGGGCAATTTTGAATTCATAGGATTGTAAATTTTAGATTTCGATTTTATAGAATAAATTAAGCACGAATTACGGGAAATTTTGAATTTTCAACTTCCCAGACTCCAAATAGTTCATTTAAATACTTTGGTGTCAGGGTATTATTCCAAATCCACAAATGATGTATTGCAGAAGTAAAGGTAAATAACAAGCTTGATTTGTTACTAAGCCTCCAAGAATCCCATTTGAGGGTTTGCATCATCCGCTTTAATGTTCTTATCAAACTATTACGTTGATAGTTTTGATGGCGAGTTTTTATCAAAGTTTTGGTTACTTTGATTACAGAAGTATCGGGATAAGCCCAAACACCAAATCCCCAAAATTTTGTCATGTGATTGATTTCGTCTATTGCTAACTGCTCTAAGATGTCTTGCAACGAGCCGGTTGTATGAGCCATCAGCCATAAATAAAGACAAGTCGCTCCGAATTCGGTGGCTATCCGATGCAATCCATGACGATACAAGTCTTCGCAGGAATTATCGGTAGGTAAATAGCCTCTAACGGTGCGGAGTTTAGGAGTAATTTTGTTACCCGTTAGCTGCTGATAAACCTTGATTAATGCGGGAGTATGCTGCCGCTCCTCTTTTTCCCACAAACCGGGTTCTATCAACTTTTCATTTTCATCAATCGTTCCTCCTACATACTGAGCCATCTTGGGATGTAATTTATCTAAATATTGCCGACTCGTTTGAGTATATCCTCGGATAGGCGCTTCGGTGTCCATTGCACCAATTAAAACCGATAAAAATACTTGTAAATCAATACCAGTTACCTGTTGAGAACTAATACTTTGCCAGTCAATAGGTTTCCAAGCACGCGGTTGTGGTTGGTTAAATTGCGATGGTAAGTCTTTTAAACGTTCGTGTAATTCTTCTTTTGCCAGATAATGTTTGATGAGAGAATTTATATTTTGCTGAATTTGGAAATAGTTTGTATAGAGATTTGTTTTAGCTGTACGATTTAAATCGGATTCACTAAGTATTTGTATCATGTTTCTTTAATTGAAGTATTTAATTTTGCTTTACGATTACTACTTTAAGCGTTCTTTTCAGGTTTGTCAGTCGGGTAAAGTAGGGTAAAAAGTATGATTTATATATTGGAAATTAAAAATTCATAGCCCTGGTGCGTTAGACTGAAGCCATAACACACCCCTACAAATGCTATTAGCTACAATATAGTTTTTATTTATATTAATTATGAACGATAAAAATTTACTTTCTCGAATCACATTTAATAAAAATGTTTTAGCAGGTAAACCAATAATTCGCGATTTAAGAATATCGGTAGCGATGATTTTAGAACTACTTGCAAAAGGTGCTACCAATCAAGAAATTTTAGAAGATTATCCGCAATTAGAACCCGAAGATATACAAGCTGCTTTGTTCTATGCTTACTCTTTAGTTTCACAAGAAGAAGTTTTAGATCGAATTACCGCATCTTGAAAATCAAATGAAATTTTTAATTGATGTAAATGCAAGTTACACTCTGGGTAATTGGTTAAAAGAAATGAATCATGATGTGATTTATGTGAGCGATACCGACCCTAAAATGGCTGATGAGGATATTTTAGAATGGGCAGTTGCTGAAGATAGGATTATCGTAACTACAGATAATGACTTTGAACAAATTATTTGGCAACAGAAAAAACTTCACTGTGGAATCTTGCGGTTAGAAAATTTACCGCGTGCAGAAAGAAAATCTTTATTATTAGACGCTCTAACTTTACACGAACAAGACTTATTAAATCATCGTATTGTAATTGCAACTAAAAATAAATTCCGTATTCGTTAAATATTTTTTTCTTCAGATTTTTATATTGATATTGCTATCAACTAAGTTCCTATCTTCATGATTTCTTTAAAAAAGTAATTGATAGTCGTCTCTTGATATACTTTTGTGATTCGTTGGTATGGGATACGAGTCAAAATAATTGAAATAGTAGGGTAAAAAGTCAAGTTTACATAAACTTGTCCTTAAAGACTGGTTTCCAACTGTAGACTAAGATAAAGCTTGCTCCTTACACTCGAAAACGAAACTACCTTGATGGTTTAACAATGGATGATGAGGCAGTATTGGTATGGTTGGATACCATAATACCTTCTAAAACTGGAGAACAATTAAGCGAATTAGATAAAATTATTCTTCAACAGGTATGGCTGGGAAGAAAATATTTAGAAATTGCCGATTTTTATGGCTGTACTGAAGGGCACGCAAAAGATGTGGGTTCCAAGTTGTGGAAGTTGCTTTCTAAGGTGATGCGTCAGAAGATTACTAAAAGTAACTGTCGCAGGGTTTTAGAAAAGTGTTTTCGCAAAGCTGGTACGATATCGGGTTTGTTTGATTATCAAGTTACGTCTCATGATTGCTTCGTTGAGATCCCCCCAACCCCCCTTAAAAAAGGGGGGCTTTATTTGGTAGAAGATATCAATTTTATTGGTAGAAATGATGCGATCGATCGCATTGATAGTTTAGTAAATCTTGGTAGCAAAGTTATTGTTATTCAAGGTGAGGGTGGTTTGGGAAAAACTACTCTTGCTCAACAATATCTACATTCTCAAGAATTTGATGTGGTTTTGGAATTGTTGATGGCGAAGGAGACTCAAAATATTACTTCGGCGCAACGGGTTGTGGAAGAATGGTTGAAATATGATTTGGCACAAGAGCCGGGGTTAGAATTTGGAGTTACTTTAGGAAGATTGAAGCGACAACTACACTCAAAGCGAATTGGTATTTTAATTGATAATTTAGAACCTGCGCTGGATGGAAAAGGAAAGTTTATTGAAGCTCATCGCAACTATATTGAATTATTGCGGATTTTGACGGATGCGAGAATAGAATGTACTACTTTAATTACTAGTAGAGATAGACTTTGCGAACCTGAATTAAATGTAACTCACTATCGACTTCCCGGTTTGGATGAAGAAGCTTGGCGAAAGTATTTTATTAACCGTGAAATAAAGATTGATTTAGCAACTTTACAAAAAATCCATCATGCTTATGGCGGAAATGCTAAAGCAATGGGAATTCTTTGTGGTGCAATTCTGTCAGATTTTGATGGTAGCTTGATAGCTTATTGGCAAGAAAATCATGCAGATCCTTTAGCTGTTACCGATTTAAAAAATTTAGCTGCAAGTCAAATTAATCGTTTGCAAAATTTGGACTTTCAAGCATATCGTTTGCTGTGTCGTTTGGGATGTTATCGCTACCAAGATGTTTCTACTGTTCCTACTCAAGCACTTTTAAGTTTGTTGTGGGATGTGCCATCAGAGCAACACCGGCAAATTATTGCTTCGTTAAAAAATCGTTCTTTGATAGAGTGCAGTCAAGGTGAATATTGGCTGCATCCGGTAATTAGAGCCGAAGCTATTTCTCGATTGCGTCACGGAGATGACTGGGCGATACCTTCGGTGAGCTTCGCTAACGCCAATCACAAAGCGGCAGAATTTTGGACGGATAGCGTACAAACAATCGAAACTTTTCAAGATGCTTTGCAAGCGTTGGAAGCTTATTATCACTATATTGAAATTAATCAATTTGAATTGGCAGGAAAGTTAATAATTAAAAGTAGAAATAATCAGTGGGGACAATTTTTACCCCTCGGCAGCACATTGTATAGAATGGGTTTAATTCAACCCGTTTTAGATGCAATTAATTATATTATCGATCGTATTGATGATGATACGAAAATTAGCGAATTATATAATATTTTAGGTGATTTATATTGGATAAGTGGTAATGTACGGGCTGCAATTAAATATCAACAAAAAACAATTAAGTTCGCAAAGCAGGCACTTACATCTATAAATAATAAGAAAACATTTTATTATTATCGAATGCTAGAAGTTGATTCTTTATTAAGCATCGGACTTTATAAAATTGATTTATGGGAATTATCAGAATCGGCACAATTATTTCAACAGGTAATTAATCTAGCTCAAAATACCGCGCATCATTCCTGGGCAGAAAAAGCTTCTGTTTGTTTATCTTTAGTTAATTCTTATTTACAACAATATCCATCAGCTTATTTACTTGCAGATGAATGTTACAACAATATTACCGCAGAGACGAATATTGAGAAAACGGGAAGATTTGCTTATTTTATTCAAATTCTTGGTCAAACCTACATTAATTTAGCAGATTTTGATAAAGGCGAGGAAATGTTTTTGATGGCTTTGAAATTTGCTGAATCAAGTCATTATACACAGGTACAAGCAAAAAGTTTGAATGGTTTAGCTGAAATTTATCGGAGACAGAAAACGTTTGAATCGGCTTTGGAGAATCATTTAGCAGCGATTGAACTATTAGATAAAATTGGCGCTAAATGCGATTTAGCAGAAGCTTATTTTCAGTTGGGTTTGACTTATAAGAGTATGAGGAGAGAGGGAGAACGTAAAGTGAATGTGGAGAAAGCTTTGGGGTTATTTAAGGAAATAAATGCACCGAAGCAGGTAGAGAGAATCACAAGTAATATTGATGATTATCAACAAAAAGTTCGCGGTTAATAGAAGATTATTTTGCAGATCATTAATGTTTTAGTCAGCTTTTTTCGCTACTATAAAAACTACTTTACCTTTACTTGGTTGCCATTGATAGTCAATCGAAAAACCAGCATCAGTCAAACTTTGTGCTAATTGTTTCACTGTGAAACCTTTACTAAAGGGAAAAAACCCAAAAATTTTCCAATCGGCGCGATTAGCTTAAACCACTTCATGTTATCTC
>CAYMZW010000219.1:0-11297 GCA_964395005.1 uncultured Rivularia sp.
ACTAGTACCCAACTGTCTTCGTAGGGTTGACAAATTTTCACCCCGTCAATTAATTCCAATTGTTCTTGGGGATGAGTTTCTACTAAATGACGCATTAATGCACCTTTTACCGTCCAAGGGCAGCGGGTGGTGTAAGTTTTGTGAATTACTCGGGGTAGTTCGGAACGTACTGTGGTAAGAGAACGTTCTTGAATTGTCAGCATTTCAATCAGTTTGGCGATACAGAACATGGCATCAAATCCGGGATGCAGTTCTGGAACAATAAATCCGGTGTCGCCACTACCGCCTAAAACAACATTTGGATTCTTTTGACAAGCTTCCATTAATGCTGTGGAATTTGCTTTGGTACGAATAACTTTACCGTCATGACGGCGAGCGATTTGTTCTACGGCGCTCGAAGTATGAACTGGTACTACTACACTTCCCCTGGGATTGGCAGTCAGTATCATGTCTACCATCAAAGCAGTGAGCATTTCCCCACGAATGGGAATACCAGATTCATCAACTAATATAAGTTGCTCGCCGTTTGCCGTTACCTGTACGCCAAAGTTAGCTTTGAGTGCTTCGACTACGTGCCCTAACTGAGTTAATAAAGCTTCGCGATCGGTTTCTGAGGTGGCGAGTTTATTTAAACTGGCGTTGAGTACTACCGCATCAGCACCAAATTTATCTAACATCTGCGGTAATACAGCCCCGGAAACTCCATAAACGTAGTCAATTACTACTTTTGCCCGACTGTTGCGAATGGTGTCGATATTTAAAAGATTTTCAAAAGCGTTACAATATCGGTCAGCTAATTGGGCAGGATAAGCAACATTACCAATTTCATAAATTTGCGCTCGTCGCATATCTTCTTTGAAATATGCACCTTCGATTTTCTTTTCTTTGGCTTTGGGAATATTGATTCCCTTATTATCCATGAATTCAATTAAAAGGTAATCGGGACGGTTGGGATGTACTCGCACGTGAATCCCACCAGCTACTTTCATGTTAGGTATAATGGTGCGAGCAATTGGTAAAGCTGTTGCATCTAAATTTTGAATTTCAATGCCTACAGACATTAAACCAGCAATCAATGACCGAGTTACCATGCGCGAAATAGTCCGCTGATCTCTAGAGACTGTAACTTCGGAACCTGGTTTTAAAGTCGAACCGTAAGCAGCACCTAACTTAACAGCAAATTCTGGAGTAATATCAATGTTTGCTAATCCTTGAACCCCTCGCTGTCCGAATAAATTACGCTTAGCAGTGTTACCCCAAATCAAGTTTATATTTAAGATTGCGCCGGATTCAATTTTTTTGCTGGGCCAGACGCGCACTCCAGGGCTAATTTGGGCTTCTTCTCCCACGCTGGAAAGCGAACCGACTACGGCAGCTTCAAGTACGTGAGCGCGGCGATCTACACGAGCTCCCCGTGAAATTACGCAGGCGCTTAATTGAGCTTCGTCGCCAATTATCGCTCCATTCCATACTATGGGACGTTTCAAATTGGCATCGCTACCAATGGTAACGTTGTCCCCGATAACGGTTCCGGCTTCAATATGAACTTTATTACCTATACGACAGTTGTCACCAATTAAAGCTGGTGTTTCAATTATCGCTGAGGACTCAATGTGAGTATTTTGACCAACCCACAAACCAGGTGAAACTTCTTTGTAAGGAAAATCAGCTTTAACTTTATGGTTGAGTACATCATACTGAGCTTCGCGGTAAGCATCCAGGTGCCCCACATCGCACCAGTAACCAGAAGCAATATAACCATACATTGGCTCGCCTTTTTCCAGCAGTAAAGGAAATAACTCTTTGGAAAAGTCCGATTCCTGGTTTTCTGGTAGATATTGTAAAACTTCGGGTTCTAAAATATAAGCGCCAGTATTAACCGTATCGGAAAAAATTTCGCTGGTAGAAGGTTTTTCTAAAAAGCGCTTGATGCGTCCTTCTTCATCAGTAATAACTACCCCGAACTCAATGGGATTGGGAACGCGGGTTAAAATTAAAGTTGCTTTGGATTTTTTTTCTTTGTGATATTTGATTGCTGCGGTTAAGTCAAAATCAGTAATACTATCTCCACTTATGACCAAAAACGTATCATCTAGAAGTTCGGCAATGTTCTTTACACAACCTGCCGTACCTAAAGGTTGGTCTTCTTCCACAGCGTAAGTCATCTGTACGCCGAAATCGCTACCATCTTGAAAGTAGTCTCGCATCGTATCTGGTAAATAATGCAAGGTAGCAATAATTTCTGTAATGTCGTGCCGTTTAAGAAGATTGACAATATGTTCGGCAATTGGTCGATTGAGGATAGGCACCATTGGTTTGGGTAAGTCGCAAGTTAGCGGACGAAGCCGCGTCCCGGAACCTCCAGCCATAAGTACTGCTCGCATAAATCCTCCATTTCATGTATTTTCTAAAAGTCGTAGCTTTAATACTGGTATTGAATTAAACTGCTGGGTATTGAAGTACTAGCGCGTCTTGAGAAAAAGTAGAAAACATAAGGCTCCTCAATTGGCAGTATCACAGTAACCAGCGAATGCAACCAACTTCCAATAATTGATAGATAAAGTTTGGCGGTTCTATATCTAGTCTCCTATGGATGCTGAAATTTAAGGAACTTCCTCAAGATGCATATAGTCATAATTAAATTATCTATAAAATTGGCACTTCTTAACAAAGAAAAAATATGATGCGTTTTCTATAACCAGAATAAATTGATAAAGAAGACATTAAAAAACCCAGTTTTCCCAAAAAACCGGCTTTATTGATTCTTGTTAACGATCGAGAAATCCTATATCTAGCTGATAGTTGCAGTCTTAGACAACCAGGTATTACGAACGTCTTCTGACATTGGAAGCGATTTAATAAATTTTTGTACTGATAACCATTCCAAAGGTGCAACAGGTAATATTTGAAATTCATTAATCGCATAACGAAGAATTGCCTCGCATAAAGCCGCAGCTTCGATAATCGGTTGTGAATCAAGCCAAACTGGAAAAATACGAGCTTCAAAAGTCATTTTATCTGGAATAGGATGAATTAAGTTTTTTAAATTAAAGTCACAGTATTTTGTTAATTCAAGTTTAATTAGTCGCGAAGAAGCTTCTTCCCAAGATAATTCTCGAAAACCGGATTCGTTTACCAGCTTAAGTAAAGCCATATCCCAACTTCCCAAACGTCTGCACGAGGAGTTAGTTCCTACTAATTTTTTTAAATTTGCTCCGTGTGCATGAAAAATATTAACTAAATTAGCAAATACATTTGCAGAACATAAAGGTAAACCATCAAAATGTATGTGAGTTGCACCTTCTACGGGTACAGTAAAATTAAGCAGACGTGCTGTTTTTAAAAGAACTTCTAATTTTTCTAAATGTAAAGTATCTATAGGCGCTGAAATAAGCTCGCAGGGGCGCTCTCGTTCTCCCGGTAACGATGCGGCGATCGCAATAGGATTACCAGTATTATCGGCAACACGCATCATTCCTTCTGCTCCTTGCTGTACATGAGTGCCAAATAAATCAGCAATAGGGTTAAGAACTTCAGATTGACTTTGTTCGGCATTTGCTTGACAAGTAATTAATTGCAAAAACCGGGTATCATCGCTAACAATTCGGTACCATCCGGGTTTAGATGGATAAGATTTATCTAAATCATCTTGAAGAGTTAAATCATCAACGCATTTTGCAATCAAATTTCCTTGTGGATCGATAACTTCAAAACCTAAAGTCAGATTATGAAATAAAGGCTTTCCCGGAACCGTACTTGGTTCGGATTGAGGATAAAAAATACGGTGTACAGTTCCATTATTTTCTCGTGCGATCGAATCTGCTAAATCTTTTCTACTCAATCCTTTTGGTGCTAATAACTCTATTTCACAGCCGATTTTCCAGTTTAATTTAGTCATAGTTGATAGTTGTTAGTTGATAGTTGTTAGTTGATAGTTGTTAGTTGATAGTTGATATAGCAATCCTAAATGATTTGTGAGAAATTGATAAATCAACTGGCGGTTAAAACCGCTACTACACAAACGAAGTCCACCTGCGTGGACTTAATCAAACAAGCCGCGCAGGCGGGTTTCGCCTGTATAGCCGCGACTTATAGTCGCCAGGTATGAATAAAAATTTACTTATTATTTCAATCCTACATCTACGTGTTTTCTCACGTTCAAATTCGGATTGCTATAGTTGTTAGTTGTTGGTTAATATAAAAAAAATAGGTAGACTGAATTAAGCCTACCTTGTTATATTCGATGTTTTATTCAGAAGCCAGTTGATATCTAATCAATTGAATTATAAGTAAATTAGTATAAATCTTATTACTACTCCCTACTCCCTACTCCCTACTCCCTTATCAAAATTATCGTTTCAAAGCTTGTTCAATTATCTCCTGCTGACCTAAAATTAAGTTTTTCTCAATCCGAATTTTAGCTTCATAAGGTGAAGAATCACCCCAAACAGCAGCAAGTTTTTCAGCATCATCGTACTGATATTTTGAAGCGCTATATAATTCTAAATTAGGGTTGCTGCGTTGAACTTTATTCAAAGCTTTAATTCTGGCATCTACAAGAAACTGTTCGAGAATTGCAACATCAGATTTACCCCAAAGAATTTTTCTGCCTATTCTGGCTTTAGCTTCAACTACAGACTGCCCCCAATAATCGCCAAGTACGCGAGCATCCCAGTAGTTATATTTGCTATTGAAAAAAGCGTCAAATTCTCTATTCTTAGTTTGCTTTGCTGACGCTGTAATAAAATTACTTTGCTGGCTACTAAAAGAGTTTTGCGATAGAGGTTGATTTGGTATTTGAGCAGTTACGGCAGTAATTGTAGCAGCCGAACTAACTAACATACCCAAAGATAATAATAAAACTTTTAAATTCTTTTTCACGGTTAATTGCTCCTAGTTTCCAAGTTTAAAATATTAGTTTGCTTGACTTTTAAAAATATAGTCTTTTAGAAAGTTTGTAGTTGTTAATCTTGCTTTCTATAATCTGAATACAACTCGGTATTCGATCATTTCCGATATTTACACGAACTTTATATACAAAAAGGTTCGTAGTAAGGAATTTATTCCTATATACGAACCTGTTTCAAGATTTTTTATTTTGATAAGTTATTTAGTAGGATTGCTACATAGCGATTTTTAATTAAATTCAATACACTTGCAATCTCATCTATTGTTTTAAATACTCCTCTTATTGTTGTATCCACTGCAAATGTTTGGGTAGCAACTCCGCTAAATCGTACTTTTGTAAAATAGTTTCTCTGGCTTTTTCTCGAATGGAAGACATCTTTTGGGGATTCTTTAAGGCTTCTTCTACACGATTGCATATTTCTTCGGGTGAAAAGAAATCTACTAACAAACCGTTAACATTATCTTCGATTACTTCGGTAACTGGCGCTGTATTTGAAGCAACTATCAAACAACCTGTAGACAAAGCTTCCAACATTGACCATGATAAAACAAAAGGACGAGTTAAATAAATGTGAACTGAGGAAGCTTGCAATACTTGCAGATATTCACCATAAGGCAGCAAACCTGTAAAATGGACTCTTGTTAAGTCTAACGGTACTTTTTCGAGCATCAACTGCTTATAAGTTTTATTGTCGGGAAGTTGCTTTCCATAAGCAACTCTGTCTTCTCCGACAACTACAACGTGACAATTCGGTCTTTTTTTCTGAAGTAACGCAACAGTTTCAATAAATTCCGGAAAACCTCGATAAGGTTCCATACCCCTTGCAACATAAGTAATAACTTCTTCTACGCCAGACAAGTCTAAATTAATTCTGGGTAAAACTAACTTTGCTCCCCGCTGCGGTTTAAAATAAGTTGTATCAATACCATCATGATTTACAGTAATTTTACTGTGATATTCTGAGGGAAACTGCTGACGCTGCCAATTAGTCGGAGACAAACCGCGATCGCAACTGTATAAGTCAATTAGAATAGGAGCATTCTTAATCCGAATCCGAGCTTCATCATCGGGATTTAAGGGGTCTTTGGGGTCAAAATCAGCATCGGTGCCATGTGCTTGATAAAACCATTCAAAATAACAAAGTAAAGTAGCCTTCGGAAAAGCATCTTTGATAAATAAAGTCGGTCCCCAGCCGGAATGACCGTAAACTATATCTGGGATAAAACCCTTTTGCTTTAATTCTTCGGCTAAACGATAAACACCTTGTCCTTGCAAAACAGCTTTCTCTAAAGGTCTCACATAATGGTGAGTTTCCGGACGAACTTCCCGACTCGAACCATAAATAACTTTGACAACCCCAGGTAAAGAACCTTCACGACGATTAGTTCCAAAAACAACTTGATTCTTGGGATTTTTTGCTAGAGCTACAGCCAAATGACGAAATTGGGCCGGGAAATTAGGGTGTAAAAATAAAATACGCATTATCAGTTATCAGTGAACAGTGAACAGTGAACAGTGAACAGTTATAAGTTGTTAGTTGTCAAAATTCCGCAATGCGTAAATTTGCTATTATTTTAGTAATTTTTTTCATATTAAAACTTATCTAAATAGCACATTTTCTCGTAAGATGTGTGACGGTTACGATAATTTAACAACTATAACGTTTAGGATTTGAAATTACCTTCACGCACTATTTTTATTCTTCTTGTAGGGTGTGTGACGGTTACGATAATTTACCACCTATAACGTGCAGGATGTGAAAATACCGTCACGCACCATCGGGATTATGATAGGTTTTCTTATACACCCATTTCCCATCAGTACCCTCACGCACCATTTTTAATAACATTTGTAGCCTCAAGTACCATTTTTAAAATTTAAAAATCTCATCAATGCTAAATTTATTGGTAGTTGCCCTCAACTTATAAAAAAGGTGAATTTCAACTCCTACCTAAAATCGATCTGCGATACTTACGCCAAATGGTGGGATTATTACACCATTACAGATGTTGTCGGAAAGCAACGGAATCAACAAAAAAATCTTCCTTCTTTACTTCATTTGATGGTAGAAACGATAAAGGAGGAGCAAGGAAAAACCCAACAACAAGAAACAACCGAACGATTAACAGTTTTAGAAGGTTTATTTAAATACGCTAGGAATCATATACTATTAATAGGTCGTCCTGGTTCCGGTAAATCCACAGCGTTATTACGATTGTTGTTGGAATCAGCAGAAGCTGTCATTGCGAATGAAGCGAAGCGTAATCAAGCAATCTCAAAAACTAGCCGAATAAACGAACAAATCTCCATCCTCATCGAACTCCGCTTTTACCAAAGTTCAATCATCGAATTAATCCGCGACTTCTTCAAACGTCATCAACTGTGGTTAGAAATCGCGGAAATTGAAAAATTGCTGTTTGAAGGAAAATTCCTTTTATTATTCGATGGAGTTAACGAATTACCATCAGAAGCAGCAAGACAAGATTTAAGGAAATTTCGCCAAGATTACCAGCAAACCACACCAATGATTTTCAGCACAAGAGATTTAGGTGTCGGTGGTGATTTAGGAATTGAAAAAAAGCTGCAAATGCAACCTTTGACTGAAACCCAAATGCGGGATTTTGTATGTGGCTATCTTCCAGAGCAGGGAGAAGAATTGCTCAAGCAGTTGTCAGGGCGTTTGCGAGAGTTGGGAGAAACACCTTTATTATTAGTGATGCTTTGTTCGGTATTTGTTGCTAATCAGAACAAAGTACCATCAAACTTGGGTTCGGTATTTCGTCGCTTCACTGAGATTTACGATGATAAGCTCAAACAAGATATTCCCGTAACCGATGAATCTCGATTTTGGTGGAAGCGGTTATTGCAGCATTTAGCTTGGGTGATGACTCATGGGGGAACCTCTCCCCAAACCCCTCTCTCCGCAGTCGCTACAACGGAGGGAACCTCCGCAACGCGCTGCTCTCTAGAAGGCGAGGGGCTTAATTCTCCCCCTTCCCTTGCAGGGAAGGGGGTTGGGGGGTTAGGTTTCTTGAAAACCGAGATTTCTGTTGCCATTCCGATACAGAAAGCTAGGGATATTTTGACAAGTTTTTTGAAGGAGCAGGATTATCATCAGCCCAGAGATGCAGAAAAATGGTTAGATGATTTACTTAAATATCATTTAATTCAAATTGGTACAGAAAATCAAATTCAATTTCGTCATCAACTATTGCAAGAATATTATGCTGCTGAAAGATTATTGGAAGAGTTACCCAAGTTGAGTGATGATCAATTGCAGTGGGAATATTTGAATTATTTAAAGTGGACAGAAACTGTTGCGTTGATGATGCAGTTGTTGGATGTAGAGACGCAAAATTTTGCGTCTTTGCGTTTGGTGAAATTGGCTTTGGAGATTGATTTACAGTTAGGTGCGAGATTAGCGGGGGAAGTTAAGGAAGAATTGCACGAAGAAACTGTAGAACTAGTTTTGAGATTAGATATTGGTAAATTAATCAAGATTAGATTATTAGGGCGTACTAAGTCTAGATTTGCTTTTGATTATTTAATGAATAGTTTGCATGATGAAGATTTCAATGTTCGCTCTTGCACTTTGTCTGAGTTCAAATATTGTATCGGTGGTATTAAATTAATTAATCTTTTGAGGGACAGCTTAGAAGATCGAGATTCTAATGTTCGTCAAACTGCTATTAATGAATTTAAAAAAATAATCTATAAACTGTATGGTTACAATAGAATTGATATTTTAATTGATATTTTACACAATAATCAATTTTCAGCAGATATTCGTACAAATATTCTTCATACCTTAAATGCAATCAGAATAAGTAGTAAAAATAATCATGTTCTAATTATTGATAGTATGCTCTTGGCTTTAAGTGATGAAGATTTAGAAGTCCGTTACACTGCTGCTTCTTGTTTAAAACTTTATAGTCCATCAATCGGCAATATTGATTATTCAAAAATAGATAAAATCATTGAATTATATGAAGAACAAAATTTTGAATATTGGATGAAAATAGAGGAATGGAATAAAGAGTACGAACAATCATTAGATGCAGCTGCAACTTATGTATATTCTACGTTAGAAGATATATATTATAAACTGAATGATGAGTATGATACAGATGAAAATTTTCTCTATTATGAACTGCATAACAATAATAAATATATTCGTGAAATTGTAATCAAAGAACTAGCAAAGACTGATAACTGTATTGCAGTAAATATTCTGATTTCAGTATTAAAACATAAAGATTTGCAGCTTGTTCATCAAGCCGCATCTATCTTGGGGAAAAAGAAATCAGAAGCAGCAATTCCTGGATTAAGTAAACTTTTAAAAAATCAAAAATTCCTACAACTTAATAATGGCGAAAATTCATTAAACGCTCTAAACGCACTCGAAAAAACCCAACAACACCTCAAATACTACAAACCCATCCCCAAAACCACCATATCCGAATCCACTCCCCAAAAATACGATTTAGCTGCGGTTATTGAACATTATTTAAAAGAAATTAATCAAGGATTAGTCAAAATGTCTGAACAATCTCAAAATCCCAAATATAGTTTTGGTAACTCTGAATCAATACAAATCATTGAGCAAAATCATGGTCAAGTTATCGGTAAAAATATTGAAGCGAATAAACAAAGTTTAGTAGAAGCAGAGAAAGAAATTACAGAATTATTAAATCAACTTTCTCAAAACTATCCAATTACAACTGAATACGAGAAGAAAGCATTTGTAAATCAATTTAATCAAGAAATTAAAACAAACTCTCGTATCAAAAATATTATATTAGTTGGAGGAATCGAATTAATAAAAATGATTTGCCCACCACTAGGTATTCCAATTGAAATGGGTAGAAAATGGCTAGAAACGGCTGAAAAGAACAGGGAAATATAAGGTTTTACCTAAAGTTCTTTACCCAAGACTATCGTAGAAGATTTACAAGGTGCAGGAAATCAATCGGGAGATAAAAGCAATCAAGTTAATGATGGTGTGGGAATAGTTGGCAATAACAATAAAATTAAGCAGAACACTCGCGATGTTACTATCCGTATAGACAATTCCGGAGATGGAAATATTGATTTTGGTGGTGTTTCTTCTAGCTGAAATTTCACCGTATATTAAATGGTGCGTTGCACTGCGTGACAACACACCCTACAAGAAAAAATCTATCAGTTGTGTACTTCCTATTGTTAATTGTTCATTTTTCGCTACTCCTCCATCTCTTCCATTTCCTCCATATCAATATCATCCATTTCTAAATCTTCATCGGTAAGAGTTTGCTGGGGAATTGCTGCAATAATTGCGTCTATCACTTTGGAAACTGGCAAAATTTCGATATCTAATTCAGGAAATTTCTGTCCTTTAGGAACAATCGCTCGTTGAAATCCTAGTTTAGCTGCTTCTTTTAAGCGTAATTCCATTTGCGATACCGATCGCACTTGTCCCCCCAAACCAACTTCACCAATTAATACGGTACCGGAGTCTACAATCCGATCTCGGAAACTGGCAACAATCGCGATCGCAACTCCTAAATCGACTGCTGGCTCTTCTACGCTTAATCCACCTGCGGAAGCAACGTAGGAATCTAACTTAGACATGGGAATTCCGACTCGTTTTTCTAATACAGCTAAAATTTGCACCAAACGGCTGTAATCTACTCCAGTACAGGCACGACGAGGAGAAGTGTAACTAGTCGGACTTACTAAAGCCTGTAATTCTACCACGATGGGGCGGGTTCCTTCGCAAGCTACCACGATCGCAGTTCCCGGTGCTGGATCGTCGCGGCTGCCTAAAAATAACTCACTGGGGTTAGGTACTTCACGCAAACCATGACTCACCATTTCAAAGATACCAATTTCATGGGTAGCGCCGAAACGATTTTTTACAGTTCGCAATAATCTGTGGGAAGCAAACCTGTCTCCTTCAAAATACAGTACCGTATCAACCAAATGTTCCAGCACTTTAGGCCCAGCAATTGCTCCTTCTTTGGTAACGTGTCCCACAATTAACATGGTGATATCTTCATGTTTTGCGACTTTCATCAAAGCCGCAGTACATTCGCGTACCTGGGCTACCGAACCTGGTGCGGAAGTTAAAGCTGGAAAAAATACCGTTTGAATACTATCAATCACTGCTAAATTCGGTCTGAGAGATTCAATTTCTTTTAAAATCTCTTCTAAATCTGTTTCCGGTAATATATATAAATCGCTATTAACCTTAGTTGAACCAACACTTTTTTCTTTCTGTTTACCATTAGTCTCTTTTGCTACTGTAATTGCACCATTTTCAATAGCTTCTTCTTTCTCTATCGTTACTTCCGATACTGTAATTGCACCATTGCCGTTAGCTTCTTCATGCTCTTTCTGAGCAACCCCC
>CAYMZW010000220.1:0-11293 GCA_964395005.1 uncultured Rivularia sp.
TTGGTTAGGTGGTTTTACTATTGTTTTGATTATGAGCAGATTACATATGCAAGTTAAAAGAATATCGGTTGAAGACGATTTAAAAACAATTAGCAAAGATATTAATAATACCCATTGGGATGAGCAAAATGAAATGGATGATGATGGTTTTGGGGAAGAAGATATCAGGGCATATTTAGAACAAAACGGCACCATATTCTTGGTGTGCTACGACAATGGGGTTTTTGCAGGTGTGGCTTCAGCCCGTGTTCTGTTAAAACCGTATGGTGAATCTTGGTTGTACTTGGATGAAATAGATGTGCCTGTGAATATGAGAAAGCAAGGTGTAGGAAGCTTAATGATGAAAGAATTGTTTGAAATAGCCCGTGAAAAGGGGTGTGTTGAGGTGTGGGTTGGTACGGAAAAAGATAACAAGATAGCTCAGTCTTTTTATCAATCTTTGCAGCCTACAGAGGTTGAGGAATTTATTGGCTATACATTCAAGCTGTAGTGAGCCTATCACTAACGTACAAATTATGAACCTATCCCGCCAATATGCTTTTTGCAAAAAAGCTCAAGCACTTTAAGAATTAAAACGAAAAATCAAGCATTTCAGGCAAATTCTACTTAAGCAAATAAGTATTTTTACTTAATGCCAATAGAAAAATACATTGTTACACTCAGTATAGTTAAGTAATTTCCCCAATAACTGGAAAAGCGGATTAATGACTATGCCAAGGCAAATAATACTACTAAGAACACAGTAATGATTGGTACCTTGACTTACTAGTTAGTATTGTCACTTAAGTAAGGATTACAAATACCTTTCTCAAACAAGTGAAACTATTATATACGCTATTATGATGCATTTAACGTTAATTTGTTGATTAGCTCGGAAAAATTGTTGTTAACTGCTTAATCATTATTTTAAAAGCACACCTAAGTTGGTAGTATAAAATACTATAATATCAACTCCTTTACAGATATACTTGTGGTTCTCAAGCGAATAAATACTATTTACCATCAGCATTATTACTAATAAAAATGAGCGAACAATTTCCTTTGGCTAATAATAATTTAAGTTCTATATCAAATCAGTTTTTAGAAAATAGTTCAGCAGGATTAACTCTACAAGGAATTTTTCTGAGTACAGTTAGAGAATCACTTTTTAAAGATAGACTACCTCTTATTAAAGTCGAGAAAACATTAGATTTAGTTAATCCGTCGCATCCAGAGATTGATAGAGTAGAAGAGTTTCATTCAAGAAATTCCGAAGATTTGTTTAAGCAAGGAATAGAAAAGTTTGGTTCTAGTATTGAATTATCAGCACACGGCGGTATTTTACTGGGAGCTGGAATAGTTAATGGAGGTATAACTTTTTCTCGAAATGCAAATCAGGAGTTAAATGTTAGTCACAATGAGACCAATGAAGGAAAATACTATTCAAGGGTACAATATGTAGTCGTCCCAACTAAAACTTGCATTATTAATCCAAATATTATTCGACTGAATAATGATGCTTTAGAAGATTTGAGAAGGATAGATACAATTTTAAATAATCCAGACTCTGAACATTCAGCAAGTACCGCTTGTCAGGACTTTTTCAATAATTATGGTTCTCATGCTTTACTAGGAAAAATTACTTTTGGTGGTATCTACTGGATTTCTGCAACTTGTAGTGAATTTACTTCTTCTGAAAAAGAAAAATTAGAAGAAATTGCTAGTAAAATGATTGCTAGTAAATTTGGTATTAATGCTTCAACATTAACAGGTGCAGGAGAAGGGGCGGGAAATATAACTAACCACAATGATAACCAATCTCAAACAGTAAATACTAAAGATAGTTTAGAAGTCAAAATCAAGCTTGAGGTTAGTAAATTTGGAGGTGTGCAAAATGCTGGTAATTTAGTAGATTGGAAAAATTCATTAATTACTACTCAAGACAAATGGGCTGTAATTAATAGACAAGCAACTCAATTATTGGCAGTATGGGAGATTATTTGCCGTCACCACATCAATGATTTCAAAAATCCTCAACAACTTACAGAACTTCTTCATCGAGAATGGAGCAAAAAAAGTGAACTTAAGCATAGTTTTTCCTATTTTGTCAATAAAATAACTGAACTTGACCAAAAAACCGATGACTTGCTAAATGAGATTCCTTCATACTACCAAAATATCTTAGAAGGCATAGAAAAATTAATTGAATACAAACAAGAAGTTAAAACAAAGATTCAAGATAATCGTTACTGGGTAGAGCGAATACTTAGTAATAAAATAATTCAAGATTTCTTAAACTATGTTTTTTATAATCAACAAAATCAAGATGAAAGTGAAGATGTAAAAAACAAGTTACGTAGTTTATTATTATCAGGTGATGATTATTTAGATTTAGATTCACAAAGTTATTCTCAGTTAAAACAATTGTTTAATTGGATAGCCAAAAGATATGAGCTAGTAACTATTCCTGAGTTTGAGCAAATCAATAACCTTACCGATTTAATTAATTATATCAATCAAATTATACCAAGTATTTTAACTAAAAATCAACAACAAGAAGCTTATTTAAAAAGGACATCTTTTCTTTTCACTAGAGCTATTGACGAATTAAGAAACAATTTAAAAAAACAAGATAGGGTTAGCGAGTTCTATCTTTTAGGTGCTTTACTACCTTTAGGAAATATTGTTGAATATGAACATCATTGGTTTAATAAAAAAATATTAAATGTCAGTAGCTATCAAGATTTAATCAAAATTTTAGAAGCTGAAAAGAAAGATGATTTAGGAATAGAAGCTACCAATAAAGACATTGAGAAAAGAGAAGCTAATTTGATTTTAAAAATCTTAAGTGCTGATATTTATTGGTCAGAAAGGGAAAATCAAATTAATTTTATTAATTCAATTTTAGCTCCTAATTTACAATCTGAATCAGTGAAAGGTATTCTCAAAAGATACAACGTGGGATTATCTTATGAAAAAAATGAAGCTGTAGAAGAACTAAAAAATGTTATCAATCCTATTCAAAAAGTTGAAACTGGTACTGGAATAAGCGATATTCTCGATTCATCTCCAGAAGATGCTCATAAGTCTCAGGCAATCGAGCCTAATCAAGTATTGCTTTCATCAGAGTTGGAAGAACTTTTAAAAAGTCTAGGTTTAATCGAATATTATCCTAATAAATTGGGAAGAGAACAAGTTTACACCGTTAGTGAATATGCCTTAGAGCAAAATAGTCCCAAAACAACAGAAGAATTAGCCAAGCATTTCATAACTAATTTAATATCTTTTAATTACGAAGGACGGAAACTCAAAATTGAGGTAGAAAAAGAATCAACAGATGAAAAAAGCTCAAGAAAGATAAGTAGATTTAGTGCTGGTAATTGGCAGTCAAAAAAAGCTCCTCAAATACATCCTTTAGATGTGGTTGCAGCAACATTTCTCTGTTGTAATCCCATCATTAGACAAGATTTGGTTCAGAGAGTGTTTGGCTGTAAATTGGCAACTCCTCTGATGATTCAAGAGAAAAATGATAAATTGCCACAGTTTTATCTTTGGGCGATGCGTTCTTTGGTAATGAAATGGAAAAAAAATGAAAATGGAAAAGCCAATACAAAGGAATTAAATATTGCTAACTATCCTGTAGAAAATGTCAGTTTCATTAGATTTAGTAGCTCAAAACTCTCTAAATCATCTCTATTAAATTGGATAATCAGTGAAAATGAAACAGATAAATCCCATTCAATATTTTTTCACAGAAATTCAGAAGGCTCTAATAAAAATCGCCAACTGAGTGAGGGAATGCTCGAAATTGCTTGGTATTTACCTCAAGCTATGGAAAAAGATAATTTTCAGGATATAGTATCGTTTACCAATCTTCGGGGAGATGTCAGAAAATATCCTCATCAACTTAAGCTAATTCAAGAGATGGCGGCTAAAGTTGTTATCTTAGCTTCTGCTGAAGAATTAAAAGAACAAGAAGCCCAAATTATTGATAACTTGTTGAGAGGAGGAAAAGGTGTAATTATTCTTCTCACTGACGAAATTTTAAGCGAAGAAAATATAGATAGTGTTAATAAATTTTTGGATTCAAACCAATTTGGAGAATATATTGAGAAGCAATTTCTAATTCTTGACATTGAAAATAAGAACAATCCAGATATTAGAGATGAAATTCGGAAAGCTTTAAAGGATATTGAGATTGAAGACAGGCTTAAGAATATTAGCTTAGAAGAAGTTGCTCAAAAGTTGGCAACAGATTTTATTCAAGTAGATGAATTTGAAGAGAGTTGTCAAACAGGAATTAATAAAGCTAAAAAGCTATTAGAGATTATACAAAAAGAAGATATAAAACAACGTAAAGCTAAATTACTTCCCTTGCAGGGTAGGCTTTGGGCTGACTGGGCTGAAGCTGATAAAGAAATTTATCGTTTAGAAAAATGTGGTCAAGAAAATCCAACTGAGTATGCACAGAAACAAGAAGCTCGAAAGATAGAAAGTCGGAATCGGCAGTTTCAAATTATTAAGAACAATCTTTCAGAGGCAATAAGAATATTTCTTGATACCCTTCTTGAACAAGATAGTTCTACTCAGGGATATTTTGTGAGGGCTTTAAAATTAGGGTTAGATGAATTATCGAGAAGAGAATTATCTACCTACTATGGTAAATATACAGAACTCATGAAAAAAATGGGTGAAACTGAAGTTATAGAAGAAAAGACAGCTATTAAATCTGAACTGGATAAATTAGACCAAGTAATTTTAGACGGGTCTTTTGGTTTAGAACACTTACTGCGGGAAATAGGACAAATTTACACAGTAGTAATAGTACGCCCTGAATCTGAACGAAAAAATATTTCTAATTTGCAGCGTTTACCACAGATAGCAGCAAACCTGCTTTTGAAAGGATATCCACTAGAAATAATGGATGGAGACGTTAGTTCTATTGCTATTGAGTGGGTTGATGCAGTTCTCAAAGCACTCAATCAGATGCTCAAGCAAGGAGAAAACAAAAAAAGCCCCGAAATATATAGCTTATCAGCAATGGGTATTCAAAGTTCTGGTAAATCAACGCTTTTGAATACCATGTTTGGATTACAGTTTGCGGTGAGTGCCGGACGGTGTACTAAAGGGGTATATCTCCAACCAGTTAAACTAGAGCAAAAGCTTCGAGATAAACTCAAGGTTGACTATATTTTTGTCATTGATACTGAAGGCTTAAAGTCTCCAGAATTATCAGGTAAATCTAATCGCAAACATGATAATGAATTATCTACATTCGTTATTGGCTTGAGTAATCTTTCTTTAATCAAATTACCAGGAGAAAATACTACTTACTTACAAGAAATGCTTCCTATTTCTGTCCAAGCTTTCTTGAGAATGAATTATGTAAATTTGAATCCGAAAACCAAGATTGTTCATCGTAATGCGGACAAAGCAGACCAAGAAAAGATGAATAGTCAGAATCGTATTCTAAATGAGAATCTTGATAAATACACCAAAATTGCTTGTGAATTTGAAAGGAAAGAAATTAAAACTTTTCGAGAAATTATTGATTTCGACCTTGGGAAAGATGTTCATTATCTACCTTCTTTATATGAGGGAGATGATTATAGAAATGCTGTAATTCCAAAATATAGCAAGGAAGTTAATGAACTTAAGATAAATATTATTAATGGTATTGGATTACAAACTGACTCATCAATAATCAGTTTTAGTTATCATCTAAAAATTCTTTGGGAGGCAGTAAAAAAAGATAATTTTGTTTATGAATTTAAAAATACTATTGAAATTCAAGCTAGAGGTAATCTTGATGCTTTTTGGAATAAAATACGTTATGATTTTGAGCAAAAAATAACTAGTTTTGAAAATGAGACATATACTAGACTTGCCAACTGTCCTTCTGAAAAAGAATTAACTAGTATTCATAATGAACGAAAACAAGAACTATCAAAATTAGCAGATAAAATCCATGATGAACAAGAAAAAATACTCAAAGATTTCTTTGAACGCTCAAAAGGAATGTTTGAAGATGCTATGCAACAATGGGAAAGTAATACCCTTAATAGATTACGAGATTTGAAAGATGAATTGAAAAAAAATGCTAACAAGCAAATAAATAATTATGAAGATGCCAGAAGAGCAGAGTTAACTATTAATCGTGAAACTTTTAATTATGAAGAAAAGATTAAACAACGTATCCGAGAGTTTGTTCAAAACGAAAAAGATAAGCGAAAAAAAGAAGTGCTGGATTTATCAGAAGAAGAACTAAAACAATTATTTGAAAATCAGTGGTCTTCTTGGATTAATCAATTGCGGTCAAACTACACAAATCCTCGTGCAAGAACAGATGTAGAATCAGATATTCTTCAAGTATTAAAAGAAAACTACAATCAATTGTGGTCACAGATACGGACAAAAATAAATAGTGAAAATAAATCTACGCTTCGTAACTTCCATAAAAACATTTTTTATATTCAAGATAAACACTATCAAATCAACAATAAACATGACCTAGTAAAAAGATTTAAAGATTTTAGAAAACTAAAGTTGGATAAAGTTTTTAAAGATTACGAGCAACAATTAATAGGACGAATAGAACGATTTAAAGATGGAATATTTGATGACATAAATCAATATTTAAAAGATAAAGAGCATGGTTCTAATTTACCATACAGAGATAGCTACATTAGAGAAATACTGAAAATAGTTACGGAAAAATATAATGAAGAATCACAAAAACTCTTGGAAGAAGTGTCTTTCGAGTTGACTCTAGAGTTTCATGTTGATTTATTAATAGCAGTTTGTAGTTATGCAGTTGAAAGATTGGAACGAATCGATAAAAACTTTAATGAAGCTCAAAACCCAATTTTTAAAATTGAGCAACAAAAAGAATTTTATTTTAATCTGTTTCAAGTAAGTTTCAATCAGGAAAATGCTCAAAGTGCTATAGCTTCACATCTACTTAGAGTATTATTAGAAGGAATTATAGAGAAAGTAAAACAAGAGCTAGCTGATAAAATTTATCAGCAAATGAAAAGTGTTACTCATTCGCAAATTTTAAATGACAAACAGTCTCTGATAGCAAGTGTTTTGATTTCTTTAGCTGAAGGAGAAAGTTTAGAAAATTATATTTTGTATATAGATAATCCAAAAATAAGTATAAAAACTTGGATAAAAGCCTATGTTGATGAATTTAATTCAAAAGATGCGGGCATAGAGAATATTATTAAAAATCAAATAGATGAACAAATTTTTGCTACCAAGGATTTTGTCGAAACAACCAATAGATATATTCAAAATAATCCACAAATTAGCGGTAATATTCAAGCTTGGATAAAGAAGTTTCGAGAATTAGCTGAAAATCGTCTTATCTTCAAAAATATCGAAAAAGCCGAAACTTTTGCAAGCGATATTAATAATCTGGATTTTGACTATATTCAAGAACAAATAAGTAAAGGATTGGACAGCGAACAATCGCTTTTGCTCAAAAAATTATGCAATTTGTCAAAATTAGACTCTCATGAGTATATCCAACTAAAAAGAGATATTGCAGATAAAATAATCGAATCAGTGATTGGGTGCGTGGTGGCTTGTCCTTTTTGTGGAGAGATTTGTATTACCGGAAGGGATAATCACGATAATGACCATGAAACCCCTTACCATCGACCACAAGGTGTTAAAGGTTACAGATGGAACGATGATTATAGTAGTAAAAACAATAAATTGATTACCGAAACTTGTCCACAAAGCATAGCTTCAAATGCTAGATTCCGTAATTCTGCTACTAATGATGAATGGGTTGATTATAAAAGTTATCGCCAAGTCAATGACTATTATCAATCTTGGAAAATTAACCCGGATGCATCTTTAGATGCTTCTAGTTACTGGAAATGGTTTATGGCAAATTACTCATCAGAGCTTGCTAAACACTATGATGCTGAAGAACCAGATATAGATAGCACTTGGAAATCTTTAACTAAGGAGCAGGAAATAGAGAAGTTGAGAAAAATAATTAAAGGAGATGACTAAGTTATAAATAGAGCTTACGCAATTGTTACATGACCTTGGTTAGTGCGTGAAAGAAAACCCTATTATTGCGTTATAAATCAAAAAAATATCACAGCATTCCACAGAAAATATGCCAGTTGTGTAAGTCCTAAACATATAAAAACCATACAGCAAGAGCCAATATCTTGTAAGATTTTATACGATTTTTGTGTATTATGCAGGTTTTCTGGAATTTATGCTATTACTTATGTATCTGTAATTGGCTTTTACATTGACTGCTTTTAGTTATAAGTAGTCAATGTCTTGAAAGTTTTGTGCATCTATTTCGATTCTTCAATAGATATTCAATTCTCTTAGGAGAGATAATGAACGGTTCTGTTAACGCAGAATTGTAGGCACGTGTGCTGCTGGCTGTCATGGTGTAGTAGCTCTTACAAATACAATTACTGACATTACATCTCCGGCTGTAAATATTATCATATCTGCTGCTAGATGATTACTAATGGTCTTGTAAGTTTTGTTGAATGGCTGTAGTTGATTTTGTTGTAAGGTAATCGTTCTCAAAGCACAGTAATGTTTGAAAAATTTGATGATAAGAGCATAAAAACTATTATGCTTGCTCAGGAAGAGGCTCGTCGCTTATCCCATAACTTCGTGGGTACAGAGCAAATTCTGTTGGGCATAATTGCTGAAGGAACAAATCTTGCCTCGAAAGCACTCAGGGGTCTTGGAGTAAGCTTGAAAAATGCTCGTCTTGAAGTTCATAAAATTATTGGAAGCGGTTCAGATAACGTTGGAAAAGAAGTTCCTTTTACCCCTCGTGCAAAAAAACTTTTAGATAACTCTGTAAAGGTTGGATTGATTCTAAAACATAAAGAAGTTAGACCAGAACACCTTTTGCTAGGTTTGATTATTCAAGACGAAGGAGTAGGAATTAAAGTACTTGAAAATTTAGGAGTGGAGCGTTCACCAGTAGCTAGGCAAGTATTTAGTGTTCTTGCTTCCCAAGGAGACAAAAGTGCTGTTGAGTGGTTTTCTAAAATTGCTGCTCAGGTTGAACCAGGTATCGTTGAAACTGATTCAGAACAATATGTTGAATCTCCAAAAAAGATTATAGATACCGACATATTATTAACCACGCTTGTTGAAAGACAAGATAGACATATTAGTAATTTATTAAGTGTACTTAAAGAGCAAGCAGAGGTTCAAAAAGTTATGGCTGGCACATCTAAATACGACATGAGAGGCTCTAATTTTCAAGGCGGATTTGCTGAAAGAAATATGGGCAATATGGTAGAGAATCAATATAATAGTTATGCTGAAAAACAAGATTTAGCTGAAGCTGCACGTGAAATCCAAGAGCTGCTAATGCAACTGGAAAATACTAATCCAAATACAACGAACAATCAACAAAAAATAATAGTAAATAAAGCTATTTCTGAAATAGAGAAGAATCCAACTTTAAAAGCACGAGTTCTTAATGTGATTAAGTCAGGAGGTACTGAAACTTTTAAGGAAGCAGTTAATCATCCATTAGTTAACATTTTGGTCTCAATGATAAATGGATGGATTGAGGCAGAGTAGAATTTTTCCTTAAAATTGGTGTTATTCCAGCTATAAAAACATCAAAAACTAAAAGTCATCCGAATTCAAATTTTTATTTTAGTGTTGGCAAATTCTATTTGAATCTGTCATTACTATAAATGACAATAAACTTTGCGCTAGAATCATAATTTATAATTTTGCTCAATGTAATTTGCTGTACCTTGGTTCAGCTTAGTGTCTTGTTAGTATAAGGACGTATTCAGAAAAAAGCGATGGAGCTTCATCTGTGGTGGTGAACAAATGCTGTTTTACCGTCACTATTACTGCTGGGATAATTTATCTCAATAGTAATTTTGGTGGTAGAAATTTTTCTGCTTAAAATGCGATGAAGGTGAATTCGGGATTAAATTCTCAGTTGAATCAGATTTAGCGATGTTCAATCAAAATCTCACTATTATAAAAAGAAACTGATTCATATTTTGTTTGGCTCAAAGCAAAATCACCTAAAAGTAATCCGAGTAATATCTCAACAGGAGCAATATCTAAATTCTTAAGTAACTCAGACCAAGTAGCTTTTTCAATACCCGTAGCTGTAAAATAATTTGTGATCGCTTCCACCCAATCCGAAACATTTTCACTATAGGCTATTTCAACTACTGAAGCAGCAATTTCAGGCGGACTGCTCTCCTGAGCTTCTTCACTATTCTTCAATAAAACGTCTTTATCTACAACTTCCACAACTGACTGACTCCCGTTACCTTCACCGTGGGTATGACTTCTAGGAATTGAGCTAACCAAAGGCTCAATAAACTCATCAAAATCAATATCCATAAACTGACGGACGAAAGGTGCAAAATCCCTATCCCCCATCACCGCCCCATCGTTGCTTCTGTATATCTCCAATTCCTCAAAAGCTTCCATACTGCGAATATGAAACACTTCCACCATTTGCAGCAGTACCGATGACGCGACCTGTAACTGCTGGGATACTTCCAAACCGACAAGCGACATATCCAAGCCGTCCCACAATACATCCCAATCAACTTCAAACGGCTCAAGTTTGGCTTCCTCAAGTAAATCCCAAATCTCTAACTGCACAAATTTTTCATTCATGGCTCTGGATGGTGAGGACAAGGACGAATCGGACAACTAGTGGGGTCAAGACGTTCAAGGGAAGCAAATTTTTTAATCCCGTAGTTTGCTCCAAGTACCTCAAGCACCTTGTTCACATAATTCAAAATTTGGCTGCGAACCATGCCCACACAATGGATGGGCTGAACCTTAGCTTGTAATTGCTGCCCCTGCCAAATTTCCGCCCCAACGGCGTGGATGGGAGTACTTTCTCCTGGTGGGCGGTACACAATCAAGGTAGCGAAATAAATCTCGGAAAAATCTTGAATATCAATTGAAACATCTTCCACCAAATCACCAGCCCGTTTGAGATTGCGGGTTTGATTCCTGCGATCGCGATGCCTTGCGTGGGAGCGGCGGCTATAACAAACTTTGGGATTCCAACAATTATCACCGTCCGCGCCGTGTATTTCTTTGGCTTTATCTGCCGTAAGCATGGCGCATTTTTTGCATTTTAGTGGTATATGTTTGGGCATAGCGGTTACTTTCGATTCAAGTTAAAGCTGCTTTCTTGTTCGCTCCGCGCTGCAAACCCCCTAAAAAAATTAGATTAAAAATGCATCGCTTCCAAAATTTTAACTCTCTTTGTCTTAGACTAATCTTATTCGGGATAATGGCTATTATCCCGAAT
>CAYMZW010000221.1:0-11279 GCA_964395005.1 uncultured Rivularia sp.
AATTCTCAATTTCTTGCAATACATAAGGTAGCTGAGTTCGAGGAATTACCCCATCTTGCACGTAATAATCTGGACTCAAATGTCCGGCTGCTGCAAACGCTGCTTTTCTTCCTTTCCATAATTTTAAGCGTGTTTCGGCATCGTTGGCAGAAGTTACATTGCGGGCACCATTGTTTTTACAAATATCGATAACCCGCTTTTTATTAGCTTTTACCTCTACATCTAAACCATCAATTTCAACCAGCAAAATCGCTACTGCATCGCGGGGATAACAATTCGTTGCAGTTACATCTTCCACTGCATTAATGCTCATGTTATCCATCATTTCCATACCACCAGGAATAATTCCGGCGCTGATGATATCTGAAACTGCTGCACCTGCTGCTTCCACGCTGGTAAAATCTGCTAACAATACGCAAATCGATTCTGCACTTTTGAGAATTCGCAAAGTTATTTCTGTGGCGATTCCCAAGGTACCTTCGGAACCTACAAATATTCCC
This sequence comes from uncultured Rivularia sp., assembly GCA_964395005.1. Taxonomy (GTDB): domain Bacteria; phylum Cyanobacteriota; class Cyanobacteriia; order Cyanobacteriales; family Nostocaceae; genus Rivularia. Next base: position 501 of record CAYMZW010000221.1, read on the forward strand.
GTTAAATCGTAACCGGGCATTTCTTGAACTTGTCCGCCCAAATCTACAATATCACCATTTGCGGTGACAACTTTTAAGCCCAAAACATGATTCGTAGTTACGCCATACTTTAAACAATGCACGCCACCGGAATTTTCCGCAACGTTACCGCCGATAGAACAAATAATTTGACTGGAAGGATCGGGAGCGTAGTAAAAACCCGCACCGCTAACAGTTTGCGTTACCCAATTATTAATTACTCCAGGTTGAACAACAACCCGCTGATTATCTAAATCAACGTTGAGTATCTGCCGCATCAAAGAAGTTACGATCAAAACGCATCCGATAGTAGGCAAAGCACCACCAGATAATCCAGTACCCGAACCCCTGGCAAGAAAAGGAACCGAATATTTATTGCATATCTTTACGACTTGTGCAACTTGCTCTGTGGTTTTAGGTAAAACAGCTACATCCGGACGTTGACGATAGCTGGCTAAACCATCGCATTCATAAGTAATTAGTTCTTCACGACGTACTATAACGCCTTTTTTCCCTAAAACCGCTTCAAATTCCTTGATTATGGGTTTCCAGTTGCGTTGTTGAGATTTTTCTTGAGTAAGCATGGTTTATTATCCGGTGTGGGATGCAATGGTTGTATTAATCGTCGTCAGTCTTACTACTATTTTTACAGATATTTCGTTTTCCGTTAACGCTGCATAAATCTATAGTTTCTTATAGTTAATATTTCTACTTCACTCTAGTAAGTACCTGTGCAAAATCAATTTAACATTTAGTTTGGATAGGGAATAGGGAAAAGGGACCGGGGAACAGCTATATAACTGTTGGGTAAATATACAATTAAATTTGCATACCTACTTAGTAGTACCTTGATTAATTTTTTCAAATAGATACAACTAGGAGATACACAATAATATCCAGCTTTTATTCTTAATTACTACGATCTTTTTATAGGTAGCCTCTCAAATCAGCTAATTGGCGATCGCAATAGCGCAAGATAATTTCTGCTGAAATTAAAATGATAAAGAACCGTAATTTATCTACACAGATTTATTATTTTTTGATATGATATTGAATTTTAACTTTTAGATAATAAATTGTTGCCTAGAATACTTTTACTGACAGTAATAATATTCTTTTAAAAAATTATTTAGGTTAAAAAATATTCTCTAGTAAAATAAAAAAAGGTTGAAATAAGAAAAGAACGAATATCACTTTTCTTTTATTTTTAATTTAAATTTTTGAATAAAATTAGGATGCTATCTTAAAAGTTCCTTGAAGTAAATTCAGTGATGATAGAAATCAATATAGTATTGAAAACGCAATCAATTCTTAGTTAAGGATTTCGTCATTTATTTGAAAAATTAAGGGTGCATATTTAGTGGTGACGATTGTTTGTATTTATTTATGTAGCTTATAACAACCATATGTGAGGCTATGTATTTTACTTTCTTCAATATTAAATATCTCCAAAAACTCAAATGCAAGTAGAAATAATCAATAGTATTCAACAGTTTGACAGTTTAAAAACAAATTGGAATAATATCTACGCTTGTGACTCTCACGCTCAAATATTCTTATCGTGGAATTGGTTGCGAGGGTGGCTGGAAGTTGCTCCTCATAAATGGTTTATATTAGCTATTAAACCATCACCGGAGGTCCCGTATGTTGCTTTTTTCCCATTAGCAATGCGTTCTTTTGAATGGGCTAATCTAAATGTTTACAGAGCATTGCAAACTTGCGCTCACCCCGTGGCAGACTATACTGGATTTATCTGTGAGCCTGAGTATGAACAGGATGCGATTAAGAATTTTGCACTGTATATCGATCAAAATTTGCAGTGGGACGTTTTTCATGTAAAAGATATACAAGATCCAAGATTAAATATTTTCGTCGAACAGTTTTCTCACCACGATTTTCAACTTACCACTAGCCAAGGTGCAACTTGTCCATACATTTCCCTACCTGATGAATGGGAAGAATACTTGCAACATTCTATTAGTCGGAAACCCCGCAAAAATTTACGTAATTCGCTGAACAAAATAGAGAAAAACAGTGATTTCCATCTCACTAGTATTCAAGCTGATAATCTCGAAAATCAAATTGAAGTTTTATTTGAGCTTTGGCAAATTAAATGGGGAAAACAGTCTGATTTAACTTTAAATACCTATCGCAATGTATTTCGGCAATGCGCTAAAATTAATTCTCTGTGGATAGATATATTGTGGGATAAAACAACCCCAGTAGCAGCTACTGGAATGTATGTAGAAAGCGATAAAAAAGTTGTTTACGGACAAATTACTGGTTTTAATCCTGAATATTCCAAATTATCGCCGGGGAGAGTGATGATGGCTTTTAGTATCAAGAAAGCCATTGAAAATAACTTTAAATTCTATGATTTATTAAGAGGAGATTTGGATTATAAAATATCCTTGTTAGGAGCAGAAAAAAGATGTAATACTGACTTTAAAATTGTGAGGAATAATTTAAGAGCTAATACAATTAGACTGGCTCAATACTCTAAAAAATTATTATCTCTATCAAGGTAGAAAACTTCAAGGGTGCGTTACGAGTAAAGTGTATTTTATTACAAAGCGAATTAAAACCGAACGCGCCCTACCGCTTTTCAATCAAATACATATCAATCGTTTAAAGTAGATATATAAACCCAAATTATTAGATAATCTATTATGGTCAAGCAAGTATTGATTGATAATGATGATGGCTTCTATATTCCAGATGCCAATCAGCTAGTCACTGAAGATGATACACCTGTGGATAACTTTGCATCTGCTAAACAACAACGACTTTTAGTAAGTTCTCTTTATAGTTCTTTACAAAAACAACCATTCCTTGCAGAATCAAATGTCGGTGTTTACTATACGGATTTAAAACCAGCTATAGTACCCGACGTTTTTCTCAGCTTAAACGTTCAAGTTCCACAAAACTGGTGGGAAAAACAAAATCGTTGCTACATGGTTTGGAGATTTGGTAAACCTCCCGAAGTCGCGATTGAAATTGTTTCTAATAAAATTGGCGACGAATTAGGAGAAAAACTCAGAATATACGAACATATGCGAGCTAGTTATTACATCGTATATGACCCTACCAACCAGCTTAGTCAAGAAACATTACGTATCTATGAATTACGAGGAATGCGCTATTACCAAACTTCAGAAACCTGGTTAGAACAAGTTGGACTTGGTTTAACTTTGTGGCAAGGTGAATTTGAAGCAAGACAAGATTCTTGGTTACGTTGGTGCTACCAAGATGGCTCAATTTTGCCGACAGGAGACGAACGCGCTTCTAGTGCTGAACAACGTGCTTCTAGTGCTGAACAACGTGCTTCTAGTGCTGAACAACGTGCTGCACAACTAGCCGAAAAACTTCGAGAAATGGGAATTAATCCAGATACCCTGTAAAGACAAGGCGTATTGCTACGTCTATATAATACATCCCCATTCAGCAGCAAATAACTATTGCCACAAAGCAAATTTTTAGCTTATAATATAACCAACGTTCGATAAAAAAATGTCATAGAGTCCGAATGCCGAAAATTGTAGATCGTGAAAAGTATAGGAAAGAACTGCTATGGAAAAGTTTTGATTTATTTGCTTCTAAGGGTTATGGTTCCGTAACCATGCGTGAAATTGCCAAAGAGTTAGGTGTTTCGACAGGAACGCTTTATCATTATTTCCCTAACAAAGAAGCAATATTTTTACAATTATTAGAAGAACAATGTCAGCAAGATATTGCAAATTTTTTAGCTGAAGCTGGAGACATCAAATATATACCAGAACGAATTAGGGCTGTGGTTAGTTTTGTTGAAAAAAATGAAGAATACTTTATCAGTCAAATATTACTTTGGAGTGACTTTTATCAACAGCAAGGAAAAAGCGAAGTATTAAATAACGAAATTTTGAAGCGAGTCGCACAAAAATCGAGAGAGGAATTATTACATTATTTAGAAATTGAAGATAAAGCAATTGCTGATTTTGTAGTTAACTTTCTCAATGGTTTGATTTGCGTGCGAATGTTTGAAGGTGAAATGGTTTCTTACGAAGAGCAAGGAGAATTGTTGGTACAAATGGTTAGTGGTTATTTAGCTAATTGGGAATAGATAATTAACTATGCAAATAATTTCAAAACCTTCTCAAAAATTAATTGGTGTAGTAGCAGCGGCTACTACAATTACTGGCGCAATAGCCTTTTATGGAATTTCTCAAACTGGCTTGCTGACACCATCACAAACACCAGCAGTTGAAGCTTTTCCTGCGGTTAAAAAGGTCACTGCTTTGGGAAGATTGGAACCTCAAGGAGAAGTAATTAATTTATCTGCTCCTTTAAATTTAGATGGCGATCGCCTTAAAAAATTGTTAGTTGAAGAAGGGGATACAGTAAAAGCGGGAGACGTAATCGCAATATTAGATTCTCAAAAAACATTGGAGGATAGTAAAAAGGTAACGGGGTTAACTAATCTACAAGTCCAAACGGAGATTGAATTATGATTAAGATTGTATTAATTTATAACGAATGTTTGATATGCTTACATATTTGTTATTTTTTAATCTATTAGTTATTAGTTTTACGGAGGAAAAATCATGAGCGCGAAAATAATTAATTTAGAAGAAAAGCTGATTAATCAAGCAACAGAAACTCTGGTTAATGCATTCGGTGAAGACCCAATTTTTAATTACCTACTATCTCATACTAAAGATAAAAAAGATCAAGCTTCTCGTATTTTGTGGTCAGTAACTTTACGCTACGCTCAAAAATACAATCAGATATATACTACTCCAGAAATGAAAGGTATTGCAGCTTGGATACCACCGGGAGAATATCCAATAAATTTTGTCAGAATATTGCAATCTGGATTGTATAAGGTTCCATTTTTGATTGGTTTTGCAGGATTAAAAAAGTCTCTACCATTATTTTCATTGTTTGAAAAATATCACAAACAAGATATGCATAAACCGCATTGGTATTTATTTGCTTTAGGAGTATCCGAAGCTTATCAAAGTCAGGGAATAGGTAGCTTATTAATTCACCCAATTTTGAAAAAAGCAGACAAAGAGAATTTACCTTGTTATCTCGAAACATCAACAGAAAAAGCAGTTCGTTTTTATCAAAGAAATGGTTTTGAAATTATTAGAAACGAGGAAGAACCAGTTAGATTCTGGACGATGATACGAGAACCGCTGAGAAAGGGGGGAGACAAGGAGATAGGGAGATGGGGAGAAAAATAACTAACTCTTAACTCCTAACTCCTAACCTTTGACCTTTAACCTATAACCTTTGACCTATAACCTATAACCTTTGACCTGAAACCATGTTAAAAAAATTTTTTCGTCGCACTCCCTTAGCTTGACTGCAATTAAACAAAGAGAACAACGACAAATCCAAAATCCAAAATCTAAAACCTAAAAACTAAAATCATGCTAACTAAACAAATAAGTAACAAACTACAGATTCCTGCGGATTTAGACTCCAAAGCATTTGCCAAAAATAAGTACGAGTACTACAAATGGCTGCGAGAAGAATCGCCGGTGTTTCATGGGAAATACATCATTCCAGATTCCTATGTTCTCTCGCGCTATGAAGACTGCGTGATGATGTTGAACGATTCAAGATTTATTCGCGATCGCAGCACTATTACAGGTGGTACCAAGTCAATCATCCCCTTATCGCTTCCCTCATTCATTTCTCTGCCAAAGTCTGTTGAACTAATGGCGCAAAACATGCTGTATCAGGATGAACCCGACCATAAGCGCCTACGTAGTCTGGTAAATCAGGCATTCACGCGCAAATCACTTTCCAAAATAAGCACCCGAATTGAGCAGTTAACCGACGAGCTACTCGACAAAGCCGAAGCTAAAGGTACTGTAGACCTCAAAAAAGCCTACGCGCTTCCTATTCCTATTACCGTGATTCAGGAAATGGTGGGTGTTGCTGAGGAAGATATGCCCGAACTTTACAAGGGTATCGAAACGATAATGGATGGTTTCTCAGGCTGGCGAATCGTCCCCACGATATTGTGGGATATGCCGCGCTTGTTTAAGTTTCTGCGTAAGCTGATAGAACGCAAGCGAGATAATCCTGGTGACGACATACTCACTGGATTGATTCAGGCAGAGGAAGAAGGAGAAAGCTTAAGCGAGGATGAAATCGTCAGCATGGTGTTTTTGCTGATTGCTGCTGGCTTTGAAACCACCGTAGAGCTAATTACTAATGGTGTAATAACACTGCTACAACATCCCGAACAGCTAGCGCAATTGCGAGACAATCCAGACCTAATTGAGCCAGCAATCGAAGAAATTCTTCGCTTTAGCGGCCCCGTGCAATCTACAGAAGCAAACTATGCAGCCGAAGATATCACCCTACATGGTGTCACGATTCCCAAGGGTGCAACCGTTTTCCCATTCTTAGGTGCAGCCAATCACGATCCAACCGCGTTTGAAAATCCAGAGGTATTTGATATTACCCGTTCTCCCAACAAACACCTTAGTTTTGGCAGTGGCATCCATTCTTGTTTAGGAGCTTCACTAGCGCGAATGGAGACGAAAATTGCTATTACTAATCTGCTGAATCGAAATCCTAACCTGCGTTTAGCCATTAACCCATCAGAACTTGAGATACAGGTAAGACCGGGCTTTCATATGTATAAAAATCTGCCAGTAATTTTGGGATAAGCGGTAGAGGGGGAAGAGGGGGAGACAAGGAGATAGGGAGATGGGGAGATGGGTAGAAAAATAACTAATTCCTAACTCCTAACTATTTGTCAGAACATTTGCCAGAATACGCCACACTCAAAGCTATGGGATACAGCGACGGTTATTTAATGGTGATGCTGATGCAGGAAGCTTTAATAATGTCTGTACTAGGATTTTTACCCGGTATGTTGCTTTCAATGGGACTATATCAAATTACATTTGCAGCGACTTTATTACCTATCGCAATGAAAATTGACCGAGCAATTTTTGTCCTAACTTTGACCATTATTATGTGTACTTTTTCCGGTATAGTAGCAATGCGAAAATTACAAAGTGCAGATCCAGCAGATGTTTTTTAATTCTAAAAATACTTCCTTGAAAATTACTTCAATCTCTCATTATCTCTTTTCTCAGCGCTCTCAGCGTCTCTGCGGTTTTTATAAAAGCAGATTCTAAACAAACACGAATCACTTAAATATATGAATTAACCCATGAATCAAAACAATACTTCAACAAATATGATTCTCCACCTTGGAAGATTATCCGACACAATTTTTGCTTTAGCAATGGCGCTGACGATTTTCGGATTTGATTTTCCCAAATTTGCCGAATCAGCGAGCAATATGGAGATAAATCAATTTTTAATTTCACAATTAGAACCATTAGAAAACTATTTAATTACATTTGTGATACTGGCTTTTTACTGGATAGACCATGTAAAACAATTTAGTCATTACCGGAAAACCGATGAAATACATCTTTGGCTTTATATAGTTTATTTAATGTGTTTATTTATAGTTCCTTTTTCAAATGTATTGATTATGTATTTACCAGATAACTACATAGTTCAAATTTGCTACAGCATTAATATATTTCTCATCGGACTATTTTCTTTTCTAAATTGGACTTACGCAACCTATAAGCATCGTTTGATAGATACATATTTGAGCAAAGAAACTATTAATTACATCAGAATAAATTCATTAATCGAACCCATAGTCGCTTTAATTACAATAATCGTCGCATTAATTAATCCATCACTATGGGATATATCCTGGGCATCGGTAATAATTTTTTATATTCTTGCGGAAACATTTATCAAAAAATCTGTCGATACGCAGTTAACAGATGATTCAAATAATGATAATAAATCAGAAGCGATGAATTAATGTAGGAGCTATTGTTATGACAGAAGAATCAATTAATTCAATTAACAACCAAACCCGCGAAGCTTGGAACGCAACTGCTCAAGTTTGGGATGAAAAAATGGGTGATGAAGGAAATGATTTTCATCGCTATTTAGTACGTCCATCGATAGAAAAATTATTGGAATTAAAACAGGGACAACGAATATTAGACATTGGTTGCGGAAACGGTTTAACTACCCGTAGATTAGCTAGCTTAGGTGCAAAAGTTACCGGAATAGACTTTGCATCGAAAATGATTAACAATGCTCGTAAAAGAACTAACTTCAATCAAAAAAATCAAGAATTAATTGAATATCAGGTTTTAGACGCTACCGACGAAACAGCTTTACTAAAACTTGGTGAAAACTCTTTTGATGCAGCGGTTTCCGCAATGGCTTTAATGGATATGGCAGAAATTGAGCCATTATTTAAAGCCTTAATAAAAATAATTCGTCCCGGTGGTTGTTTTATCTTTGCTGTAATGCATCCCTGTTTTAATAGTATGTATACGACTTTAGGAGGAGAATTAATAGAAAACGAAAGCGAATTTTATACAGAATATTTTATTAAAGTTAAATCATACTTGAAAGCTACTCAAACACGCGGATTAGCATTAGAAAATCAACCGCAACCCCATATTTATTTTCATCGTCCTCTACATATTTTGTTAAATACAGCTTTTAAGACTGGGTTTGTCTTAGATGGTTTAGAAGAACCTGCTTTTCCACCTGAATTTGCTGCTAAAAATAATGGTATCAATTGGAGACGATTTAGTAAAATTTCACCCGTTATTGCTGCAAGATTGCGACCTTTGTAGTAAAACATAAATGATTTTAATTTTAGGGTTAGTATTTTATTAACGATAAAAAGGGAGCCTTCCGGCGAACACTACACAAAAAAAAGCCCCCTTTCTTAAGGGGGGTTGGGGGGATCGGTTAGGTGTGAAATACTATAAGCTAAAAAACCATGTCACCACAACCCGTTATCTCTGTAAAAAACCTCAATCATTACTTCGGTGATAAAAATCTCCGCAAACAAGTATTATTCGATATCAACTTAAATATTAATGCTAGTGAAATTGTCATATTAACTGGCCCATCTGGTTCCGGTAAAACAACTTTACTAACTTTAATGGGTGGTTTACGTTCTGCTCAAGAAGGTAGTTTAAAAATTTTAGAGCAAGAAATTTGTGGAGCTAATAAAAAACAATTAACTCTAATTCGTCAAAATATTGGTTACATTTTCCAAGCTCACAATTTGATGAGTTTTTTAACAGCTAAACAAAACGTTAAGATGTCATTGGAATTACACGACCATTTTTTAGAGCAGAATATTGATGCTAAAGCTATCGAAATTTTAGAACAAGTTGGTTTGGGAAATAGAGTTGATTATTACCCAGAAAGTCTGTCGGGAGGACAAAAACAAAGAGTGGCGGTACGCGAAGCCATGCCGAAGGCTTATCGCTCGTGCTTTATCAAGCAATCCTAAAATAGTTTTAGCCGACGAACCAACCGCTGCACTTGATAAGAAATCGGGAAGAAATGTAGTAGAAATAATGTACAAATTAGCCAAAGAACAAGATTGTACAATTCTACTGGTAACTCATGATAACCGTATTTTAGATATCGGTGACAGAATTATTTATATGGAAGATGGAAAATTGGTTAGCGATGGAATTGATGTTCAAATGAAGGTAAGTTAATTTTTTATAGGTAATTGGTAATTGGTAATTGGTAATTGATAATTGATAATTGATAATATTAGAACTTACGCAAAGCCCCCCTTTTTTAAGGGGGGTTGGGGGGATCTCAATGTCTAGAACATACATTTCCCGTTGTCGCTGCGAAAGCCTAAATATAAACTTGCAAACGAAAAATTAATTTAAACTAGAAAAAAGTCACGAAATCGGTGGATAATTTTATGGTTGAACAAATTTTAGTATCTGACGATAACTTCTATATCCCAGACGCTAACAAATTAGTTACCGAAGACGATACTCCTGTGGATAACTTTGCATCTGCTAAACAACAACGACTTTTGGTCAGTTCTCTTTACAGTTCTTTACAAAATCAAACTTTTTTAGCAGCAGCAAATGTTGGAATCTACCATACATACAAACAGCCTCCCATAGTTCCCGATGTTTTTCTTAGCTTTGATGTTCAAGTACCAGAAAACTGGTGGGAAAAACGTAATCGTTGTTATTTCGTTTGGGAATTTGGTAAACCCCCTGAAGTTGTAATTGAAATTGTATCGAATAAAATCGGCGATGAGTTAGGAGACAAGCTGAAAACTTACGAACGTATGCGAGTAAGTTATTACATAGTATATGACCCAACTCAGCAATTAGGAGAAAAACAGCTTCGGATATACGAACTTGTCGGAAGACGTTTTAGAGAAACTTCAGAAACCTGGTTAGAACAAGTTGAACTAGGTTTAACTTTGTGGGAGGGAGAATTTGAAGGAAGGCAGGATACTTGGTTACGTTGGTGTTACCAAGATGGTACGGTTTTGCCAACAGGAGATGAACGCGCTGAAGATGAAAAACAGCAAAAAGAACAAGCGCTTTCTCGTGCAGAACTTTTAGCTGAAAAATTGCGTGAAATGGCTGTTAATCCAGATGATTTATAAAAATACTAATTAACTGCAACATATTTTTCAACAGCTTGCTTCCAAATTAAATAAGCTTTTCCATTCAAATGTACGCCATCTGTCGTATATTTAACATCTAATTGGTTTTCGGAATCAGCGAGATGAGAAAATACATCTATATATTGGTAATTAAATTCCGTAGCTAGTTCTTGCAATTTCAAGTTGAATTTAATTACTTTCTGATTAAGTAAGTCGGCGAAAAAAAATATAGCTATGTAACGAAAAGTTAAGAAGAT
>CAYMZW010000222.1:0-11236 GCA_964395005.1 uncultured Rivularia sp.
GAGTTAGGAGTTAGGAGTTAGGAGTTAGGAGTTAGGAGTTAGGAGTTATGAGTAGTAAGTAGCGAGTTAGTAATTCTTCTCCTTGTTCCCTATTCCCTATTCCCTATTCCCCATTCCCTACTCCCTACTCCCTATTCCCCATTCCCCGTTCCCTACTCCCTACTCCCTACTCCCTATTCCCCACTTTCTTTTAATAAAAACAAATTAAAAACTTGCCATGTCATCTTCAGTTAAAAACTCTTCCAAAAAACGCCAACGCTTTAACATAAGCAGATGGTTAATTGACTTAACACCCAGCTTTTTTGATAAAACCTTAGATAAAGTAGGAATCAAACATTTTAAATGGTTAATTTTACTGTTATTAGTATTATCAATTCCACTAATTGTTACACCGTTAGAAGTTTGGCAGCAAGGAGCGATCGCTGTTTTTCTGGTATTACTAGGTCAGCTAGTATTAGGGGCAGAAGAAGAGGAATCTTCTACAGAAGTAAGTCAGTATTATCACCTGTTTATGGTGTGGCTGAGTCTGGTAACAACAATGCGATATTTGTATTATCGTCTTAGCTATACGCTCAACTTTGATGGATGGATAAATAGTATTGCTTGTTTGACATTACTAGGGGCAGAACTATATGCAATTTTTAGCTTAGTATTAGCTTACTTTCAAACCTTAAAAATAAAAGAACGTGAACCTATTGATATTTCTACCATTCCCCAAGATGAATGGTTTAATGTTGATATTTATATTCCTACTTATAACGAAGACGTTGAAATTGTTCGTAAAACAGCATTAGCAGCTTTAACTTGCGATTACGCTCCTGGTAAAAAGAAGGTTTACGTTCTTGATGATGGTCGTCCTGAAAAGTATAAAGAAGGCGACCCAAAAAGAGAAACTTTCCGCATCAGACGAGAAGAGTTGCAGCAAATGTGTGAAGAACTCGGCTGCATTCATATGGGACGAGATAATAACGACCATGCTAAAGCTGGTAACATCAACACTGCTTTTTATAAAACAGACGGCGATTTAGTTTTAATTTTAGACTGCGACCACGTTCCATCTCGGCAATTTCTCTTACATACGGTCGGTTTCTTTTATGATCCCAAAGTATCATTTGTACAAACACCACACTGGTTTTACAATCCAGATCCCTTCGAGCGTAACTTACTTACCGATGGAAAAATCCCTGTAGGTAACGAACTATTTTACAAAGTACTGCAAAAAGGAAATGATTTTTGGAACGCATCATTTTTCTGCGGTTCAGCGGCAGTTATTCGTAAAACCCACGCTTTAGAAGTCGGAGGAATTGCGGTTGAAACGGTAACGGAAGATTGTCATACAGCATTACGCTTACATTCAAAAGGTTATAAATCCATTTACTATGACAAAATCATGGTAGCGGGGTTAGCACCAGATACCTTTTCAGCTTATGTCGGTCAGCAAGTACGCTGGGCTAGAGGAATGGCTCAAATTCTTAGAATTGAAAACCCATTATTTAATACCAAGTTAAATCTAAATTTTGCTCAAAGAATTTGTTACTTAAGCGCTACTTCCCACTTCTTATATGGTTTCCCCAGATTAATATACGCAATTATTCCTACCTTATTCTTATTATTTGGAATTAATCCTATCCAAGGTTTGGGTTTAGAGACTTTAGCATATGCCGTACCGCATATTCTTCTTTCCCTTGCTACCAACCACATTATTTACAAACACGTCCGATTCTCCTTCTGGAACGAAATTTTTGAATTCGTAATGTCTTTCCAAGCGGGTTGGGTAACATTATTAGCCTTGATTAATCCTAAAATGGGTTCCTTTAACGTTACCGACAAAGGAATAAACATTGCTAAACGTACCTTTGACTGGAGATCGATGCGGGGCTTAATAATAGTAACAGCATTAGTAGTCAGTTCCTTACTCGCAGTTCCTTACTGGTTATTATTACGACCAGAAGATACAGAAGCGGTACTAGTTAACACCTTATGGTCTGGCTTTAACTTGATTCTGTTATCAGCAGCTTTACTTGTAGGATTTGAACAACCACAAATTCGTACTGCTCACCGTTTACAAAGAGAACTTCCAGTGGTAATTTCTAGCGACGATCAAACCATTATGGGAGAAACCATCAACATTTCAGAAACTGGTGCTTTGATATCCTTAGAATCGTGGTCAAATTTACCAGAAGAAGTACAAATAGAGGTGATGGGAGATTTTGACGCTCGCGTTGTGATGACAGCAAGAGTTATACGAGCTACCCCTGTGAATGAAACAGAAACTCATTTGGCAGTAGATTTTATAAATCTCAATCGTAAGCAAATGGATGATTTATCTCTGGTTATGTATTGCGATGTCAAAGAATGGTATTCGCAAAACCGAGAAAACGCCGATAAACCAATTGCTTCTCTTGGTTTCTTAGCCACCAGCATCACTCGTTCTCTACGCGAACTCAAGCCAACCACAAGCAAAAAAATACGCAGGCAGGTAAGTACTCAAGCTCAACTTTATTGGGATGGTCATTTCTTTAGTGGAGTTGCTACCGAATTAGGAATTACGGGTTTACGGTTGGAATTAGATAGCAAAAAATCTTTATCAAGCGATGATAGATTGCTTGGAAAACTAGATTTAGAAAAAATGCAGGCAATGAAACCATTAGTAGGTTTGCTGTTAAGTCAAAAAGGCGAAAATACTTCACCCACAAGATTTGTTGCTGAAATCAATGTAGTTGAAGAAGAACGCGGAAAAGTTTCAATAGAGCTTAATTTCCCTGAAAAATTCCGCAACAAACAATCACCCAAAATCAAACAATTTTTAAGAAATAATTTAGAAGACAATTTAGGGAGAGTAGCTTAAAAATTTGATTCAAAATCCAATGTAATCATCACAAATTAGATAATTAGAAACCCGGTTTTTTGAAAAAACCGGGTTTCTTAACTTAAGGTTAATTTTTTTTGATTAAAAATAATTCATTCCAAAATCTTGAAGCGCGAAAATCTCAAACAGAAGAAAAGCATCCGTTGTTAAAATCCAAAATTAATTATCCTTTAGACTGTTGTATTTTCCAAAAATAGCTAGAAACCAAATTAGTTACCACATGAGCAACTATTGGAACCAACAAATTACCGCTCAAAAAAGCGCTATATCCTAAAATGACTCCAACCATAGTTGCCCAAATCACATAAGCCCATTGCTGAGATCCGCTTAAATGCAAAACTCCAAAGCAAATACTTGATACGATGACGGCTAAATGATTGAAGCCTAAAGCTGGAAGCATAACTCCCCGAAACAGCAATTCTTCACTTAAACCAGGTAGCAGCCCCAGCCAAATCAAATCGGGTAATGCTAAAGGTTTTAAGACAATTTCTAAATAATAATCGGCGCTTTTACGATATAAAGAGGAAAACCGATAAGCTAAACTGCTCAAGCCGGTAATAGTTAAACCTAAAGCGACTCCTACCAAGAATTCTTGTTGATGCCAACGCCAAGACATTAAAGAAAAGTCACCAAATTGTAACAATACTTTGGCAACTATCCATAAAATAATAGCTGTCACTCCCATTGCCATCAGCACTTGGGTGCGTGTCAGATATGGAATTTCTGGCTTGTGGTTTTGCTGTTGCGCCATTCAATTTTAGATTTTGGATTTTGACAACGGATGTTTTTGACAACGGATGCTTTTGTTTTGTGCAGGGATTTTGCACAAAGTTGACGCACAGATGTTCTTTTCGTCAAACTAAGCATCCACGGATTGAGATTATGTCTAAGAACAGTTTCACAATTAAACAATTAACATCTAAACTAACTGCTGTAAAGGAAATATTGTAGAACTTAAAATAGATGGGTTAACTCCTGCTTTACGAGCTGCCAATATTCCTATTGCTTCCAAGTAAGAGCTTGCCGATATTGTTTTGATTCCCAAGGGTTGAGGAGGAACTTGCATCTGAGTTTGATTTTCCTCTACAGTAATTATTTGACAGTTTTTTTGGCTTAAACTCAACAAAGCACTGCTACCACAAGCATTCGCTGGTACTACTACTGCATCAATATGATTTACCCATATATCGCTATTGCTAGGAAATTGATTAGAATCCTTACTCACAAACTGGGGTGCGCGACTCAACCCCACAAGTACGCTTGGTAAAAAAGTATAACCCAATTCTTCCGCAGCAGAGCGCGGTGATAAATTTCCGTCTAAAGGTGGTGGAGAAAATGTTGGAGAATGAGCGCAAGGAATCTCAAATTCCCGCACTATCAAATGGCTGATTACCGCTTCGGCACCAGCAATTAAGTCTACTCCGTTGCCTTCACGGTAGTTTTGCTCGGCTTCTTCATCAAGGTTATCGGGAAAACGCGCAACAACTGCGATCGCGTTAGCTCCTGCTGTATTGATCAACTTTTCCCCAGCCCTTAATAAACTATCTGGATTACCTATAGTGCCCCAACTTGCACCTGATGCAGCAGAGCGTAATCCTACATTTAAGCAAGCGTCGGTAACTAGATAATCTGTTAAATTTAATCCCAGCGTTGCTCTAGCTGCGTCTGCTGCTTGAATATTTCTCAAACGTAAATCTGGCTCAATTCCTTTGTCAAAAATCAAACCAATTTTATTTTGATGTACCGGCTGTAAACCCCAACATCCTTGAGCAAATTTGTCAATACCAAAACCTTCCACATATAAAGTATTTGGTAGATTCCAGTACAACATTGCACCATTGAGAACATTCGGATGAGTGATCAAAACATCACAAACCTCAGCCATAGCCTTAGCAACGGGTAATGCATCTCCTGCATAACCTCCGATGGCTGCTCCAACCCCCGTGGGAATAATTAAAATAGCGGTATATGGACGCATTAAATCAGTGAGCAGTGAACAGTGAACAGTTATCAATAATCCGATCGATCGCTAATGATATGGGAACTAGAACAGAATTTTTCTAATCTAGATTACTTATTTCTCTTTATCTCTTACCTCCGCGTACTCTGCGTCTAGTAAGGTTTTTATCTCTATAATTTTTTAGGAAATAGGAATTAAACACCCTGAGATAGAATTCCTAATATCTTAGCAACTTCCTTAATATAGTAATTATTCAAATCAATAAACAAATTGCTATCTTCTAATTTAATAAACTTCCAAATATCTCCTGTTGTAACTGCTCCATAAATAGTTTGAATATCATTATTCTGCTGCTGGTTAAATATTTGGGCTGCTAACATTGCACCACCACACTGCCCCAATCCATTTTTAATGTTTTCGTTTTTCGCTTCAATAATAATTATTACAGGTGCGTTAATTAATAGTTGTTCCTTGGAACGGCTAATGATAAAATCGCAATAACCATTTAAACCCTTTTCTAGATCGACATCAAAATTTGTCCCTGAAAATAAACTTATCTGATAATTACTTCTACGTCTGATTTCTAATAAAATTGGTAAAATAATCATTTCCGAACGTGCTTTCTCTGTATTTATAGCTAAAGCTAATTCGGCTGTTTCTTTTAAATCGCTTTTTAATTTATCGCTTGCTTCTAAAGGTTCAACATTCGCAAATAAATCGGCTGTCTCTTCTATATGAATCTTAAAATTATTTTTAAACTTACTTAAAGTTAAATCGCTGTAAGCCATTTTATACTTATACTTTACTAAAATATTTTCTATAGCAATCCTAAATCATTAAGCAAAACTCAGAAACTCAGTTTTATCAAAAACCGGGTTTCTAATATATAAAATTTTTTACGAATACTATATTAATTAACTTTTGTCCTTCGTTACAACTGCTTCTAAAACAACTTTCCCTTTCTTGGAATCTACAGCAGTAATAGCCCAACGTAAAGGCTTACCATATTTATGTAATTCAACTTCTATAAATTTCTGTAATTTAGCAGGGTTTTCCTGCAAATCAATTTCTACGCTAATAAAATCAGTAATCACTATTTCTTCTTTTCACTAATAACTAATAACTATTCATTGTTAACGATTAACCGGCATTTAACAACAGTTAATCGTTAACAACTAAAATTAATAATTAACTTTTACCAAACTGGTTTTGATAAACAGTATCTTCCTGCTCGGTTTCAATCTTCAAATCGGAACGAGGATAGGAAACGCAAAGCAGCGCAAAACCTTGATTTTGTAAATCTGGACTAACTCCCATACCCTCGCTTTGATCTACTGTGCCTCCATTGATGATTTTTCCGGCACAGGTAGTACAAACACCAGCATTACATGAAGAAGGCAATTCCAAACCCGCTTCCTCAGCAACAGACAGAATTGTTTTGTCTTCGGGTACTTGTAAACTGTGTGTTTTACCTTGATGGATGAATTCAACGTTATAAGTTGTAGTCATATACAATATATGGTATACGTCCGTATAATACAGAATATTTTATATTACCAATAACGATAAAATTCAATTGGCAAGCAATATATAATAATTATTTTCAATAAGATAAATTTGCCACCATTGGCTGTAAAGTGATAATAAGAATCCTCAAATTGTTCTATAAGTCTACTTATAATGCTAATTGTCAGAATATCATAAAATTATTTATTAAAAAGAAAAGTGACTATCTACACACGAAGTTTTTTTGCTGAGATTTACGAACCAAGTAGTGCTTTTGATTAATTCGATTAATAGTTCTGACTGTTTACCAACTGTTTACTAAAAACACAATTCGGAAATTATTTACAATCGGTGATTTGTATATTATTAAACTTTAAAATCACTATAAGTACTGACAATTATATCTTTAGGTGAATCGAATAATTTTCGATAAAAGTTACTCTAAATAAAGGAAACAATAAACATTCAATTATAAGTTTTAGATTGTATTTATGGAGATGAAGATGCTTGAATCATATCGCGATCGCGCTCAAGAAAGAACGGCTTTAGGGATTCCTCCTTTAGCATTAGATGCAAAACAAACATCGGAACTGTGTGAATTACTGAAAAGTCCACCAGAAGGTGAAGAGGAATTTTTACTGCATTTGCTGCGAGAAAGAGTTTCCCCTGGAGTAGATCCGGCAGCTTATGTAAAGGCTGGATTCCTTACCGGAATTGCTAAAGAAGAAATCGAATGTCCTTTAATTTCCGCCATCGAAGCGGTACAGTTACTGGGTACTATGGTAGGCGGTTACAATGTTCAGTCTTTGATTGAATTGTTACAAACTCCGACTGTCTCCGTATCCGATTCTTCCGAAACTCCTTTGGTAATGGGTGGAGAAGGAAAAGAACCCATCGCAGCTTATGCAGCAACGGCTTTGAGTAAAACGGTGTTGGTTTATGATGCTTTCCACGATATTTTAGAACTAGCTGAAACTAATCCTTATGCTAAAAGAATTGTGGATTCTTGGGCAGAAGCGGAATGGTTTACAATTCGTCCGGAAGTACCCGCAGAAATTACCGTTACTGTTTTCAAGGTTCCCGGTGAAACCAACACAGACGACTTATCACCGGCAACTCACGCTACCACCCGCCCAGATATTCCCCTGCACGCTTTGGCAATGTTGGAAAATGCCATGCCTGAAGGGTTGGCAACTATTGCTCAGTTGAAAGAAAAAGGGCATCCCGTGGCATATGTTGGGGATGTAGTGGGAACTGGCTCATCTCGTAAATCGGCGATTAATTCAGTGTTGTGGCATTTAGGCGAAGATATTCCTTACGTACCTAACAAGCGTGCCGGTGGATATATTTTAGGTAGCAGTATCGCGCCAATATTCTTCAACACCGCAGAAGATGCCGGTGCTTTACCTATCGAGTGCGATGTCAGCAAGATGGAAACGGGTATGGTAATTACTATCCATCCCTACAAAGGAGAAATTACCAACGAAAACGGCGAAGTTATTTCTACTTTTAAGCTCAAGCCCGAAACTATTTTTGATGAAGTACGCGCTGGTGGCAGAATTCCGTTACTTATCGGACGTGCGCTTACTGATAAAATCCGCGAAGCATTAGATTTAGAACCCAGTACATTATTTATTCGTCCCCAAGCCCCCGAAGATAGCGCTAAAGGCTTTAGTTTAGCTCAGAAAATGGTCGGAAAAGCCTGCGGTTTACCAGGAGTACGCCCCGGAATGTCTTGCGAGCCACTGATGACTACCGTCGGTTCTCAGGATACCACAGGCCCGATGACTCGCGACGAATTAAAAGAGTTGGCTTGTCTGGGTTTCTCTGCTGACTTGGTAATGCAAAGCTTTTGTCATACAGCAGCTTATCCCAAACCTGTTGACGTAGAGACTCACAAAGAATTACCAGACTTTTTCGCGCAACGTGGTGGTGTGGCCTTACGTCCCGGTGATGGTATTATTCACTCGTGGTTAAATCGAATGCTTTTGCCAGATACGGTAGGTACTGGTGGCGATTCCCATACTCGTTTTCCTCTAGGAATATCTTTCCCCGCAGGTTCTGGTTTGGTGGCATTTGCAGCAGCTTTGGGTGTAATGCCGTTGGATATGCCGGAATCAGTTTTAGTAAAATTCAAAGGTGAATTGCAACCCGGTGTTACCTTAAGAGACGTTGTAAACGCAATTCCCTACGTCGCAATTCAAAAAGGTTTGTTAACGGTAGAGAAGCAGAATAAGAAAAACGTCTTCGCTGGCAGAATCATGGAAATCGAAGGCTTACCAGACTTGAAAGTAGAGCAAGCCTTTGAATTAACCGACGCTAGCGCAGAACGCTCCTGTGCTGGATGTACAATTAAACTAAGCGAAGCAACAGTTGCCGAATATCTGCGTTCTAACGTCGCTTTATTAAAGAATATGGCAGCCAGAGGTTATCAAGACGCTCGTACCATATTGCGTCGCGTTGCCAAAATGGAAGAATGGCTGGCGAATCCGCAATTAATGTCAGGTGATGAAAATGCCGAATATGCAGAAGTCATCGAAATTGATTTGAATGAAATTAAGGAGCCAATAGTTGCCGCACCAAATGACCCCGATAACGTAAAATTACTATCGGAAGTAGTCGGTAATAAAGTTGATGAAGTATTTATTGGCTCCTGCATGACCAATATCGGACACTACAGAGCAGCTTCCAAAGTATTAGAAAATGCCGGAAAAGTTACTACTCAATTGTGGATTTGTCCTCCTACTAGAATGGATGAAAAGCAATTGAAAGAAGAAGGTATTTACGAAGTATTTGAAGAAGCAAATGCTCGTACAGAAATGCCCGGTTGTAGCTTATGTATGGGGAACCAAGCAAGAGTAGAAGATAACGCTACGGTGTTTTCAACATCTACTAGGAATTTTAACAATCGTATGGGTAAAGGAGCGCAAGTTTACCTTGGTTCTGCGGAATTAGCAGCGGTTTGTGGTTTGTTAGGAAAACTGCCATCGGTACAGGAATATATGGATATTGTGGCGAAGAAAATTCATCCTTTTGCTGATGATTTGTATAAGTATTTGAACTTTGACCAAATTGCTGGTTTTGAGGATGAAGGGAGAGTGATTGCTTTGGAAGATATGCCGAAGATTGAGGATATTTTGGGGATGCCGAGTGGGGCTGGGAAGTAGTTAGTTTGGGGTGGGCGATCGCCCACCTTGGAATTATTTTTAAAACGCAGAGGAGCGCGGAGGTTAACGCAGAGGGACGCAGAGTATATGAGACAATATATTAAATAACTCAGAGAAAAAATCAAATATCTAAAAAGCTTTTTAAATTTATTTATATACTCTCATGGATACAAAAGATGAAATTGGTGAATTCAACTATTATGGAGTATTTCAAATTTATGATTACCCTGATATAGAGTATTTACCTGAAAGTATTTTCGATAATATAAGTATACACAAATTATCTATTGCTGATTGTTACAAACTTAAAGAATTGCCAGAAAGCATTGGTAATTTAACTAATCTTACTGAACTTAAAATTGTAGGTTGTATAGGTGATTTAGTACAATTTAATAAAATTCCTGATAGTATTGGGCAGCTTAAACGTTTAGAAAGCCTAACTATTGGTGGTACCGGCATACACTCATTACCTGATAGTATGGGTAATCTTGAAAATTTAACATACCTAGAGATATATAATAATTGGAATTTACATCAATTACCGGAAACTATTGGTAATTTGAAAAAACTAAAAACTTTACGTCTTGAAGGTGGACAACTTATGTCTTTACCAGAAAGTATTGGTGAATTGCAAAGTCTTCAATATATCAATGTAAAAAGAAATAAATTGAAGTATTTACCAGAAAGTATTGGTGAACTGCAAAGTGTTCAAGAACTATGTATGAAAAAAAATGATTTAAGATTTTTACCAGAAAGTATTGGTAATTTAAAAAATATTAGATATATAGATGTCCGAAGCAATATGCTAGAAACCTTACCAGAAAGTATTTGGGATTGGAAGAATATAGATATTAGTGATAATCCAAGATGGAATGATTGGATGAAGGAATGCCAAGAAGTTTATTATGAAGCGCTAGCTAATAAAAAATTTAAAGATTAGCGAGTAGGTTGGGTAGAGCGAAGCGTTCACCGATAGGTGTGCCTTTGGCACAACCCAATATCAAATAGTTAGATTAACAACAATATTCGATGTTGGGTTACGACGCAAAATAAATTATTCGCCTAATATTTGATGTCATCGTGCGTCTAACCCAACCTACAATTACTGATGCTTTACGTAACGCACCTCTGATTTGCAAATTGCTAAATATTCATTTGCATCACAATAGGGAACCTTGAGCTAAACTTAAATCACATCCGACTAAATAAATACGAATGGATTTTTACACAGTAATATTAAGACAAAGCGCTGGTTATTGGGTAGCTTTATGTTTAGAAAATGGCATTGTAGGGCAAGGTGATACTCAAGAAAACGCTATTAGTAAATTAAAAGAAGCAATAGAATCTTTTGAAGAGGTTTATAAGGCTGAAGAAAATATTTATCAAGCACCAATTCCTATTTCAGAACTACATGAATTTTTAACCGTAGAAGAACAAAAATCTGATATTTATGAGTTGAGAAAAGTTTATGCCTAAAAATATTCCCTCTCTCAAACCAAAGGAGTTAATAAAGTTGTTATTACAGGGTGGCTGCACGTTTTATCGAGAGGGAAAAGGCGACCATAGTTTATATACTCGTGAAATTGAAGCTGGACGTAAAGTGGTTCCTATTGATATGGGTGCAAAGGAAATGTCTCCTGGTTATGTTTTAAGAATTTTTAGACAGTTTGGATTTAGTGATGAGGAAATAGAAAGTTTATTGAATTAATCGTTGAGGAATTGTAAAAATGCTAG
>CAYMZW010000223.1:0-11213 GCA_964395005.1 uncultured Rivularia sp.
GAAGCAAAAAGCCCCCCTTCTTAACCAGAGTTTGGATGGGAAGCAAAAAGCCCCCCTTCTTAACCAGAGTTTGGATGGGAAGCGAAAAGCCCCCCTTCTTAAGGGGGGTTGGGGGGATCGAGAAAAATATAATTTGGAAATGGCTTTTTCGCGGGGAATTTATACGGGATGGTTTGAGGGAATTAACAATCAAGAATTAGTTCATGCTCGGTTTGGTAAGAAGCGTGGGGTTTATTTGGGAGAAGTCAAACGTATTAACAAAGATAAGGATAAAGTAACTATTGCATCCGTTGCCCAATCTGCTACCAAATCCGCTGCACCCATAAAACCCGGTGATGGTGTGGTGTTTGATTGCGGACATCCCGAAGCGAAGGAGGAAGGAGGCAGAATTTATGGGGTAGAAAATCAAGGTAAGGATGTTGTACTAAGTTTTGGCAAAGGTAATTTAAATTGGCGAAGGATTCATGTTGGTGACAAGTTGTGGAAAACTTCAGATCCAGAACTTGATAAGCAGTTAAGACAAAGTTTTGCTGGCGATAACCCGAAGTTTCAACGTCCGATTGATGTAGAAGTACATGGGGAATTAGGACAAAATTTAGTGGCGATCGCCCGCGACGAAATGGGTAATTTAGCCAAGGTTGAATCTGGAATTAACTTAGTAAAAGCCCATAATAAACCTTTAACAACAGAAAGATTACAAGAGCAATTCGGACGTTTGGGCAATACTCCTTTTTGTTTAAAAAACTTGACAAATTGCATCAATGGTGGATTGATGTTACCCGTTAGTGAATTAAATAAAATGCGTCGGGAAGTTGTTGTTAAGTTGGAAGAATTAAGAAGTCAACCTAAAAGATGGGTAATTAATGAAAATGCTTCTTTCAAAGACTTACTTACTTCTATTGATTCAACTTCTATAATTCCCGATTCCACAAATTTAATCGTTTTAGTAAGAAATCTCAAACAATTACAAGCAGCATTAAAAACCGGGATTAACACAATATATTGCGAATTTGAAGACCCCAGAAAATACAAACAAGCAGTTGAGAAGGTTAAAGATTATAGGTCAAAGGTCAAAGGTCAAAAGTCAAAGGTTAAAAATGATTCTCTCCCCATCCCCCCTTCTCCCAATCTCCCCCTCGTCTTTGTAGCTCCTCCAAGAATTACCAAACCTTCAGAAAACTGGATTTTACAACAGGTAATTAATTCTAATGCTGATGGTTATTTAATCAGAAATTACGATCATTTAAAATTTTTTGCTAACGAAAAATGTATCGGAGATTTTTCGTTAAATGTTGCGAATCCTTTGACAGCGGATTATTTCAAAAGCAAGTTTAATTTAGAACGTTTAACCGCTTCTTACGACTTAAATATTCACCAACTACAAGATTTATTAAAAACTTCTTCTCCTGATTGGTACGAAGTGACAATACATCAACATATGCCGATGTTTCATATGGAACATTGCGTTTTTTGTGCTTTTCTTTCCGATGGTACCGACTTTCGCAATTGTGGAAGACCTTGCGAAGAATATGATGTAAAAATAAAAGATAGAGTCGGAACCGAACACGTTTTACAAGCCGACGCTGGCTGTAGAAATACAGTATTTAACGGTACCGCTCAAACTGGTGCGGAATACGTACACAAACTTTTAGATTTGGGTTTGCAGAACTTTCGGATTGAATTTGTGAATGAAACACCTGAAGAAGTTGAGCAAACAATTTATAGATATCAACAGTTAATTAATGGTGAAATTAAAGGTTCTCAATTGTGGAGAGAATTAAATTTACAAAGTCAGTTGGGTGTGACTCGGGGGACTGTTATCAGTTAATTTTTTTTGTGAGGGGCTTGCAGGCACAAATTTTTTCTGCTAATTTTAAGATGACTGGTCATATTAAAAGCTTTTTAGGAGCATATCTTTACCTTCATTGGTAAAAAGGTAAATTTCAATATCAGACTTGCCAGGTATAAATTATTTACATAAACAAAGAATAGGAAGTGAAGTAATGCCTGAACAATCACCTGTCTATGCCATCGGTCAGTTTGAGGTACTAAATCCAGAAAAATATCTTAAGGAATACGGAATACCTCTCGCTCCAATACTCGAAAGCTATGGTGCTGAAGTCCTCTTAGCGACACCGGAACTGAAAATAATCGAAGGCTCTTATGAGCATAACTTCACTGTGATTATCAAATTCCCCTCTGACGAGGTAGCCCATAAATTTTATCAGTCATCGGAATATCAGCCACTGAAAGCGAAGCGCATGGAGTTGACGAATAGTGCAACGTCACGCTTTGTAATTGCACCTGCATTCTTAGGTCTGCCAGCATGAGTATCGAGACAACAATGAAAGCCATCGTAATCGAAGAATTTGGTACTCCTAGCGTCTTGAAACAGGCTGAAATTCCCACACCATCTGCGGGAGATGGTGAGGTTCTGATTGAAGTCAAGGCATCCAGTGTCAATCCAGTGGACTGGAAAATCCGTAACGGGTTCGGCGCGTTTCTGTGTCCTTCTTTTCCATCTGTTCTGCATCCAGATTGCTCTGGTGTTGTTGCCCAAATAGGCAATGGTGTCTCAAATTTCCAAGTTGGTGATGAGGTTTGGAGCTTTGCTTCTGGAATAATGGGCAAGCAGGGCGCACTTGCAGAATACATGCCAGCCGACATCCGTATGGTAGCGAAGAAACCAAAATCACTCTCATTTGAAGATGCTGCGACATTACCGCTTGTGTCTGTCACTGCTTGGTTATGTCTCTTGGAACGCACGAAAATAGAACCAGGGAGTAATGTCCTGATTCAAGGTGGTACTGGTGGAGTAGGTTTCATCGCGTTACAAATTGCTAAAGAAAAGCTAAACGTCAACCTATACGCAACCTGTGGATCAGACGAAAAATGCCGAATTGCAGAAGACCTCGGTGCTAAGAGAGCATTTAATTACAAAACTATTACAGTTGAGGAAATGGTGGACTATGCTACCGGGGGTAAAGGATTTGATGTAGTCTTCAATACGCCTGGAACCTTGTCAATTAACGCATCTGTTGAAGCCTGCTGTTTTGGTGGCACTATTTTAGACATCAATAATTCATTCCCGACTAAGGGCAATTTTCAGGGTAAGCAATTGGGATTTCTGAGCGTCTTTGCTGGCTATCCGATTGTCAACGGCTTCAATCAAGCAAAGGTTGGCGAGATACTGACAGAGATATCCCAGATGGTTGATGCTGGCAAAATACAACCGCTAATTGACGAGCGTCGTTTTACATACGCACAGATTCAAGCCGCTCACGACTATCAGGAAAACGGAAAGTTGATTGGAAAGGTCGCCCTAAAGGCGACATGGTAAGTGCATAGTAAACTAATTGAGTAAGAAAACCATGAATGTTCCTGTTATATCAACCGTTGTAGCGGCTATTTTGATTATTCTTCAGCAATCTCTAATGCTTAGTGTTGGCATGCATCGTGCCAAAACGCAAATTGGTGTCGGTGTGGGCAAGGACGATACATTAGAGCGTAAGATGCGCCGCCATGGTAATCTTGCAGAAAATTCCGCCTTATTTGTTGTCACCCTCGCCTTGACCGAGTTGCGCGGCGCTCCTAGTATTATTGTCATCGGATTTGGTGCCGTCTTTGTCATTGCTCGTTTTTTCCATGCAATTGGCTTTTCCTCACTCGCAGGATCTCATCTAGCCGAAGGCAGCAAAATGTTTCAGATGATGCGTGCTATCGGTGCTATGGGGACGGTATTCACAGGTGTAGCCCTCGGTGGTTTTCTACTTTTTACAATGAAAGCATAATTTCAGTAAACCCCCTCCAAGTAATAATTCACCAAAGATAAGAGGACCTTAGTTTACGATGTCACTTGAAATTTCTTACGTAGTAAAAGGTTTAGCGCACCAGTATTTCAGTTCCCTTGCGGCGGTATTAGCTAAGGCAAAAGCCCATGCAACCCAAACCGGTGCTTCAGAGCAAGCCTTCTTAGAGGCTCGGCTTTATCCAGATATGTACCCCACGATCTGGCAGGTACAGATGGCGAGTGAATTCTGCGCTCGCTGTGCCTCACGCCTTGTTGGGAATGAACTCCCGTCCTTCCCATTTGAGGAGAAGAACTTTGACGAGTTGATTGCTCGACTTGACCATATAATGGCTCATAAGTACTTGGGCAAAATTAATTGTGTATTTGTCATTGCGAGTTGAACGAAGTGAAACGAAGCAATCGCAAGGTGTTGGGATTGCTTCGCTGTCGCTCGCAATGACACAAATAATTTTGCATACCCACTTATTAATACAATCGACGATGCTGCTCTCAACGCCAGCAGTAACCGCAAATTACAGGTTCCCTTCGGTCCAAATGTGACCCTTGACATCACTGGTCAGGACTACGTTTTGAAATTCTTTTTGCCGAATTTCTTATTTCACATTACAACCGCCTACAATCTGCTCCGCCACAATGGTGTGCTCCTTGGAAAAAAAGATTTCCTTGGCGATTTATAATTCGTAACTCACTCTGCTAGGATAGTAAATGACTGGTCATGTAAAGCACAATATGCCACGCGGACACAATAAGGGGAAACTCCTCGAAGCTGGTCTTAATCTTCTGTATAGCCAGGGTTTTAATGCTTCTGGAGTGCAGGAAATTGCAGATGCTAGCGAAGTTCCGAAGGGTTCATTTTATAACTATTTCAAAAACAAAGAAGATTTTGCCGTGCAGGTTTTGGAGCGTTACACCGAAGACCTCAGTGCATATCTTGAACAAACCTTGCTTAGAGCAGAAGGTTCGCCGCTTTCACGACTTCAAAGCATGTTTGAAAATTGGGTGCAAAAACTTGATGGTTACTGTTTTGGATGTTTAGCAGGCAATCTAAGTCAAGAACTTGCAATTCAAAATCCAGTATTTCAAAAAGCTCTTGACCGCTCATTTAACAATTTGCAAGCTTACTACACAGCTTGCCTGGAAGAAGCAAAGGAAGCGGGAGAGATAGACCAAAATTCAGATCCAAAACTTCTTGCTACATTCATTTTTAACGCTTGGCAGGGTGCTATGGTTCGTGCAAAAGCGCAAGGCAGTGTGGAACCTTTGCAGGATTTTCAGAAGGTTGTCTTCGATATACTTTTGGCATAGGCAATGTCTTGAGTTACCTTAAAAAACTTTTCCAAAATCATCGCAATACTAACTTCCGGTGTTTTTTTGACAAAATTTTGTCAAAATATTTATAAACTACTCCGGTACGTCATAGATTTTGTAATTATTCTAAAACGATTGCAAAGCTGATTTTGGCAGCTAGGGTTTCTAGACGAATAGATTTACTCAAACACGGGATGAGCCAAAAATATTTTTTTAACCCCTTGACCTTCAAGTAACTTGAAACTTTATACTGCGAAACATCAGCTTTGAGGAAGCAAGAATGTTTTGTATTGGTGAGTTTTCCAAAATTGTCCAAGTTCCAGCCAGTCTGCTGCGCTATTACGATGATATTGGTT
Organism: uncultured Rivularia sp.; assembly: GCA_964395005.1. Taxonomy (GTDB): domain Bacteria; phylum Cyanobacteriota; class Cyanobacteriia; order Cyanobacteriales; family Nostocaceae; genus Rivularia. Next base: position 5,476 of record CAYMZW010000223.1, read on the forward strand.
TATTTCGCCCAATTCATAGCGATAGGGATACTGGGTACCCGTTACTACAGCGTCCAACAGTTAGCTCAACTCAACCGCATTCTTGCCCTCAAAGATTTGGGACTTTCCTTACAAACTTATTGAGCCGGGTAGGGAAGTATTTATTGTGCCACCCATGCCCGGACACGAATCAGAAATGGTTGTAGAAATTCAGTTTCCTGTCGAAGGAATTGTTACTTAATAATTGAGTAATTTCTGACTTTTCTAATCCTTACGAATATTTAATCGCTTACTGGCTGATGGATTTATCCAACGGTCACAGAGCGTGCTGTTCAATTTCATTCCATAAAACATAAGAGATAAAACAATGCCTACCATTAAACTAACCGTACCTAAAAATGCCTGGAACAAAGATGAAAAGGCAAAGATTGTTGAGAAATTTACCAATGCCCTCAATGAAATTGCTGAAGAATCTGGCAAAGGCGATATCAAACAGTTTATAGGCGTGCAAATCGAAGAAACTGCTGAAGGTGGTTATGCCATTGGCGGTCAAATCTTTGGCTAAGTTTTAGTAATTTTAAGGGTTGACCTTGCTTGACCGCATATTGGTCAAGCAAAGTCATCAGGACTTACGCAACATTCATAGGCTTTTAGTACATTTTGCCTTGAAGCTAATACAGCCTACAAATACCTAGGGCTTGTTAAACAATCAAACCCGATTAATATATGAAATTCTTGTCTTTAGTCACAGCAAATACTGTCCCAGTCGGTTTGAGCCTTATTGGAGTCGCTAGCTGCGCCATCGCCGAATCTCAAGCTGAACAAAAACCTCAAGCTCAGCAACCACAACAAATTAAGGCTAAAAAAACCGCAGAATATGGTTCAAAGCCCAAATTTATGAGTCCCGACCCTGTTAACAAATATACCTACGACCAGAAATATCTCGGCAGCTACATCAAAGCACCATTACAATCGATGCAAGTGTTGCACTTTAACCAATCGCCAGATGAAGTTTTTCAGTGGGTAACGAGCGGAAATGCACAATGGAGGCTTCTCTTCTACCCGTATTCAACTATTGATGGTTCCCATGATGCGAATGCAGTTCAGCACACTTCTAAAAGAAACGACAGAAGAACTGAAGTACTTTGCTGAAAATGGTGTTCCCCATACCCGCAAGATAGAAGCTCAGCAAAAGTATCAGTTAAAGAGTGCTTGATAGAAGCTGAATTCGCTCTACCTAAAGCATCCAAAAAAAAATTGATAAAGCATATGTCATTTGTAAACTCTCTTTCCCCTGCTAAAACAGATCGATCTCTTTGTGAGACATATCAACAGATTAGGCAACAAAGCGAAAAAATATGCCAACCTTTAGCCATTGAAGATTATGTCATTCAAACCATGCCCGATGTTAGTCCTCCTAAATGGCATCTGGCTCATACAACTTGGTTCTTCGAGAATTTTTTGTTGATTCCCTATTTAGATAGCTACGAAATATTCAATTCTCAATTTAGTTATCTTTTCAATTCGTACTATGAAGCAGTAGGAAGGAGGCATCCCCGTTTTCAAAGAGGACTATTATCGCGCCCTACAGTAGAAGAAATTTATCGTTATCGCGCCTATGTTGATGAAGCGATCGCAGCTTTAATTAAACAACAGTTAGGCAATCAGGCAATTACATTCTTAGTCGAATTAGGGTTAAACCACGAACAGCAACATCAAGAATTGCTGCTAACTGATATTAAACATATTTTGGCGACTAATCCTCTTAATCCTATTTACCATCCATATAAACCTACTTCTTCTCCAAAAACTTTATCTAATAAGGAAACATGGCTGGATTATCCTGGGGGAATTCATCGCATTGGTTGTAAAGAAGAACGATTTTTTTTTGATAATGAAATTCCTCAACATCAAGTATATCTAGAAGATTACTGGCTACAAGCTCGTTTGGTAACTAATAGAGAGTATCTAGAATTTATTGAAGCTGGCGGTTATCAAAAGCCTGAATACTGGTTAGCCGAAGGTTGGACAATTGTTCAACAACAACAATGGCAAGCTCCTCTTTATTGGGAAAAAAATCACAATGAGTGGTTGATAATGACTTTGAGAGGATTGCAACCTTTAAAAGATAGCGAACCAGTCTGTCATGTCAGTTTCTTTGAAGCCGATGCTTTTGCTCGTTGGGTTGGAAAAAGACTGCCTACCGAAGCTGAATGGGAAGTAGCAGCTACTCAAGTTCAGGTAAAAGGAAATTTATTAGAACAAGGATACTTTCATCCTACAGCTGCTTTAGGTATTACTCGTCCCGACCAAATTTTTGGCGATGTCTGGGAATGGACGCAAAGTGCCTATCTTCCCTACCCAGGTTTTAAAGCAACATCAGGAGCAATTGGGGAGTATAACGGGAAATTTATGTCTAGTCAAATGGTTTTGCGGGGAGGCTCTTGCGTCACTCCATCTCATCATATCCGACCTACCTATCGTAATTTTTTCCCTCCTCATGTCCGTTGGCAATTTTCCGGCATTCGTTTAGCCGCTTAATGTATTTATTTCTTCTCTACATTTATGCACTCAATTACCTCATCCTCAAAATCAAGTTTATTGGCATCAAAAGATAACAATCTGCTCCAAGAAGCAATCGTTGGTTTAAGTCGATCCCCAAAACTGTTATCTTCCAAACTGCTTTATGACGAAAGAGGCTCACAAATATTTGAAGCTATCTGTGAGTTACCTGAATACTACCTTACACGTACAGAGAAAAAGATTTTAGCCGATAATGCCTCGCAAATAGCCCAGATGATAGGTTCGCATATTGAGCTAATCGAATTTGGTAGTGGCGCAAGTATTAAAACCCGTATTTTATTAGATGCTTTAATCGAACCCGTCAGTTACATTCCCATTGATATCTCTGGTGAGCAACTAATTGCATCGGCAGCAAAAATTCAACAAACTTATCCTCATATAGTTGTTTCACCCGTTCATGCAAATTATACCCAAAAGATTTCTGAATACCTATTGCCTAAACTTAGTCGCAAAGTAAACCGTAAAGTTGCTTTCTTTCCTGGTTCGACTATTGGAAACTTTCATAAATCGGAAGCACAGAAATTTCTCCGGCAAGTTGCCGATTTAGTAGGAGAAGGGGGCGGTTTATTAATTGGTGTCGATCTAAAAAAGAATGAAAATACTTTAATCAAGGCTTATAACGACAGTCAAGGAATTACTGCTCACTTTAACCTCAACTTACTACATCGTCTAAATCGCGAACTAAAAGCTTATTTTGCTGTGGAATACTTTGAACATCGGGCAATTTGGAATGAAGAAGAAAGTCGCATTGAGATGCATTTAATTAGTCTTAAATCTCAAACTGCCAAAATACAAAACTTTCACTGCTATTTTGACCAACATGAATCTATTTGTACGGAATATTCATATAAATATAGCTTAGAAGAATTTGCGCTACTAGCTGCCGATTATTTTCAAGTAGAGAAAGTTTGGACTGACGAAGAGAGTTTATTTAGCGTTCAGTACCTAAAACGAAAATAACTCAAGCTAATGGAGATTTTAAACACGCCCATAGATTTTCTTCTTATAAAACAAATTTGCACTCAGCAGCATGGCGATATTAGGAATCACCCTTAGCAGTCAGATGAAATTATCAAGCAACTCAAAGTACTTTAATTTGAAGCAAAGTTTTTCCACTACTGGTAATTAGCGATCGCAATCCAAAATCTGTCTTGGAAAGTTTTGGCAAGAGAAGTTGGGGGAAGAGTATCTACAGCCCCAACTTTCCGCACAATCAAAAATCTAAAATTGATTTTACCGAGTAATTCATAAGATGAAAAAATACGACGTAGCTATCATCGGTTCGGGAATTGCTGGCTCTACTTTAGCAACAATTCTGGCTCGGAATGGACTTTCTGTAATAATTTTTGAAGCTAATAATCACCCTCGTTTTGCAATTGGCGAGTCAATGATTTTAGAAACTTCGGAAACAATGCGAGCAATGGCAGAAATCTATGATATTCCAGAATTAGCTTTTTTTAGCTCGGAAAATTATTTTAATCATATTGGAACTTCTCACGGCATCAAACGCCATTTTAGCTATTTGCATCATACCGAAAATCAAACTTTTGATATTCAAAAATGTCTGCAAGCTGTAATTCCTAAACAACCTCACGGACACGAGCTTCATCTTTACCGTCAAGACACGGATTATTTTTTAATGACTGTAGCGGTGCGTTATGGTGCTACTGTTGTTCAAAAAACGCGAATTAAAGATATTAATTTCAATTCTGAAGGTGTAGAATTAATTTCCGACAAAGAGGAATTTTTTCATACCGAGTATATAGTTGATGCTAGTGGTTTTCATTCGATATTAGCACAAAAGTTTAATCTCAGACACAATAATTTACAGACATATTCTCGCAGCATTTTTACGCATATGATTCAAGTTCCTTGCTTTAATCAAGTCAGTGCGAAAAAGCAAGATTATGGTATTCCTTTCCAACTTAGTGAAGGTACTTTACATCATGTTTTTGATGGTGGTTGGTTGTGGGTTATTCCTTTTAATAATCATCATCGTGCGACTAATCCCCTTTGTAGCGTAGGATTGATGCTAGACCCTAGAATTCATCCAATTCAAGAGAATCTGACTCCAGAACAAGAATTCTATACATTTATCAATCGATTTCCTGGAATTAAACAGCAATTTCAACAAGCAAAAGCAGTCAGAGAATGGACGCGCACCAAAAGAATTCAATATTCTTCAAAACAGATAGTAGGTAATCGTTGGTGTTTATTAGGTCATGCTGCTGGATTTATTGATCCTTTATTTTCTAAGGGTTTATATACTTCTCTCAATAGTGTATCTATACTAGCTAACCTGTTGATAGAAACGAAAATTAATCATGATTATTCTTCAGGTAAATTTCAGATATTAGAAACAACAACGTTAGCATTTATAAATTCAGCAGATAAATTAATTAGCAATGCCTATAAGTCATTTTCAAATGATAAATTATGGTCGATGTATTTAGTCTTATGGCTACTTGGTGCTTATTTAGAGTTACTCAAACTAACTATCCTGCGGGCTAAAAATGAAAATCAAGAATACTATTATTTACAATTAATAAAACTAAAGTTAATCGGCGGAGGATTTGCAGATTTTGATGTCCTTACAGATAAAATTTATCAGATTATTGAAAATCTTGATATAACTAAAGAAGTAGAACTAGAGCAAGCAGTTATAAAAATTAAAGCTTTATACGAACAAACCAACTGGATACCTCATGCTTTTATGGAAGTTGTCAGAGGAAAAAATCATCTTCCAGCAAATAAAATTCAACCTGGTTTATTTAAACGTCAAGGTGGATTTTTAGGAGTAGGTAACTATCATCAGCATTTTTTCAATTCTTTGTCATTAACTTCCCTAATTAAATTCTTTTTGCGCGAAAAAACCAAGTATTCTATTCCAGCTTTGAGGCTTCAGCGCAAAAAAAATATCGGCTGGTTGATAGAATTTAATGGGATAAACCACTAGAAGGAGTGGGGATATACACAAGAACGCTTAAGATAGAAAGCATTGGAGATTTGGATGGTTTTAATAATATTTGAATCTATCATCAAGGAGTATGCCAGTGGTAAAGTTTCACGAACAATAAACGTAAGTTTCTAATTGCCAATTACTAGGATAAAAATCATGACCATTTCCATGTATCAAGCTTCAGTACCTTCATTGATTCGCTCGCTGAATAACCTTG
>CAYMZW010000224.1:0-11133 GCA_964395005.1 uncultured Rivularia sp.
CAGGAGCATTATCTGAGTTTGGAGCAGATTGCTCTTCTAAGAAGCGAGCAAAGAAAGGTACTGCTTTGACTTCTTCGGTTTTGATTGTGTTTTTAGACATGGTATTTATTTCTCGATTATGTTGGTTGGTTTGAGAGGATGTTTTAAAAGTATTAAATTTTACTTCGTATTCCTCGGAAACCTAACCCCCCTGCCCCCCTTCCCTATGAGGGAATGGGGGTTTCAAAGCCTCTCTCCGCATCTGGAGAGAGGTTTGGAGAGAGGTTCCAAGTGTAGTTATTAACTTTTCAAACATCCTCTAAGGAGTAGTCTCCAGTTGTGCGATAACTAAACACTACTCGGGCTTTTTTCAGACAAAGCTGACTCTAATTACATTTCTTCCCAATCAGAAGGAAACTTCATAGTTTGTCTAGGAGCATTATCTGAGTTTGGAGCAGATTGCTCTTCTAAGAAGCGAGCAAAGAAAGGTACTGCTTTGACTTCTTCGATTTTGATTGTGTTTTTAGACATGGTACTTCTATCAATTTTAGTTGGTTTGACGAGTAGACTTGAGTTGTGCGATAACTCAACACTACTTGAGATTTTTTCAGACAAAGCTGACTCGAATTAATACTCTTCCCAATCAGAAGGAAACTTTCTAGTTTCAGGATAAGGAGCATTATCAGAGTTTGGAGCAGATTGCTCTTCTAAGAAGCGAGCAAAGAATGGTACTGCTTTGACTTCTTCGGTTTTGATTGTGTTTTTAGACATGGTATTGTGCTTACTCTAAATGCTTAATTTTCTTGATACGTGGCAGGTTGTGTTGTTAACAGCACTGCAACACTTTATACATATATCAGGAATCTAATTAGATTACAAGTAGGCAAAGTAAATTTATTTAAACTTCAGTTTAAGCAACAAAACAAACAAAAACTTAACACTCCTTAATATAATAATTGTTTATTTAGTCTTGTTATTCACACTTCAAAAAATTTTCAACCGTTGTAAAAGCAAAGAATTATAATGGCTGAAATGATTGTACCGCATGGGATATAGCAATTTATATATTTGAAATAAACCTACCATCGGTGAACTGCTTTTAGGCTTCAAGTGCAAAATTTTATTCAATAGCGAAACTCCGCAAAGAAGAACTCATAAAATAATTGTGGTGACGACGAATCATAATTGAGGCACCTTACTCATTCAAGCAGCTAAAAACAATGTATTTTGAGATACAATTACTTGATGAATATATAAGTAATATACCTAATTTGTGAGAAACACTTATCAATTAGATAAAACGAAACCTGACAGCATCTAAGAGAGAGTATTTTTGACTTTTGACTACCGCGAAGCGATAAGTTGCGCTCTGTTGAATGTTGTTTCCTTGCTGAAAAATCTCATCAATGATGTAAAGTTTTGTATCAAGATTCGATATTTATGGTGTGCCAGCAGAATTCGATGTCATCATCAATTCGGAATAAACGAAGCAGAAACAAGAAATTACCGATTGAGTACCTTAGAAAATGAAGAATATTATTCTCTCAGATAAAGAAATAGAAACCTTGCTTGTTGGAAAATGGCGGTATAATACAGATTTTGAAAAGATTTTTTTAGAATTTAAAGATGATATGACTTACGAACAAACTAGAATTCAAACATACTTTTTATCTAAGCCAAAAGAATATATAACAGGGAATAAATTTGCTGGTGTATGGCACGTAAATGACAGAAAAGTGTCTCTAATTCTTAAAAGACTTCCGAAATCAATTTTAAATTTACAATTATCAAAATTATTTAAGCTTTCTATTGCTGATATGGTAGCTAGTTTCAATTCTTTGTTATTTATAGAAAATTACCAAATTACCAAGATTAATAATTCTAAATTTAGCATCATGGATGAAGATGAATTAATTGTTGCTACAAAGATGGATTAGTCATTTTATCAATTTAACGATCTAGCGGTTTTAGTAATATGTTAATCGAGCATTGAGCCGCAGGGCATAGTTAAGAGTTAGGAATTAAGAGTTAGGAATTAAGAGTTAGGAGTTGGTAGTTGGTAATAGGTAGTTGGTAATTGGGCATTGGGCATTGGGGATGGGGAATTGGTAATTGATAATTGATAATTATTCACCCCATCTCCCCATCCCCCTATCTCCCCATCACCCCATCACCTCTACTCCTTCCCCCCATCGGAGACAAGCCCTGAGAGAATATTTCCGGTTAAATCTAAAAGTTGATCTAATAATAATCCGATAGCGGCAATGCAGATTATAGCTTCAATGATGTCATTGACTTTACTTTCTTTATAAGCATTCCAAATGATAAAACCTAGCCCTTGATTTAGAGTCAACATTTCTATGGCGATCGCACTAAACCAAGCAATCCAAACTGCAAATCTTAAACCTTCAAATATATGATTAATTACTAATTGAAAATTTCTTTTTTGTTTGCGCCCTTGTCGTATTCCTTTAGCGGTATTAAGAATAATCGACCAAATAGCGCTAAAGAAAACAATTATAATTGCAGCAGCTTCAGCTTCTGGAAAAACTATTAGAGCAACTGGCAATAAAGCAATCGGAACAATAGTATTTGGTACCTGAAGAATCCACTTACATATTTGATAAACAAATCTATTTAAACCAATTAAATATCCGAATATAATACCTAGTACAGCAGCAGAGATATAGCCTACGAGTAATAATTGCAAGCTAGATAAAAGATTAAAAAAAATACTTCGTTCCATTGATGTTTATTTTATGCGGAACATTTTAGGGATAGTGCGACGATAATACCTGCATTGCGATGAGACAAGCTGTTTGAATTGCACTTAATCCTAAAATTGCATGAAAATCCGGTTTAATAAAATCTATCAGGAAGCGAAAGCTTAAATAACTTATTAAATAAAATTGAAATAAAACCAAAAAGCAGGCATTCCCAACTCTGAGATCCCCCCAACCCCCCTTTTTTAAGGGGGGCTTTGCGTAAGTCCTGATATTAAGTACAGTTGTTACAAACGTAAAATAATAAAACTACTAACTCCTAACTCTTAACTCCTAACTCCATCCGTTGCCGACACTCCATCCGTTGCCTAACTCCTTACTTTCCCATTTTGCGTTTCATTTCTTCTAACTCAGCTTCAGTTTCCCAACGAAGGAATTTCTCTTCTAAATCGTCGTATTTATTAGAGCTAGGATAGGTGCTGCTTGCACTCCACCAACCAGTATCAGTATCCATACGCTGTTGTGTTTGTTGTGCTTGAGCCTTTGTACGTGCGGCTTGTGCTTGTGTAGCTTTAACTTGTACTTCCTGCCGTCGCTGTTGAATTTGTTTATATAAGTCTTTGGCTTGAGTAATCCGCTCTTTTACACCTTGCATTTGTCCCCAAAGCTGGTTTCCTTGTCGCAATAGCGCCGCTTCTCTTTCTTGAGCTTTTACCGCCAAATCTTCCCTACCAGCATTTTTCGCTTTTTGTACGCGGATGTGCCATCTTTGGATTTCTTGCGCTGTAGATAATACTTCATCTTGCTTGCGCTTTTCCTGTAACTGCAAATCTGCAATTAATTTGAGAGTGTCTTCTTCCTGTTCCCGTAACTGCTCCGATAGCGCATCTAATTCCAAATGCGGATTATTCCGCAGGAATTCTTCCAAACGACTTTCTAGAAACTTGCTCAAATCGTCAAATAAGCCCACAATACTCAACTCCAATCGCATAATTAAAATCATTGTAATGATTATTATCGGTAAAGCAAAAGCACTTTTTACTTAATATGGGGAGTAGGCAACGGGGAGTAGGGAACAGGGAACGGTAAAAAATGTGTTTGTTAGCTTCGCGATGAGAGAAATTTCGTAATTTTTACTTTTTGCTTCTCGCGCTCAAGTAGATGCCAACCGAATGCACCTTCATAAGTATAAGTTCGTTCTCCCCATCACCCCATCACCCTATCACCTCATCCCCTTCCGAGTTCCATCTTGGGTAATAGCAACCTGTCAGCCCTAAGTAAGATAAACAAATTTACTAAATCATTTAATATATTTGTACTTATTAATTGCAATAGCGATATAAGTATTTTTACATCAAATTGATTTATGTATTTGGTCATTTATAAAAAATGAAAATAGCAGTATTAGGACATAGAACGTTTCCGATAAGCGAACCTTTTGCTGGAGGATTAGAACGGTTTATTTATACATTAGTAAAAGGTTTACAGCGCAAAGGATGTGATGTGACTTTGTTTGCACATCCAGATTCAGATCCAAGTCTTAATGTTGCTGCTCCAGATTTTATCGATACTTCTTTTTGTACTACCTCCGATGAAAAGTCTCATGAGTCTTTTCTGAGCATCATGGATTATTTGGATTACGGTGACTTTGATATAGTTCATAATAACTCTTTAAATTACTTTCCTATAGTTCTATCGGATACTATTAATACCCCATTAGTAACAACGCTGCACGCTCCGCCTTTTCCATTGCTTTACAGTGCTGTAAAACATCGAAAACGAAGAGGTAACTATATTTCTATTTCCAAATTTAACGCTAAAAGTTGGGGTTTAGATAATGGTTTATCAAAAGTTATTTACAACGGCGTAGATACCGATATCTTTTCTTTTACTGATAACAAATCGCAAGAATTTGCAGTTTGGACTGGAAGAATTATTCCTTGTAAAGGCACTCATTTAGCAATTGAAGCAGCGAAAAAAGCGAATATAAATTTGGTCATAGCAGGCCCAATTTGCGATTCTGAATATTTTGAAAAACAAGTTAAACCTCATTTAAATGAAGGAATACAGTACGCGGGGCATTTAGGTAAAAATGAACTGATATCTTTAATACAGAATGCCACCGTAAGTTTATGTACGCCAGTTTGGGCTGAACCCTTTGGTTTAGTTGTAATTGAAAGTCTGTCATGTGGTACTCCCGTAGTTGCCTTTAACCGTGGGGCTATAGCGGAAATTATTGATGAAGATAACGGAATATTAGTAGCTCCAGACGATACAGATGCTATGGCTCAAGCGATAAAACAGGCTAAATACATTTCTCGATATGCCTGTAGAGAAAGAGTTGTTAAGCATTTTAGTATTGACGCGATGCTGTCAAATTATTTACAAGTTTTTGAACGTATAGCAAACACTCGTATGAGCAGGCAGAAATCATGCATATCGGCTACTACATCCACTCTCACGGCAAGGGGCACTTACAAAGGGCGCAGGAAATTGCAAAACACATTAAATCGGACGTAACTTTTTTAGGAAGCAATCTTTTGAATTCAGATGTTGCAAATAATTTCAACATTGTAGATTTACCTCCCGATGAAGTTAAATACGTTCCCGATGTTGCAATTAACGAAAACTGCGAAACCCTATCCTTTCACTACGCACCTTATGGCGCTAAAACATATCAGCAGCGAATGCTGAAAATAGCGCAATGGGTAGAAGCAACTCAGCCCACATTGGTAGTAGTTGATGTTTCCGCTGAAATCACCCAATATTTTCGGCTTTTGGGAGTACCCGTAATTACCATGCTCCAACATGGCGATCGCGCTGATTCGGCTCATCTTTGCGGTTACGATGCAGCTTACAAGTTGCTTGCTCCTTATCCCGAATCCCTAGAATCTGATTCTGTACCTTTGTGGAAAAAGCAAAAAACCATTTACGTTCCCGGTTTTTCGCGTTATTCAGGAAGGAGTTTGAGTAAATCAGCAGCAAGAGAAAAATTAGATATTAGCGAAAAGCAAAAAGTAGTATTGGTACTCAAAGGAAAAGGAGGAGACAATCACTGTTTACAAAGTATTTCCGAAGCTGCTTTAACTACTCGTGAATGGCAATGGTTTATAGTTGGCCCCATAAACAAAAACTGTAATCAATTGCCAAAAAATATAACTTGCGAAGGATGGCAACAAGATACTTTTCCTTATTTAAAAGCTGCCGATGTTGTAATTGCTTCTGCCGGACATAATACCACAATGGAAATCGCCGAAGCGCAAGTACCGTTTTTATGTATACCCGAAGAAAGACCTTTTAACGAGCAAAAAGTCAAGGCAGAATTATTAGAAAAAATGGGTTTATGTCTTTGTAGTAATTCGTTTCCTACAAGTTATTCGGTTAGAAGTATTTTAGAATTATTGATAAAAATGGATACTACAAAATGGAAAAACATCGTGTCTTTTGATGGAGCAAAGAAAGCTGCAATGGCAATTGAATCGGAAGCTTTTCAAATACAAAATTATTTAGAAAATAAAAATCATTGTAGGGTATGTTAAATGCATCATCCAGGATTAATATTAGTTTTTCACACAACTTCGATCCCCCCAACCCCCCTTAATAAGGGGGGCTTTTGAATTAGGTTTACGCAAAGCCCTTTTTTAAGGAGAGCTTTTGAATTAAGTTTACGCAAAGCCCTTTTTTAAGGAGAGCTTTTGAATTAAGTTTACGCAAAGCCCTTTTTTTAAGGAGAGCTTTTGAATTAAGTTTACGCAAAGCCCCCCTTTAAAAAGGGGGGTTGGGGGGATCTTAAGGTTGGGAATACCTAATTTATAGCTCGCGGTTATGTAAGTCATATGAACATTAATTATTTTTTCTAAAAACTTCAATTTCTTCCTCAGAAGGCAATTTAATTATTTCAATATGATTATTTTCTAATTTAATATATCCTAATTCCGCAAACTGCTTTAACCACTTATCCATTGGTAAAAAATTCCATTTATTATCAAAAACTTTCGCGTTTTCTACAATATCCGCTAAATGATTCAACGGAGGAGAATAAGAAGGGTGAAATTGATGGTACGCTAAAGCGCTTATTTTATAAAAAGGTATTTTATGTAAGCGAGCGGTAAACGAAAAATCTGTATCTTCTCCACCGTAGCCAGTAAAACGAGTATCGAATCCACCAATTTTACTAAAAGTTGATTTTCTAATTCCAAAACAAAGCGACCAAAAAAACTCATATTTATGAATCTTTCGTTGATTTCCTGTTAATTCTTCACCTTGGAGTTGATTTGGTGCAGAATCAAAATGTAGAGTTTCAAAATTCCATTGTTTGCGCCATTGAGAATTTAAATAGCGAATTGAACCTTGATAAAGTGCGTCTTCATTTTCGAGATGATAAGCAAAGGTTTCAACTAAATCGGGATCGGGAATGCAATCAACATCTAAAAATATTAAAAAATCACCATTCGCAATAGAAGAAGCTTTCGTGCGTGCTTGGGCTAAAGGTAATTTATGAGGAGAATTGATTGTAAAAGAATTAATTTGAAAAGGAGTCGATGGTAATTTCGGTAGAGAATCATTCATGCATATAATTACAAGTTCCAAAGGATGCATTTTTGATTCAATTAAACCTTCAACTAAATTTTGTAAATGGGAACTTCTGCGAGAATAAAGCGTGCAAACTGATATTTGATGATTTGTCATTACACAGCAACATTGTGGAATAAAAAAGGCTCGTAGTTGCGCTTTAGCGCTTCCGGTAAGAGGCGCTAAAGCGCAACTACGAACCATAGTATAAAACTAATTTATCTTTAATGTTGCCGATTATTTCTCAACTTAGGTGTTTCAAATGTAGATGTAGCGTTATCTATTTCATTACTATTTTTAGCTGGATCTGGTAATCTTACAAAATAATCACAAACAGCAGGAAGCAACTTATTAGTATGATTCTCATAAGCGCATCCAATGACTATTTTTCCATACTCATGCAGCTTTTTAGCCAAACAAGAAAATCCACCATCACCAGATACAATTGCAAAAACTTCTAACGAAGGTTTGCTGTGAATTAATTCAACTGCATCAATTACCAATTGAATATCCGCTGCATTTTTCTGATTGCTAAAGCCAAAAATCTGCATTGTTTCAATACCAAGCTCTTGAATATCACTTCTAATTCTGTTTAATCTGCTATCACTCCAATCAGCATAAGCATATTGCCCGGCAATTTTATCAACTAAATTATATCGCTTGATGTTTTCTGTAATCTCTTTTAATGAAAAGAGAAATTGTGGATTGCTACTGCCTAATGTTAAATTTTCGATGTCGTAAAGAACTACAGTATTAAAGCTTTGGGAAGGAGTTTTTATCTGTTGAATAGCTGAGACTATCGGCTGCAAATCCATTGTTGATGCGGGTTCTTTTTGAGACTCCATTACTTTCAACAATTGTGCTTTTAATTCGCAACTTTGCTGTTGCTCTTGCCCAAACTTTTCTGTTAAATCATTTATTTGAGTTTTGTTTTCAACGGTATTTTCTTTTAATTCGGTAATAGTTGTAGATAAAATCTGTTGACGCTGCTGATAAGCACCAATCAAATTTTGCTGAATCTCAGCCCAAATTTGTGGAAAAGCCTCACGAGTAATTACTTTCAGCGCTGATTCATAACCTGCGATCGCAATCTCTAAATTACTCGCATGGTTTCCTTGTTCAAACTTTGCGATCGAGTTACAAAATTTAACAATAATATTAGCTATACTAGCAGCCTTAGTAGGTTGACTAGCAAATTTTAAGCTTGCGAAATTTCGTAACTCAGATGCAAAAGTATCATCAAGCTTATCTAAATGCTCTACTAAAAGCGGATATATATCTTGATTTTGACTAATAGCTTTTAAAAAATGGAGTATTAAATCTTGATGCATTGTTGTAATCCCGATAATGCAACGATAAATTTAGTTTTCCCAAATTTTTGTGACAGCTAACATTTAACAGGTTTGTAGTTGGCGCTTTAGCGCTCCGGAGGCACTAAAGTCCCGACTACGAACAACTAACTCCTAACTCCTAACTCCTAACTTACAAAGGCGTTACCCAATAAGTAATTCCCCGGATAATTTTCTTATTAAAACCTAATTCAATTAATTTTTGTGGTGGATAACCGACATAACTCCAATGGGGTACGTCGTATTCTACGGTGCGATACCAACCATTTTTATTTAAAGCTGCTATTTGCTTCTTATTTCTTATTCTTAAATCAATCGCTAATCCCCATAAATGTTGTGAAGCTCCTGGTGGTGCGACTATACCCAAAATTCTAGTTTCTTTGCCTTTTTTTACTAAATCTAATGTTCTTGAATTCGTATATTTTCTCCAAAATCTGGCGGTTGTAGCAAAGTTACGAATGCAGTCGCTTGTTGCATATCCTGATTTAAGCCGAAATCTTGCTTGACTGTGTGCTTTATTTAATGCGTCGGCTGCTGATTTTTGTAAATAACAGTTTTTCGTATCTGCAACTTTACCTTTTGTGATGGTATCTTGATATTCTTTAGTTTCTTTATCGTTATTAAAAAATACTTTTTTTGGTAGCTTTATCGTTGGCTCTGAATTGACAAATGGCGCACCATAAGCACGCAGCAAAATATATTCGTAACTATCGGGTTGAGGAATTGTAGAAAATTTATTTTTTAATGCGGCGATAAATCTTTCTTTGGCTGTTAAAGGCTTTGGAATAGCTGTAGGAGTTGGTTTTGGAATAATTACTGGTTTTGGAGGAACTGTACATTTCTTGTTTAATAATCTATTTATCAAACAGTTTTCTTGCTGTTCAATATCTATACTTGTCTGGCTATAAGCAACCCTATTGCTAGCAGCTAAAATTATAACTAAATATATAGCAACTATCAAAATAGCTACTTTGCTAAATGTTATCTTAAATTTTATTTTCATTTATTTATAAAGTAATACTTAATAGCTAAAACGCCATAATTTAGAGGATGTTTTAAAAGTATAGTTTTTTATTCCATTTGCCGGATTATCCCCCCTTCCCCCCTTAAAAAGGGGGGTTAAAGTCCCCCTTTCAAAAGGGGGATTTAGGGGGATCTAAAGATTTGTGGTATTATCTAAGACTTTCCAAACATCCTCTTATACATTAAATATAATCTGACAATTCAATAAAATATCTTACACGTAACCAATACATCACAATAATGATTTTCTTTTTGTAAAAAAATAACAGGGTTTGCTGAGTGGTTTATCAACACTGTACAATCATTAATTCACTGTATCGGTTAAAATTAGATTAATCCTAAATGATGCCGAACTCTAAGTAAGACCATGCACAATTGTGTTGAGTTCCAAGACTCTTTTGATGTCATAGTTGTCGGTGCAGGTCACTCTGGTTGTGAAGCGGCTTTAGCTACTGCACGGCTGGGTTGTCGTACCCTGCTATTAACACTAAACTTGGATAAAATTGCTTGGCAACCGTGTAATCCCGCTGTTGGTGGCCCGGCGAAATCTCAGTTAACCCACGAAGTTGATGCACTCGGTGGGGAAATCGGGAAAATGGCAGACCGTACTTACGTGCAAAAACGAATTCTCAATTCTTCTAGAGGTCCGGCGGTATGGGCATTACGCGCTCAAACTGATAAGCGCGAATATGCGCTGGTAATGAAGCAAATTGTTGAGAATCAAGAAAATTTGAGCATCCGCGAAGCGATGGTAACTGATTTGGTTTTGGGCGCTAACGATGATGTTATCGGCGTTCAAACCTATTTTGATGTGGCTTTTGAATGCAAAGCTGTTGTCCTCACCACTGGTACTTTTTTAGGTGGACGAATCTGGGTTGGTAATAAGTCAATGGCAGCCGGAAGGGCTGGAGAATTCGCTGCTGAAGGCTTGACGGAAACTCTACAGCGTTTGGGGTTTGAAACAGGCCGCCTCAAAACTGGAACTCCCGCACGAGTAGATAAGCGCACGGTTGATTACAGTAAAATGACTCCGCAACCGGGCGATCGCGATGTTCGCTGGTTTAGTTTCGATCCGGAAGTATGGGTGGAAAAGGAACAGCTTCCTTGCTATATGACGCGCACCACGGCCGAAACTCATCAATTAATTCGCGATAATCTCAATCTTTCTCCGGTTTATGGTGGCTGGGTTGATGCGAAAGGGCCGCGTTATTGTCCGAGCATTGAAGATAAAATCGTTCGCTTTGCCGATAAGGAAAGTCATCAAATCTTCATCGAACCCGAAGGAAGAGATATTCCCGAACTTTATATCCAAGGGTTTTCCACAGGGTTGCCTGAAAATTTGCAACTACGTATGTTACGTACTCTTCCGGGGATGGAAAACTGCGTAATGTTACGACCTGCTTATGCTGTTGAGTACGATTACCTACCAGCGACTCAGTGTTTTCCCACACTAATGACCAAAAAAATCGCCGGTTTATTTTGTGCGG
>CAYMZW010000225.1:0-11099 GCA_964395005.1 uncultured Rivularia sp.
TAGGTTGAGTTATATACGATTTACCGTCTTTCATTTATAACGCGAATTAATAATTATCGTGTCGTAACCCAACATTACTTTATTGAGACATTTAAAAATACCCCCGCAAAGAATTTGTTGGGTTACAGCGCTCTTCTTAATTTCTTGTTGAGCATTATTATTCTTCGTGCGCTTAACCCAACCTACAAACTATTTCTCTTTATTTTTTGCCTCTGTGCCCTCTGCGTCTAGTAAGGTTTTTTTTATCAGTAATCTTCTGCGGAGAAGAAAGTAAACATCAATTTATCGTATTCCAGACATCGAGATCCCCCCAACCCCCCTTTTTTAAGGGGGGCTTTTCGTAAGTCTTATAAAAAAAAACTCTTTCCCAACCAGTGAAAAAGAGCATTTAAAATTATCTTTATTTAACCCGCGCAGGCGGGTTTTGCTTCGTGTAGACGCGGTTTCAACCGCCGGATTAATTTATCAACCGTTGAATAATCTAGAAAAACCACCCATAAGAATGCAAACCCTTACCCAAAAGATTCACGCCTAAATAACAAACCCAAACAGCCACAAACCCGGTAGCAGCCAAAATCGCCGGACGACGGCCTTGCCAACCCTTAGTAATCCGAGCGTGTAGATAAGCAGCAAATACCAGCCAGCAAATCAAAGCCCAGGTTTCTTTGGGGTCCCAACTCCAGTAAGAACCCCATGCTTCATTCGCCCAAACTGCACCAGCAATGATGCCAATTGTCAAGAGGGGAAAACCCAATCCAATAATACGGTAACTAATATTATCTAAGGTTTCTGCAAGACTTAATCTTTGAGGAGAAAGAGTTTCTCCGGAATCGATAGCTGACGAAGAAGTTTCTATCCGCGCTGCAACTGCTGTCGCACTTTTACCGTTACCGTTACTACTAGTTTGAACCGGGGAAAAGCCGTTATTTTCAAAAGCAAATGCATTAGGCTCGGTTACTAATTCACCAGCTTTACGTAAGCGATAACCGTTAGTACGATAGCCACCGTTACCTACGGAACTACCTTGTAGCTGCACTGGCTGCCCTTTTGTCACGATCAGAAATGCTACAGCTATCAAAGAACCTACCATTAAAGCCGAATAACTCAACATCATCACGCTGACGTGCATCATCAACCAGTTTGATTTGAGTGCGGGTACTAATGGCTCGGAAACCTGCATTTCTGAAGGAAGCGTCAAAGCAGCAAAAGCGCTGATTCCCATTGCTACGGGAGCAGTGGCAACTCCTACCAAACGACTGCGACTGCTGTATTCAGCAATTAAATGAACCGTGGTAATTCCCCAAGCTAAGAAAAACAAAGATTCATATAAATTGCTGAGCGGGAAATATCCACCTTCCAACCATCTTGCACCAAGCAAAGTTGCCATACACAAATTGGCGATCGCCATTCCAGCGGTTCCCAAACCAGCCAACATTGGAATATTGGGGAAAGCTGCTCCTACCCAATAAATCAACATTGTCAGGAACAAAACGAGGAAAGAGGCATTATCAAGCCAATTTTGGAGTACAACTAAATCCATAAAAGTGTTCTCCCCATTAAATTACTATAATTTTTTATCTTACTGTCTTTCCAAGTCCTACCCAGAAGAGGCAGTAATCACTTAAGATTTCCGCCTTCTTCTAGCTTATCTTTAATAAGGCTTCTATTTTCCTACTCTTTCTTTTCTTTAGGAGTCGGAAGCACGACTGGTTTATCGCCTTTTTTTAACTTCAGCAAAATATCATAGCGAGTAGTACGACTATCGCTGACTGTACTTGTTACACCTACTGAATTTAAAGCATTAAGAAAATTTTGTTGATCTGGAAATAAAGCTGGTAAAGACAAACTTTTCGCGGCACCTTCCATATCTAAGAAAAACTGAGTATTTGTAGGATCGAGTTCTGATGGTATTGCTTTCTGAAATGAAGCAGCGTTAGCTAAAATATTTTTTGGTTTGGGAATAATTTTATCTGTAATAGGGGCACCCAAGGTTAAAAAAGCAATATCACCATCTAACCAACCGTGAGTAGCAGTTAAGGTTCCTGATGGCCCAACCCATCTCGTAACAGGTATTTCGCCGACTTTATCGTCTTTAATTTTGAACTGGTACTGAGTTCTCATTGCTTCATCTAACTGCTTTAAAGATGCTTCCGCTTTGGGGCGATCGCTAGTCTGTACCATAAACACTAAAGCAGCGCGAACATCTTGAGGGAATTCTTTGTTGGGGATTTGGGGAACAACAGATACTGCAAATTCTCCTCCCATCCAGCTAAGTAAATCCCGATCTAAATCAAGACCAAAGTTGTTTTTAAATCCACTTCTAAGTTCTTCTGGCTTAACGGGGGAAAGGGAATTTTTTTGAGCAGTTAAAACGTAATCAGCCCATGTTCTACGGAGGTTTCCGCCAGAAAACATCATTATAGTTTCTGCCGGTAAACGAGAAGTCATGGTAGTAGCTTTATTTTCTACCGCCAAAACTTTTCTGCTGCTAGGTTTTAACCAAGATACTCCTTTCAAACGCAATCCATCAGATTCTAAACTAACAGTTCCTGCTAAACCTTGATTGTTCTTTAATTGTGCTAAAACTTGTGCACTTAAGCGACGTTTGGCAGAAGTTGCACTTGCTATTTGAGCGGCAGAAGGAACATTGACGTAAAATTGAGCAAGAGGCTGATAAGTGGCTATTTTAGGTAAATGTTTAGCAAAACCGTTGCTGTTAGCCAGAGTTGCTTTACCTTTATAGGCTTTAATCGTTCTCTGTGTAGCTTTGGGATTATCTGCAATAACTAAAAAACGGTTTTCTATTATTGCTGTAGATAATTTTTCTCCCGAATTTGTTTGCGCTTCTTTAATCGTAATACCTTCGTACTCTCGCTCATTCCACTTTCCTTTCAGAGCTTTGGATTGTGCAAAGGCTGTTTGAATTTTATTGCGATCTTTGATTGGTAAAACCATCACCAAAGATTGCTCTACAGTAGCTGATTTTCCATTGGTAGCTACTGGTTTAGATGCAGTTTCTGGGGCTTTGGGGGCTAAAATTGCAATAGTTACTTGATCGCCAACCCAAGGGCTTACATCTTTTTTGAAATCAAAACCTTCTTTTGCAAGAAAGCGATCGCGCCACTCAATCAAGTTTTTATCTAATGCGGCTTGGCTTTGTTTAGTACCAAAAGAACGCAGTTTTTCCCATTGACTAGAATCCGTACTCAAAGAAACCGTAAATAGGGCATCTTGGGGAATAATATTAGCACCTACAGGTAAATCTCTAGACAAAGGTTTTCCCTGAGTCAAAAGCCAGTAAGCTGCTATCCCACCACCAATTAGTAAACCCGCTCCAGAAAGCGTCAAAACTAAAGACGGTTTCTTTTTTTTCTTACCAGAAATAGACACGACAGGCAGTGTCATTGAAACCAATACCTCATAAATCCGAACTTTTCAATTGCTTTATTGATACAGCTAAACTGCATATTATTATTTATATCTAGGTAAAGCCGATTACACGCTCGAAAATTAATTTCAACTGAAGAAAGCGAACGTACTTTTAAAATAAAATTACCATCTTCAGTTTGCAGGCTTTATCTGTATTCAACTACAAAAAATGTAATCAGAAGTACAAATCTCGATTGTTTTCCTTAAACGTGGTAATTCCATACTCAAATCAACCTCCGCAGCAAGTTTAACACTATCTATAAAATCAAATACCACTATTTGGAAAAAATATCAGATAAAATAATTTACTATTTAGTTACTTATCCAGTTGCTCTATCGTTTATTTTGATGCCGAATCACAATTTATAATGCCCAATAAATAATGTTTTCGGTGATATCAAAAATAATTTTTTACATCAAAGTCTTACATCAGCTCAAATCCGATACGCCGGTTTATGTTCTGCAAATAACCCAAAACATTGCCCTGTTAGATGTGCTGTTATAATTCTCCCAGTATTTTCATACCTTTTCTATCTATTTCAGGAA
Organism: uncultured Rivularia sp.; assembly: GCA_964395005.1. GTDB lineage: Bacteria > Cyanobacteriota > Cyanobacteriia > Cyanobacteriales > Nostocaceae > Rivularia. The sequence goes on from CAYMZW010000225.1 coordinate 3,976, forward strand.
TTATACAGGCTTCTGCAAAAAAAGCCAGGTTGCAGGCATTTTAACCTCACAAATAATTAATTTTTTGTTAAGCAAATATTTTGTAATTCCTCTCGCTTTAAGGGCATAAGCTACTTTTGAGAAAAAATCATGCTTGATAGATATTCGTCTAAAGGGAATCTCGCAATTCCTTGATAAGGGGTGATACCTACTAAATATCGATATTAGCCGAAGTTAAAATAAACAACTAGTAGTCCAAATCATTAGTTTTTACGGGTTGTAGAGACGTAGCAATGCTACGTCTCCCAAATGTAGAAAGAAAACGAACCCATCAGATTTTATGCAAAGGAGTACTAGTATTTTCCCACATTAATTTTAAAGGGTTCTACGCGCCGATTTTAGTTCTAAAATCGAGAGCTAGAGCTTCTTACTACGAAACTTTTACACCCACTTTCATTAATGCGGGTGAAGTATTAGTATGTTCTCTATTCCAACGAAAACAAACCGTTAGACTTTAGTATTTCCCAAATATTTAGTCAAGTAAGGCGAAAAGACTTCATAAATCAATGTTAATGGCTGTCCGTGATGCCAAAATAAATAGTGTCGTCCCCAAAAAGGTCCTTTTTGATTAAACCCCAATTCTAAGGCGGGAGAATAACCATAATAAATTCCTTGAACATCCCGATACAATTCAGTACGTAGACGCGCTAAACTTGCCCAAATAGGTAAGGAACGATTTTGTAAATATTCATCCACATGAGACGCTTCCCACCATGAAGCTGCATAAGCCAAAATTTGACCGCTATGAGTACGCAACCAAACTTGTCTCCGCAATCTTGGCCCAGGTACTACCTGCATCAGATCGGGAGCGTTGTCAGATTCCATGCCAACTAAAGACATATCGATAACGTCTACTTCCGTCGGTTCACCCGTCAATAACTTCAAATGTCGCGTAGGAGAACCATCTCCCAACAGCAATAACTGCCAACTCGGAGCTAGCCTATCATGAGGTAAACCTTGTTGAACTACCTCTTCTCCACCCTGCCAAATAGCATCTAATCTATGCCACGAACAAGGTAAACTTAAATCTTCTTTTTCTGAAAAAGTTGCAGTCAATGCTCCGCTCTTAACAATACTTTACCGCCCTTCTATCAAAGCACAAAATATTAAGTAGGAGGCGCGTAGTTAGGAATCAGTAGTTAGGAATTAGGAATTAGGAGTTAGGAGTTAGGAATTAGGAGTTAGGAGTTAGGAATTAGGAATTAGTGGTTATGAGTTACCAATGCCCAATGCCCAATGCTCAATGCCCAATACCCAATACCCAATTAAAAATGCGGATGGCGAGACTCGAACTCGCAAGGTCAAGACCACACGCCCCTCAAGCGTGCGCGTATACCAATTCCGCCACATCCGCAGGTCGGGATTTTTATTTATCTAGAAATGAAGTATAGCACAACAACAAAAATATAGTAATAACTTACATTCATTCCGCCTTAAAATAATTATCTGGTGTTGCATATAATTGCCAGATTGGGATAAGTGGCAGACAGAAATTCAAACAAACACAAGTCATATTGAAATACGTATTGGCAACGATAAATCAATTTAAATGTCTTGCATTAGGTCAGGGATGCGTATAATTGTTAACCGGCATTATTTCTTAATAATGGCTGCGTTAACTGTCTCGGCGCAATATATCTAAAATGCTTTATAAATAGTTTGCTATAGTCGAGGGTTATGCAAATAAAGCGTGTAAATCTCTTGTCAAATTTTGAAAATTGCGAAACTGTTTTCTATATTTGACCTTTGGGAAATGTCAATCTACAAACATGATATAGAAACCACAACTATGAATTTTGACAAAATATTAATTGCTAATCGAGGGGAAATAGCACTTCGCGTTCTCCGTGCTTGTGAGGAAATGGGAATTGCGACTGTTGCAGTACATTCAAATATTGACCGTAATGCTCTTCACGTACAGCTTGCTGATGAAGCGGTTTGTATCGGTGATGCTGCAAGCAGTAAATCTTATTTAAATATCCCTAATATTATTGCTGCTGCGTTAACGCGCAATGCTAGCGCGATTCATCCCGGCTATGGATTTTTGGCGGAAAATGCCCGTTTTGCTGAAATTTGTGCTGACCATCATATTGCTTTTATTGGTGCCTCACCTGAAGCAATTCGCTCTATGGGAGATAAATCTACGGCTAAGGAAACCATGCAAAAAGCAGGTGTTCCTACGGTACCGGGTAGCGATGGTTTACTCAGTTCTGAACAGGAAGGATTAAAAAACGCTGCGGAAATTGGCTATCCGGTAATGATTAAAGCCACTGCTGGCGGCGGTGGAAGAGGTATGCGATTAGTGCGATCGCCCGAGGAATTTACTAAATCTTTTCGAGCCGCACAAGGAGAAGCGGAAGCTGCATTCGGCAATGGAGGGGTTTATCTAGAAAAATTTATCGAACGTCCCCGTCACATAGAAATTCAAATTTTAGCGGATAATTACGGCAATGTAGTTCATTTGGGAGAGCGCGATTGTTCAATTCAGCGACGCAATCAAAAGCTTTTAGAAGAAGCTCCTTCTCCGGCGGTGAATGAAGAATTACGTCAGAAAATGGGAGAAGCTGCTGTAAAAGCGGCTAAGTTCATTAATTATACTGGTGCGGGTACGGTAGAGTTTTTACTTGATAGTAAGGGCGATTTCTACTTTATGGAAATGAACACCAGAATTCAGGTTGAGCATCCCGTCACGGAAATGATTACCGGAATTGATTTGGTTGCCGAACAAATTCGCGTTGCGATGGGAGAAAAACTTAGCGTTACTCAAGACCAAGTTGTTTTACGCGGTCATGCAATAGAGTGCCGCATCAATGCTGAAGATCCCGATCGCGATTTTCGCCCTTCTCCGGGACGCATCAGCGGCTATCTTCCACCTGGAGGCCCTGGTGTTCGTATCGATTCCCACATTTACACCGATTACCAGATTCCTCCATACTACGACTCGTTAATCGCAAAATTAATTGTGTGGGGTCCTGATCGTCCTACTGCAATCAAACGGATGAAACGCGCTCTAAGGGAATGTGCGATTACCGGATTAACTACAACCATTGGCTTTCATCAAAAAGTGATGGATATTCCGCAGTTTTTGGAAGGTAATGTCTACACTAATTTCATCCAGGAAATAAAGGACACAAAAAATTTACTTTAGCTGGTGCGAGCCAGCATGGTCAGCAATCCTTGCTGACCTAAGAGAATTTCCCGTGCCAAACTGAATATACCGACCCAAATAATCGGCGTAATGTCCACACCACCAATAGGAGGTACTAGCTTTCGCAACACAACTAAAAACGGTTCTGTCGGAAAAGCAATAATATTAAAGGGAAAACGATTTAGTTCGGCTTGGGGATACCAAGTTAAAATAATTCGGAAAATAAATAAAAACGTCATCAACCCCAATAAAAGGCTGAGAATCAAATTGCTAACGTTAAGGGTACTCATGGTTTGAATTTACGGTTTATCTGAAGATAATGTTTAAGATTTGTAAAGTCTTTATCCTATTTTATCGAAAGCTAAGTAAGCCATACTAACGATTATCGCCAAAAATAAACATTTTTAATACTTGCTCTCTACTTCCTACTCCCTACTCCCTACTCCCTACTCCCTACTCCCTACTCCCTACTCCCTACTCCCCGCGTTACTGAATTATCAAATGATAAGCACCCAATTAAAGATTAAGACTTATTGCGATTCGTTTCGTGGTATTAAAATATTATTGGATTATGTAAAAAAAAGGTTGTAACCATGACTCCCTCTTTAGCAAATTTTCTTTGGAGCTTAGCCTGGGGTGCTGCGATTTTTGTTATCCCCGCAACAGTAGCTTTAATTTTCATCAGTCAAAGAGATAAAATCCAACGTTTTTAGGATTGATTTAGAAGACAACGGAAACTAGGTTTATTGAAGATAACAACAATTTATCCGTTTTCTTATGATTAACTTGACTGGGTTTTAACTATTTCTCCCACAGAGGACAAGTTATACTTAACACAAACGCCCAGTCTTGTGAATTTTAAGCAACAATGTAAAGACGCGGTATTGAATAGCTCCGATTTGGAGTCAGGCAATTCGCGTCTTTGCTGTATATTCGTGTTTGCTTGTTGTAGAGATTTTAATTGTGAGTCGCTAACATAGATTTGATATCGGGATAAAGAACAATGCTAAATTTTGGGCTGAACTCAGCCAGCGTTCTGGCTCAGGTAAATATAGGGACTACCCCAGTTACACTTTTAGGAATTATTCTAGCTGTTGCTGGAGTCGGACTATATTTTCTTCGTACTGTACGTCCGGAACTTTCACGCGACCAAGATATATTTTTTTCGGCTGTAGGCTTATTGTGCGGTTTTATTCTTATTTTTCAGGGTTGGCGATATGACCCTATTATGCAATTTGGTCAATTTCTTTTGACGGCAACTACCGTATATTTTGCTTATGAAAGTATTCGTCTGCGCGGTATAGCTACTCAGCAGGCTAAGCGCAGCACGCCGATTGTAGATCGCGAGCGAGATGTCAGCGACCGTTACGACTATGACGATCGCGGTAAGTATGGTGCTGAGGTAGAAGATTATGACCGAGAACCTTTACCTTACGATCCATATTATGAAGATGAACGTCCCCCCTCACGTCCTCAAATTCGCGGAAGTAGGGACACTCGCCCATCTCGCAGTGAGTACTACGATGATGCAGCCCCAGCCCCCCGTCGTCCGGAACGTCGTAACGATATAGAAAAAATTGAAGACGACAGACCATCTCGTCGTCGCAGTTCCAGTTCCAGCAGACGCACTACCACCCGCAGCACGCCTAGACTATCTGAAAGTGATTGGGATTCATCTCCTCGTCCACCAGTAGATGATTGGGATAATTCCCGCACCGAAGAAAGAAGAACACCTCGTCGCACTAACGATAGGACTACTCGTCGAAGAAGTGACGATGATATTATTTCACAACCAAAAACTTCTTCAAGAAAACGTCGTCCCAGAAGAGATTCAGAACCCAGAAGAGAACGTGGGGGAATGGATGAAGTTATACCCACCGATTATGAAGAATACAACCCAATTGTTCGTTTAGAAGACGAGAAAGACGAACCACCGGAAGTAAAACTCGACGACGAATAGTTAAAGATTGGTGTCGTGAAAAAATTTATCAGTTTATTTCGGCTCCAATTACAAATTCGTTGGAGTCTTTGTCTTAGTTTGGTTAGTTTACTTGTATCTTGTAGTTATAACGACGTTCCCATTGGTTCTAATTCCTTAAATACCCGTAACACCGAAGAACAACCAGCTTTAAGCGGCAACGGTAGATTTTTAGCCTTTGTATCGAATCGTAGCAGTACTCAGCAATTATTACTGTATGATTTAGAGCAGCAAAAGTTGATTCCTACACCGCGTTTGAATCGACGTAATGCAATCGCGGAAAGTCCCAGCCTAAGTTACAGCGGGCGTTACATAGTTTACAGTACCAGCGACCGTGGTAGACCAGTTGTAGGGCTTTACGATCGCGCCGTCGGACAATCGCAAATCCTGACTCGAACTTACAACGGTTGGGTAAGAAACCCCAGCGTCAGCCCCGATGGCAGGTATGTAGTATTTGAAACAACCATTCGCGGTCAGTGGGATATTGAAGTACTCGATCGAGGAGCGAATGTAGAATTAGATATTCCCAACGGTGCCCCGGTGAGTGCGCCGCCAGAGTAGGGATGAGGAAGAAAAAGTTAGGAATTAGGAGTTAAGAGTTAGGAGCTATTAATTTTTAGTTATGAGATGGAAAAAGGATGAAGTTTACACCTTTAACCTTTAACCTTTAACCTTTGACCTTATTAATAATTTATTAATGCCGAAACGCTGGATTTCAATTTGCTTATTTACGAGTTTTAGTTTGTTAAGTGCTTGCAGTTCTCCACGTATATTAAGTTACCCTTTTGATAATAGTGGTAGGGGTTTTAATTCTGGTGCTTCGGAGTTGAATCCACATATTTCCAATAGATACATTGTTTATACGAGCGATCGCCGGGGAAGCCAAGATGTTTATATGTTCGATCGGATGACTCGCAATTTAATTAATCTGCCTGGGCTGAATTCATTTGATGCGATCGCCAGTCATCCTTCTGTTTCTCAAGATGCTAGATATATTGTGTTTGCGGCATCTCGGCAGGGAAGAAGCAATATTTTTCTTTACGATAAGGAAACTCGTCAATCGCGCAATTTGACGGGAAATTTGCAAGCGGAAGTCCGCAATCCTACAATTAGTGCTGACGGTAACAGGATTGCATTTGAGTATACTTTGAACGGACAGTGGGATATTTTGGTTTACGACAGATTCGGGAGACGTTTGAATATACCTCAAGAACCGCAGTAAAATAAACAGTTATTCTAAGGTGTGCTACGGTTCTAATATATTGGATATAAATTACCATATTAAAAATACCGCAACGCACCATTTACGGAATATCAAGATTATTAAAAATGCCGTAACTAAAAATCAATTGTATAAAATAGACTTGCCTCTTCAAAACGATGAAGTTTCATGATTAGTACTTTGATGAAATCAAACAAATCAAATAATCAAATATTTATCTAACTGCGCCAATAAAGGATTAATTGTTTTTTTCTGAATAATATGCGGTGGATTCCAATTTACCCATTTATAACCGCTATGCTCGGTAAGTTTTAAATCAACTTCGTGCTTCAGCCATCCCAAAAAAATTACTAATGTTTTCTCGACTTTTTCACCATTAAACCGCTTATATTTAGTGTGATAAGTATCGGTATATCGAAAATTAGTATCTAAATCTATATCTTTGTATGCAATTCCAGTTTCTTCGGATAATTCCCTTAAAGCACAACTAACTTCATCTTCTCCAAACTCAATATGACCTTTTGGAACATCGTAAATGTTTTTCGAGCCAGGGTTTTTAAGCATTAAAAGAAAGCTTATCCGGGGTTGCTTTCTCATCACCATAACCCCACAAGATTTTGTTTTTCGCATTAATTACAACAATAAATTACGGTTGTTTATTACCTCTTCTCACTGTTCCCCGTTCCCTATTCCCTATTCCCTACTCCCTACTCCCTACTCCCTACTCCCTACTCCCT
>CAYMZW010000226.1:0-11076 GCA_964395005.1 uncultured Rivularia sp.
TTAAAGGAATAAAAATATATAACGCTACAGTATTGATTAACGCCAACCACCACAAGCTATCGAAGAAAATAAAGCGCAATAAAATCCACACAGAGAATAAAATTACGTAAAGCCATGCAAAATAAGAGAAAAATTTAGAAATACCCATAGGAGATTCAATATATAGTTTATCGGTTGTCTATTGACTGTTATAATCTACTTTATTTAAAATAATTTCGATAGCATTTAAGATTACTTCCGGGCTATCAACCCAAACAAAATGGTCGCTTTTTGGTGCTTGTAGCTGAATGCAATCGCTAGATAATTTTAGTAATTCTGGATGCATTTTTTCTCGCAGTTGATTCGCAGCTTTTAACGGTAAAGCAAAAGTCCATATAGAAGGCTTTAAAAAAGAATCGGCTTTAATACTGACAATTGGTAAATCACCAAATTGATTAGCTTTACTTACCTGATGAGCGCTAATATCAAGAGTTAATATTTTTTGAGTCATGGTAATCCAATGTTTAGCTCGACAAAAAGAGCGTTTAATTGAATTGAGAGAATGTTGAGGAAATTTTCGTAATTCGGGTTTCAATAATTCAAATACTTTAATTGTTTTGAGCAAACGAATAATACCAAAAATTGAACCCAAAGTTGACATTACAAATCCGGAAGCGAAGAAAAGCCTTAATATGTTTAAACTTAAAGGCATATTTAACATTTCAGTTTCGTGGAGTCCATCTGTAAGCACCATTTCCACAACTTTTTCAGGATATTTATGTGCGTAGAGTCGCACGTTGTAACTACCAAAGGAATCTCCTACTAAAATGTATGGTGGCTCAATTCGAGCATTATTCAAAAGAGTATTTAACTCGTTAACAATTTGTTCGCTGCTTCTTTGATAAGGGCTGCGATCGCTCCAACCATATCCAGCGCGGTCATAAATGCATACTCGTGCGATTTTTGCAATATCTTCAATTAATAAATAACCTTCAATTCCTCCTAAACTATGGTCTAATATTACTGTCGGGTAGGATTTTCCCATCGTATATAAATGTAATTTATAGCCTCCGACATCGATAAGTTGCCCTGGAGGAGATTTTTTATTTTCAATCCAGGTTGCTATGAGTTGATAGATAGTTGTTGCGATTAATATAAGATAATTGATTGGCAGATGCATTTATATGAATATATTGGTTTTCTCATGCAATATAACTTAGAGTTACTATAATTAGGAGATATCTACATAACTGACGCAATTATCAAAATACTTGCTGGTGGGTGACACTAAAAACATTGTTACTACGTTCAAAATTAGTCGAAGTGTCACAGCACCCTACAAGAAATTTCTAAAAAAACCGCATCGTTAAATATAAATTGAGATGAAACCTTATATTGAAGTTATCGGAGAATCAAGATATTTAGAAACGGTACAAAAATACGTTGCTGACATCAATATAATTGTATGGACAAATAGAACTAAAATTCCTTTAAATGAAGTTACTATTCTACGGAATCTTTGTATTGAAAGTTTGTTCTCAAATGGTTTAGAAGAATCGGAATTAAAAGAAGCAGGTATAGATGTACGAGAACGCTCTTTAAATCGTAGAAGAATTAGACAGGAAGCACGTCAAAAAATAATCATTTCCTGTTCGGAAATTTCTCGTTTAATCCAGGCTGTATCAACGTTAGAAAAATTATTTAAAAAACCCCGCTATTCATTTACTTTGGATATGCGTCAGCCTGTATTTGATGCAAGCAGGGAAGTAAAGGAAGAAGCCAAAAAAGCAGCAATAAAAAATGCTTACTCCCATGCAAAGCTTTTATTAGAGTCAGCAAATACGGATATTGACAATGTTATCCAAATTGAAGAACTTTCTCCTATTATCCGAGAAGCTGAAGTTTATAATGATGAGTTGAAAGATATAGTAGTTACAGCAGCATCATCGAAAGTTGATGTAAATTATAGAAATTTGGAAAATGCTGTTCGCGAAATAACTCTTCGTTATAAAGTTATTTTTAGAATTGGATCGCATTCTGAAGATACAATAAGATTAAATTCTGCTGATTTCGATTAAATAGAAAATTCGTGCTACAATTTGATGAGATACGTAGCATTAATGTATTATGAAACGACGAAAAAATTAAGAATAAATTAATTTGCTACTACAAGCTTTCTACTATCAAGCTGGATGAGTTGATATATTTCCAGCGAGTATATATAGATTAACTAAACCGCGATTGGAAAGATGAAGCGGTAAAATACATCTGTCATATTATGGGATTTTGAGTAAACTACAAAGTTTCAAAATCAATTAATATACTTTTTTGTATTGCAGAAGAGTAAGCAGTAAGATTAAGAGAAGATTTACATATGAACGCTACACAAGAATATCTAAAAGAAAAGTTAAAACAGGCTTTAGGTAAGGCTTTCGGTGATGACTATGCTGATGCCGATCCAATTTTAGTTGCTGCGTCAAATCCTAAGTTTGGCGATTTTCAAGCAAATATGGCTTTGTCTTTAGCGAAAAAGTTGGGACAAAAACCCAGAGATATCGCAAAGCAAGTAGTTGATAATCTTGATGTGTCGGATATTTGCGAGCAACCAGAAATTGCAGGGCCTGGTTTTATCAATTTACGGTTACAAACATCATACCTCGAAGCGCAATTAAATTCGATTCAAGCCGATTCGCGTTTGGGGGTTCCCACCGCAAAGCAGCCAAAGCGGGAAGTTGTGGATTTTTCTAGTCCGAATATTGCTAAGGAAATGCACGTCGGACATTTGCGCTCTACAATTATCGGTGATGCGATCGCTAGAATTTTAGAATTTAGGGGACATGATGTACTGCGGTTGAATCACGTTGGTGACTGGGGTACGCAATTCGGAATGTTGATTACTAATCTCAGGGAAGTTTCACCGTCAGCTTTGACTACTGCGAATGCTTTGGATATTGGAGATTTAGTTAATTTTTACAAGCAAGCCAAAAAACGGTTTGATGAAGATGAAGATTTTCAAGAGAAGTCGCGGAATGAAGTTGTAAAATTACAAGCGGGTGCGGAAGATACAATTCACGCTTGGAAATTACTTTGCGAACAATCTCGAAAAGAGTTTCAAATAATTTACGATTTGCTCGATATTAAGGTAGAGGAAAGAGGCGAATCTTTTTACAATCCTTTGTTACCGGAAGTGGTGGAAGATTTAGATAAAGCTGGGTTATTGGAATCAAGTGATGGTGCCAAGGTTGTATTTTTGGAAGGGTTTAAAAATAGAGAAGGAGAACCTTTACCGTTAATTGTACAGAAATCCGATGGCGGTTATAACTATGCGACGACAGATTTAGCAGCATTACGTCACAGAATAAAAAAAGAAGAAGCCAAAAGGTTAATTTATGTCACCGATGCTGGACAAGCAAATCATTTTGCTGGTGTATTTCAAGTAGCAAATCGCGCTAATTGGATTCCCGAAGATGTTGAGATTGTTCACGTACCTTTCGGTTTGGTGTTAGGAGAAGACGGGAAAAAATTAAAAACCCGCTCTGGAGAAACAGTAAGATTGCGGGATTTATTAGATGAAGCAGTTTCCCGGTGTCGTGAGGATTTAGAAACAAGATTAAAAGAGGAAGAAGGAAGAGAAGAAACGGAAGAATTTATTGCTAAGGTTGCCAAAGTGGTTGGAATCAGTGCGGTTAAATATGCTGACTTAAGTCAAAACCGTACTGGTAATTATAAATTTAGCTTTGATAAAATGCTTGCGCTTAAAGGTAATACCGCACCTTATATGCTTTATGCTTATGCAAGAACTCAAAGTATTAGTAGAAAAGGTGATATAGACTATGAAAACTTGGGTGATAATATCAGAATAATGCTCAAAGAAGAAGCTGAATTAACTTTAGCAAAACATCTTTTACAGCTAGATGAAGTTGTTGCTGAAGTTGAGCAAGAATTACTTCCCAATCGCTTGTGTGAATACCTTTATCAATTGAGTGAAAAATTTAATCAATTCTTTGAAAATTGTCCGGTGTTGAAATCGGAAGAGCCTATTAAAACATCGCGGTTAGCATTATGCGATTTGACAGCGAGAACTTTGAAATTAGGTTTAAATTTGTTAGGGATTGAGGTTTTGGAAAGGATGTAAATTTTCAGTAAGTAGTAGGGTGTGTTGTCGCGACAGCGCAACGCACCATTGATTAAAAAACTTTAAAAATGTGCGTTAGACGCGAAAAATACATATATTGCTAAAACTCGAATTAACTTTCGCGTCATAACACACCCTACAAATTAATTTTTAAAATCCTCAACAATTCCAAACATCAAATGTATTGCTGCAAAATATTTTCGGAAGGGTGCAAATTTAAGTATACTTTTAAATAAATTTAGTTCAAATATACCTTCTGGATATTCGATCGCAATATACATCATATTATCGATAAAGGATAGATAAATATTTTTATTATTATTTTTACTGAATTGAAGAAGCCTTTGTATTAAATTAGTAGATAAAATCTTATTTGCTTGTACTAAATCTTCACTATAAACTGTAAACAAAGAGTTAAAATCGGCATTTTCAAGTTTGAGCAATGGTTTTTCCGCGTAATACGGTAAATTTATTTCTGCTTCTGATGACTTTGGTTTAATTATTGTTAATGATTGAGATAATTGATTAGATTTAGCTGCCAAGAATAAACCTTTAAAAGCATGATTGTTATAGGGTTCATTTTTTAGTATTTCAATTTGAAAACGTTGAAAATCTATACTTTTACCCTTTAACATTCGGTTAAATACATAAGGTATTCCTTTAAATAATCGCAAAGCAAAAAATGAGGTTAGCGGTACTGATGTTTTTACATCTTGGTTTTTATTTGTAGTAAATATTTTTGTCCAAGAATGATTATTGAATGAATTGAGATTAATAGTTGCTAGTTTAATATCTATAAAATTGATATTTCCACTTAGTAAAATACTTTCTTGAATGTGATTAGGTTTTATAAAGCCATTTAAAAATTGACTATTCCGTATATCGTTAAGGATTTGAATATTATCTTTTTGCGATGTTGATAGAGAAAAAGTTTGGTTTGTATTAATAAACTGATTTATGCGTTTAATTATTTTACGATCAAATTTATAAGTAAATGCTTTAAAAGCGAAATGATAAAGTAAAAGATATATAATTGAAAACAGCGGAATCAAACAGAAAGATATTAACGAAGGCAGTTTGAAAATTAATAATAGTATTGCAACAGCGGTAATATTACAAACGAAAATTGTTGCTATTGATTGCTTTCGTCTCGTTTCAAAGACTTTTAAATCTTTTAATAAACTTTGTTGATAAAATTGCTTAAATTCATCAAATGACTTTAATCGAAAGGGTTTGAAATCAGTTTCTGAGATTGATTCTTGAGATTGATTTTCTATAACACTAGGTGATTTTGCGAAACTTTCTGTTTCTAAAGAAAAATCATAAGTTTCAATATGATTATCTGGTGGAGTTTCGCGAAATAAATCTGTAAAAAGTAATTCTCGTGCCCATCTTTGACTGAGTTTATCCTGGCTCGTTATCAAATTTATACAAAGATTAGTAGCTAACTCTAACTCTTCACTACTTTTATACGAATGAATTAAATACTTACTAGCTTGTAAATATTCTCTAGTTCCCGGTAAAGCGCTTTTAGTGTATTCTTCAAATATTTCAAATGCTTCAGCGTAATTTTTATCTATTAACGCACTATATCCTTGTTGATAAAGAATTGAAGCTTGTTTATTAGTTAATATTGTATCCTTTTCCGAATACCTTACCTTTAGCCATTGATGTTTTGACAAGGAAGATAGATATTGATTTGCAATTAATCTAGTTACATAATGCTTGCTGTTGAGAAGTTGATTGCAAAGCGCTACAGCATTTTTTGATTGTCCGTTAAGATGGTAAGCTTCAATTAATAAAACTTGTGCGTAAAGATGCTCTTTGGTATTAAATTTTAGATTTTCGCAAGCTGTTTCTAAAGTTTCTACAACATGAGAATTACTTCCAAATTCTAAATAGTCATTTACCGAATTCAATACCAGCCTTGCAGATTCATTATCCCAAAGCGGTTGATTGTCACTCTCTATGACTTCTTGTGGTAGTGATTGATAAGCTTCGGGAGATAGATAAGCAAGTACTCGTTTAGCCCATTTTTTTATTTGAGGGTGTCCATTTATTGCTAAATCTTTGGTACGCTCAATTGCTTTTGATTTATCCCCAAGATAACCGTAAGCTTTAACAATGTGTTGCTGTGCGTAAATATATTCCGAGTAGTTACCTTCGGAGTCTGCTTCATAGTTTTGACAATATTCTTCTAATAATTCTATGGCTGTAGAAAAATTTCCACGCTGAATTTCACTTACACCTTCGATAAGTGTATTTAAGGTAGATGGCATAGTTATTAAATTTTATTTTTTATATTGATTAGATAAATATAGATTTAGATGTGAAGATAAGGGATAAATCCCTTACTACGAACAAAGAAAATATAGTTTTATATTAGTATTATATAAACTGTGATTTCAACGATATAAGGGTGTAATTACGTAACGCCGGTATATCTAATAAATATAATATGCCCGGCTAACACAGCTACACAAGCGAAATATATAAATAGTTAAAGATGGTGCGTGACGCTAGAAAAATTATAATTATGTAGAAAATTAATTAAAGCGTCACACAATTTACAAAAAACTCTCAATCTTTTGTGGGATAGGCATCCCTACCCGTCTTCCATTCCCAATTACCAATGCCCTATGCCCAATTCCCAATCCCCACTTCACAATATCCCTCGATAATGAATAAAGGTTAAAAGCACTGCCCAAGAGCCTAAAGCAACTTTTATTGCAACCAGAAAATTCAATAAAGGCAAAACTCCGCCGCTAAAAAAACTACCTAATTCCCCATGTGGTAATTCAAATCCAGATAGTTTTATTACAGACAACACAATAAATATCAATACCGAAATCTTCTCCCATTTAGAAGCGTGCCATTTTTTATAAAGTGACTGCATCCATTCTGGTGAAGAGGTAATCGCTACCAAGCCAATGGCAGTACCTCCAGCGACTCCAGCAGCAAAACCACCACCTGGACTTAAATGTCCGCGAATTGCTAATTCGATACCTACCAAGGCTGCAATTGTCGCACCTAAGCGAGCTAATATAATCGAAGGGCGATCGCTAAAATGATAAATTGTACAAAATGGTCTTTCATTCGCCAGCATATAGGTAGCTCCCATGATGGCAATTGTAAATACTACGACTTCAAAAATTGTGTCGTAAAGTCGATTGCGAAAGATGATTCCAGATACTGCATTGGGTACTCCGCTATCGGCTACGACTGCTTGCACTATTGATATTGATAACTCTCCTTCTGGATTAGGTATGAGCAACATTTTTACAAATAGCGCCATTCCTGCAACTACATATATCCATTTCATAAGGGTTGCTCCTCTAATTTTGGTAAATTAACGTCTATTTCAGTGGCGTAATTCAAAACCGTTTGAGGCGATATGAGTTCGGTTTGCATGATTTCGTAAACGCGCCAAATGCGAATCGTAGTGCGTAAAGGTATGTCTGTATTTAAATGATGGGTACAGGTAGCGTGAATCTCTTTTTCACTCAAGGCTCTTTGTAAAGCATGAATATCGTTATAAGGTACTAATTCCAAGCGCATATGACGCTTATTTAAAACTCTACGGAAATCAGTGGTTAATTCGATAAAAGCGGGTTCTTCTTGGAGATGATGGGCTGCATCTGCCAACATCCCCACACGCAAAACTAAAGACGATCGCACGGCTACGGCATACAGCGTAATTGCTAATAAAGTACCCATCAAAGCTTCGGTTAAAGCAACATCCGCAGCACCTAAAACCGCATAAACTAAAGCGGCGATCGCCCCTAATATTCCCCTTAACGCCAGAGCATGATAGGGATTAACTTGAAATACTACCAAGCAGGAAGTTAAAGGTAGTAAAGCGACAATAATATAAAGATAAATATCAAGTTCGTGGTTCATTACTATCTCCTTCACCGGAACAGTAAGCTAAAACATAACCGAGCATGGTGTTCCAAATTGCTAAGGTGATAATGGCGAGAATAAGTAACGGCCATTCTGCGGTTTTTTTGAATAGCAATCCGAAGACAATGGAAATTGAACCAAGGGTATCTGCTACAGAAAGACTGTGTAATTTAAATAAGACAGAGCGTTTCCCCATCAAAGGAAAAGTACCCCAAAACCAGAAAAAAATGCCTATACCAATAAAGATATAGCTAACTTGATTAATATTAATCATGTTTCTCTTAACCTTTTGAGTATATGTGCTAACAACATGATTCCGGCATCACCTACACTGAGGATAATGATGGAAACTACCCCAATCATCCAATCGTCACGGATTACGGATACTACCAAAGCAATCATGGCTGTTTTGGTGGAAATACTGGCAAATGCCAGCATTGTCTGCCAGATATTTTCATCTTTCCAAGCTTCGTAAATAGGTATTGACAAAGCTAGAAGCATGGCAAATAAAATTATCTGGTTTAGATCGAGGCTTAAATCTATATTAATAGTCATAATCCTGTCCTCCTTGGTAGCACCCGATGTACTTCATACCAACCTTCTTTCCGATATTTATAAACGATTGTTTTAGGTGTAAAGGTAATTAAAAAGATATCTAAAAATATCAGTCTGTCAGAACGATTTGGGGGAATTTCTTCTAAAACTACATCTTCATGTTGATGGGGACGGAAAATAATTTCAACTGCTTCAATATAAGCTTGGGGAATTGCTAAAAGAATTTTACCTAACACGGTTAACCATTCTTTCAATATTTCTTTAGATGGATAACCGCGAGGTAAAGCAAAAGCAACAATTACACCGATAATTATGTTGGCAACACTCAAATCGGATGTAAGCAGAAACCAAATAGTAAGTCTTAATATGAGATTCCCAACCATGAAAATGCCATCCAAAATAATAAAATTGCAGTCAAACTCATTACACCAATCAGATGCTCGAATTCTTCAAGTACGCGAGGTAATTTCAAAGCGATACGTTTGAATATCAACCAATGCAATAACCAACCTACACCTATAGTTAAAAGTGCTTTGCCAATACTATTAAGGGTATAAGCTTGGGGATAAAGAACATTCGCCGTTACCAACCAACCGAGTAAAAGTATAATCGCTGCCCAGAAACCGGGCTTTGCTTTTTTCCCTTCCCCATGAGGAAGAAAAATTAATTTGGCGTATACGGTTGCTGTTCCCACAACGGCAACATTCATGGCAATTTCTTGCCAAGACAATAAATGCTTCATTGTCGAAACTTTGGCACTAAAACCCGTCAACAAGGGTAAACCCGAAATTGATAGACTTGCTATAACTAAAACAATCCAAGTAGAAGTACGAATCGGTTGATTTTGTAATTCCTTTAAGCTCCGAGAAGGTAAATTACCAGCAGTCAAAAACAGCGCCGCTTTTGCTAAACCGTGGGCTAAAGCGTAATATCCGCCATATAAAGGTGCTGCAAGAATCCAACCCAATTGGGAAATCGTACTTGAAGCTAATACCCGCTTGGTATCGTTTTGAAATAAAGCATAGATAACTCCCAAAAAAGCAGTTGCAACCCCGAAACTTCTCACAATGGGATCTACTTCTTCAACGATTAACGCACACCTTATCATCGGATAAACACCAGCTTTGACAACCACCCCCGACAGCAAAGCCGAAACTGGAGTCTCAGATTCCGAATGAGTTAAAGGAAGCCACAATCCTGAAACAAAAACCCCTCCCTTAACCAAAAGCCCGACAAAAATCATCGCCAAAGCTTCCGGTGGTGCGTCTTTCAAACCAGCATAATTAAACGAATTATTAGCCTGATATACCAGCACGGCACCGATTAAATAAAATAGCATCGCCGTATTGCTGATAAACAGATAGCGCAAAGCTACCCAAATCGAACGATCTGTGCGAGGATAGGCTACTAATAAAAACGCTGCAATCCCGCTGACTTCCAAAGCCACATATAAACTGATAAAATCTGTGCAGGCAAATGCTGCATTGACGCTGCCATGCACGATAATAGCTTGAGTGTAGAAAAAAGCCGATTTATCGCTGCGCCAACAATAAAGAATAACCGCAGCCGTCACCAAAGCATTAGTTAATATAAAATAACCGCTTAACTCATCAACGGATAAAGTTACGCCAAAATTATCAACTAATTCTAATGTTAATGGCGATCGCGTGATAAACAATATTAATGCATATGCAAAAGAAACAACTGTCCCCAACAACGCTAGATAGCGGTCGAGTTTGGGAATAAGATAGATTGTGAACCCTAAGAAAAACGGTAGGGTTGCCCAAACAATAGTAATGGTATTCATGATGGTGTATTATTCTTCTCAATCTCATTACTTTCCAAAGTTGGATTATCCCGAGCCAACTTCATTACACCCACCAACATCAAAGCTTGAATCGAAAAGCCAATTACAATAGCTGTTAAAATTACCGCTTGCGGAACCGGATCTGCATAAGTACGATTTTCGACACCCGAGAAAATCGGCGTAAATAAACCATGACGAGAGGCGATCGCCACATAATAAGCAATCACTCCCGTACTCATCACATCCATCGAGACGATTTTCATCACCAAATTTTTTTTTAAGATGATGCCAAAAAATCCACATAATACTGTTGCAAGGACAAAAGCTTCTAACACAATATTTGCTTTTTAGGTAAAGTTTAGTTATAGTTATCTTCTAGTCAGTGTATTATTTTTTCTTTATGGAAGTTCGGTATATCTTGTGGTAATGAAGATACATAAAAAACTATCAATTAAAATAATTTTTGACTGAGTAAAATAATACAGATGTTTAGCTAGGATTAAGCTCTTGCAGAAGATAGAGCGTTGTTCTAGGAATTTTACATATCCCGATTGATATAACTTTTTAAGAAAATACGAAGACGAAAAGCGATTAATATACGCATTGATTTTTATACTTAACCCTGTTCTTAACAATTGATTAATGTCTTAATATATAGAATAAATGGTAAAAGTGTTCAAGGCAAGGAATTAGTTTT
>CAYMZW010000227.1:0-10999 GCA_964395005.1 uncultured Rivularia sp.
AAGGGGGGCTTTATTAAGTCCTGATTTAATGGCAGTAAGCTAAATATCTAAAATAGGCGTGAATTAACCAACAAGTTCAATATTTTGGAATTGTGCAACTGCTGTTGGATTTGCAACATCACGATCGTTACCGATAGTTAAGAAGTCAAATGTACCTGTAAAGAAATCTCCTACAGCAATGGAATATTGTGTGAATCCGTTGTCGGTACCTTTTATATAATCGTCTAAGTCTTCTATTCCCCAACTTTGGCTACCATCAACTTGGAAAAAGTTTCCTGTATCTTGACCACCAATTACATTATCATTATCGAAACCAATACCCTGAATTTCTGCTTCGCCATTACCTGCAAAGTCGAATTTTAGTACGGTATCTTCAGTGATTTCATATCCGGTAATATCCAAGCGTCTCCAACCATTTCCTTCTAACCGCAATTGATTATCCTTGCTGACAGTTGAAGTTATGGTTGTGTTTTGACCTTTACCACCGTAGGATAGAATTTCTTCACTTTCAGTTGCTCCATTAATGGAAATTTCAAGTGAATTAGAAGTATTTTTAGGTTTATCAACCGAATCAGGAGTATTTTTAGGTGTATCAACCGAATCAGGAGTACCTTCAAATATCTTAATATTGCTGAATGTACTTTCAGCATCGGGGTTAGGGCTATCGTCATCGTTAGCAATTGTCAGGAAGTCAAAATCTCCAGTGAAGTATGTACCAACTGGGATTTCATAAATATCCTTGTCACCCAATTCACCAACAATGAATTTATTGAGATTTTTAATACCCCAGTTTTGGCTACCATCAACTTGGAAGAAACGTTCAGTATCCGATTGTCTAACTGAATTATCATTATCGAAACCAATACCTTGGATTTCACCTTTACCGTTACTTGCGAACTCAAAACGAAGAACAGTTTTATCTGTGATGGTAGAGTTGATTGTAAGTTTTTGCCAGCGGTTTCCGCTCAAGTTGAGTTCATTATCTGATGATATTTCAACAGTTCCATTATTAGGCTTGTCTTGACTTCCACCATAGGATTCAAGTGCGTTGACAAAAGAAATAACATCTCCTTGAGTGGGAGTTTCGTTTCCTTGAGTGGGATTATCATCTGGTGGTGTCGTCGGTGTTGTTCCAGGAGGTACATCCGAACCACCAATCACAATCAGATAACCGTCGTCTTTACCACCTGCACTATTTTGGATAGCGTTATGAGTAATTTGGCTTTTTTCAAAATCAGTGGTTGTAACTACTGCGGTTGTACCATTACGAACTGCTGCTACGGCTCCGTCACTATCTGTAATAGGAGTCCATGCAAGTCTTTGTGTTAAGTCTGGACTGATAATTGCAATATATCCTTCAAAGCCACTATATTCGCTTACAGGTTTTCCTTCGATAGTCTGTTCGCTGCGGTTTGCAATTTTATATGCTGAATCTCCAGCCAAAATTACAGTACCATCTTCTGTAGCTGTAATTGAACTTACATCGACAGAGTTACCTTTACCACTGTTTAATCGACTTAATAATGATTGACCTTTAACTAAATCGCCAGTGTTGAGGTCATAGCGACCGTACCAAGTCATCTTAACCGAATTGACATTAGTAGGTTTAGTATATTGGTCTGTTTCTATCTTTCTATCGGCAGTAACTTCCTCTGATAAATCGAAAGGATCTCGATAGAAAATAGAGAAGCCGGTACCACCATTAACAAAGTATGAAGAATATAGCTGTCCGTCGCGTCCGATTGCTACACGCTGTCCCCGCGTATCAGCCATCAAGTTTTCTTTGTAGATATCTTTATCATCAAAGTCATAGTTTTTCCAGACACTTTCTCCTTCATAAGACAATGCTTCAGTGAAAGCAACCTGCAAAATTCCTGTTTTTTGCTCGAATCCCGTCGTAATAACCATACCTCCATTTTGGTCGGTAACGGCTATATCACGGAATTGTCTTCTGCTGCTGTTTGTACTCCACTTTTGAAGTTGTTCTCCGTTACTGTCAAAAAGATAAGCTCTATCATCACCATTGCGATCGCGTACAACACCAACTTTTCCAGTATCGGAAATCGCGATACGAGCAACGTCATTTATAGATTTACTCCATTTAACTTCTGTCGCATCAGCGTTTAGTACGGCGATTCCACCTTCGTAAGCGACAGCAATGTCCCCCGAATTCGAGATTTCTAAATCTAGTACTTTTCCTGGTAAACGTGTAGTGGCAACAACTTCGTTGGTTTTGGCATTATAGCGGACGATAGTTCCGTCCCCACCACCGAGGAGTTGTGTCTCTGTTGCTCCTAAATTGGCATTTTTTAACGAGCCTCCTACGATGACGAATTTACCATCAAGGGAAATATCCACTGCATTCGTAGAATCATTATCCTTTCCACCTAGATAGGTAGCAGCCGAAACATCTAAATTGTTTGTAGGAGACTGAGGTAGAGCGTTTTTTGATACCGACGAGAAGGAATTCTGGCTTTGAAGATTACTATCATCGAGCTTGTTGATTTTAGTAGCCATTTTTTACTCAGATTTAATGAACTTCCATCGGTAGATAACACTGAGTAACTAACCCCCTATTGCAGACTTTTTATACTTCGTGTCTGGAGGTGTATAAGATTACCGTACAGTTAATCAAAACCCAGGTGCCAGAGCTTAGTACAGTTTAAAAAGTTGTCACATCAGTATAATTTTCAGTATTTTATCCTTGATTTTTGCATATTTTTTTGATAGATTAATTTGTTTTTTTCAATAGAACATCAGTGAATCTAATAGTATATTTTGAAAGCTTTTACTAGTACTTGCAGATACCAATAAATATCTAATTTTGTTGATAAAACAAGATTGTTTTGTGAAATTTTGATTTTAAATTGGTAATATTAATTACTAAAAAACAATGCAGTTATTTGCTTGCCGTAGAATCTTTTAACTTATAAAATAATGTGAAGAAAGTATTTAATATCAAGTTCCTCGGATGTAGTTATAAATGTAGAATCAAGTTGCTCCCGGTAAAAGTTAGTAGTAAGGACTTTAGTCCTCTATTAAGAGCGATAAATCGCTTACTACGAACCTTCTAATTCCACTCACCCTGAATGGTAAAAGCAGCCCAGGCATAAGGATTGCGCCATTTTTCCGTTCTCCACATTTTGATCTGTGCTTCTCTTAATGCTGTAGCTGGCGATTTTCCTTGCTGTAACATTTCCCGATAAAATGACTGCATTAAATTAGATGTCGCTGCGTCGTCAACGTTCCACAAAGACAGAGCAACACGCTCTGCGCCAGCATACATCAAGCTTCTTGTCAACCCTACAATACCTTCACCTTTGACTTGCTTGCCTAAAGCGGTTTGACAAGCACTTAACACTACCAAGTCAGCGGGGAAATCAAGGTTAAAGATTTCATGCATCCGCAAAAAGCCTTTCTGTTTGTTGCCTTGTTTATCCACCATAGATAAAACGATTCCCGACAATTCCGGATTTACGCTATTGGCAAAACCATGAGTAGCAAAATGAATAAAGCGATATTTATCTAATTTGGGATTTACCGCCCAGTTGTAGTTAGCTTCAAAATCAAAAGCTTGCAGATTGTTGTTTTGAGCAAATAGCTTTAAAATACCTTTTGCTTCTTCTCGCGTTCCTTTGAGTCTAGTTATAGTGTTGAGATTGATATCATTCAAGGTTCTATTCAGATCGGAAAGATTGATATCTGAGTCATAATCACCGTTTTGAGCAGATGATTTATTTGTGACACGCGAGTCATTCGCGGTGAAAACTGGATCTGCGAGAATGGCAATGCTTGTAGCAGAGGTGGTGCGTTTTGCGGTTTCTTGTCGTTGAATCGCGATGGTAGATGCACTCGGCAGATTTACGATTTCGTGATTGATTATTAAAGGTTGATAATTCGAGGTTTTTTGTGGAGATGGGTTGTTGGGGCTAACTTCGATACCTCTTTGCTTATCTTGCGCGATCGCACTTACTTGAGATTTTACATCCCTTGCTATTGGTGAATTTAAATCAGTAAGTGCAGCAAAGGGAATATTTTGTAAAGCTCCATCAGCCACAATTACCAAGCGTTTTTTACCAATTTTATTTGCGACGGGTGCGAGGATAAGTTTACTTAATTCGGTAGCAGTTTCACCAGTACCTTGTGATGAAACACCTTGTAAAACATTTCTGAATTTCTTGGCTGCTGTTTCTATTTGTTCGCTTTTGGGTAATTCGTAACTATCGAGAGAATCTGGAGTTACTTTCCATAGATAGCTGCGTTTTTCACCCAAGGAATATTGTAAAAGTACGGTGTCTTTATCTAACTGTTGCTGAATTTTAGGTAAGTTTAGAGGTTCGGGATATTTTAGTTGTGCGTATTTAGGGCTGGTGGTTTTGATTTTGGCTTGAAGTTGATTGAGTTCGTTGATATGGTTTTGAACTTGTTTTTTAAATCTTTGTGCAGCAGCTTTTGAAACTGGATCGTTATTTTTATTCTTGTCGCTAAATATTTCAAGCCGTAATTTTTCTTTGGAATTGATTAATTGTTGTAAACGCTTTTCTTCAGCTAAAAATTCGGGATTAGCACCTTTACGAATATCGGCGTTGGCTTCGGTTAATAATTCTAAAAGTCCGCGAGCGCGAGATTTTTCGCTGGCTGCAAGTGCTTGAGCATCGTATCCGAGAGATGGGTTTTGTTTGTGTAGCTGCATTAAGATATCGATGTGGAGTTTATAGATATCCTGTACGGTAGCGAAGTAGGATGTACGTAATTCATTGCTATCTACTTTGGTGCGGAGATTTTCGATGATATCTACTGCGGCTTTAATGTTGGTGAGGGCTTGTTGTAAATTACCGTTTTTTCTATATGCCCTGGCTATATCGCGAAGAATTGTTGCTTCCCTTTGTTTATATCTAATTTCCCGCGCTAAAGGTAATGCTTGATTATGGAATTTGAGCGCACGCTGGTTGTCTCCTAATGAATTGTAGACTTTGCCAATATTAGTTAAAGTTATTGCTTCTCCATCTTTATCCCCAACTTCCTGCGCTAAAGGCAATGATTGGTTATAGTGTTTTAAAGCTTGCTGGTTGTTTCCTAAATTGAAGTAAACAAAACCAATATTGTTGAGGGTTGTTGCTTGTCCACTTTTATCTTCAATTTCTTGCTTTAGAGGCAATGCTTGGTTGTAGTATTTAAGTGCTTGCTGCTTTTCCCCAAAATTATCGTAAACAGCACCAATATTATTAAGAGCTTTTGCTTCCCCAAACTTATATTCAACTTCGCGGCTTAGAAGTAATGCTTGGTTAAGGAAATCAAGCGCACGTTGCTTGTCTCCTAAATCCGAGTAAACAGTACCAATATTATTTAGTGTTGTTGATTGCTGAGTTTTATCTTCAACTTCACGACTTAAAGGTAATGCTTGATTGTAGTATTTAAGAGCTTGCTGCTTGTCTCCTAAACGCGAGTAGGCATAACCAATATTATTTAGTGTTGTTGCTTGTTGAGTTTTATCTTGAACTTCGCGGCTTAAAAGTAGTGCTTGGTTATAGTATTTAAGGGCTTGCTGAATGTCTCCTAACTCTTGATAGACACTACCAATATCATTGAGGCTTCCTGCTTCCCCACTTTTATCTTCAATTTTCCGTCTTAGAAGTAATGATTGGTTGTAGAGTTTGAGTGCTTGCTGTTTATCTCCTAATAAATCGTAGATACCACCAATATTGTTTATGGTTGTTGCTTGTTGAGTTTTATCTTCAACTTCACGACTTAGAGTTAATGCTTGATTATAGAATTTAAGAGCTTGCTGCTTGTCTCCTAAATGGGAATAGACACCAGCAATATTATTAAGGGTTATTGCTTCCCCATTTTTATCATTAATTTCCTGACTTAAAGATAATGCTTGCTTGTAGAGTTTAAGTGCTTGCTGTTTGTTTCCTAAATCCGAGTAGACATTACCAATATTATTGATGATTGTAGCTTCTTGAGCTTTATACTCAATTTCTCGGCTTAAAATTAATGCTTGGTTGTAGTATTTAAGTGCTAGCTGCTTGTCTCCTAAATCGGAATAGACACCACCAATGTTGCTTAGAGTAGTTGCTTCTCCACTTTTATCTCCAGCTTCTCGACTTAAAGGTAATGCTTGCTTGTAGAGTTTAAGTGCTTGCTGTTTGTCTCCTAAATTCGAGTAGACTTTACCAATATTGCCCAGAGTTGCTGCTAGCCCACGCTTATCCTTGAATTGCCGTCTTAGAGGTAATGCTTGGCTGTGGTATTTAAGTGCTTGCCGATTCTCTCCTAAATCATTGTAAACACTACCAATATTATTTAGAGTTATTGCTTCTCCATTTTTATCCCCGAGCTTCCGGAATATAAGTAATGCTTGGTTATAGAATTTAAGTGCTTGTTGATTGTCTCCTAAATCCGAGTAGTTACTACCAATATTATTAAGGGTTGCTGCTTCCCCACTTTTGTCTTCAACTTCCCGTCTTATAGGTAATGCTTGGTTGTAATATTTAAGTGCAAGTTGCTTGTTCCCTAAATCGTCGTAGATAAAACCAATATTATTGAGTATTATTGCTTCACCATGTTTATCAGTTAGTTCCCGTTTTAGAAGTAACGCTTGGTTGTAGTATTTTAACGCCTGCTGCTTTTCTCCTAAATCGCTATAAACACGACCAATACCAAGTAAAATATTAGCTTCCCATCCTTTATCGTCTACTTTTCGCCATAAAGGAAGCGCTTGCTCCCATTTATCAATAGCCTGATTTAATGATTCTGCGGTTCCTTGCTTAAATAACTCAAATCCTTCATCTGTCAACTTTTTCGCTTCTGCACGAATCGCTTCTGTGGAAGTTACTCCTTGCTGCTGCGCTACCTCTACTCCCACGCTTTTCGGTATCGCGCTTACAGACTCACCCACCAAGACAATACCGAGCAATGCACTCAAACCGAAACGCGCTAAATTGCGTATGACAAACTGCGAATAATTGTTTTTTCTAAGTTCTTTCATATTTTTATACAGGTAAATCAAAATATCTGAAATCAATTAAAGTTAGGCAGAAATCAAATTTGAAGTAGATGTAATTTAGGCACCCTTGAATCACGCTGTATACATATATCTTTCTTTGTAAGCGATTTTACGTAAACGCGATTATTATTTTATATGTTTTTCAAATATTATGATTGCCGAAAGCAGTATTGACTTTTTTGTACGAAGATGTGTGACGATGGCACTTACACAATCGCAGCAATAAAATGAGCATCCCAATCGTTGAGATCCCCCCAACCCCCCTTTAAAAAGGGGGGCTTTTCGTTAGCCCACGCAGGTGGGCTTTGTTTGTGTAGCCCCACTCTTATAGAGTGAGGGCGTTATTGATAACTGCTCACTAATTTTTTCGTCACAATATAAAGATGTATTGAAAACCCGAATAAATAATCATGACATCAAATTGCAATCTGCCACCAGCGGTTGAAATGCCTAAATTTCTCAGACGGATGAAGTTTGTTTTTCAACCTTTTGAATATCTTGAGCAAAATGCTCAACTTTACGGGGATAGCTTTAGTCTTCCGCAAAACGATGGTACTAGCACGGTTTATTTTGGTCAACCTGAAGCGTTGGAACAAATTTTTACGGCTGATGCTAATTCTCTTGAAACTGGTAGGGGAAGCCGGATTCTCAAGTTTATGGTTGGGGATAATTCTTTGTTGCTACTATATGGCGATCGCCATTCGCGTCAGCGTAAGTTGTTGGCTCCCCCCTTCCACGGGGATAGGATGCGGGCTTATGGTATAACTATGGGTGAAATCGCGCAGCAGGTAAGTGATGAATGGGAGACGGGGAAGCCTTTCAATATCCGTGAGTCGATGCAGGAAATTACTTTAAGCGTGATTTTACGAGCGGTTTTTGGTTTGGATGAAGGAAACCGTTTAGAACAAATTCGTCTCAAAATTTCTTCGCTATTAGAATTTGCAAGTTCTCCTTTATTGTCTGCTGGTATGTTTTTCCCCGTTTTACAAAAGGATTGGGGTAAATGGAGTCCCTGGGGTAGGGTTTTACACTTACGGAAGCAAGTTGATGATTTAATTTATGCTTTAATTGAGCAACGTCGCGCTGAATCAAATCAAAATCGTGAAGATATTCTCAGTTTGATGATGTCTGCACGCTATGAAGATGGTGGAGAAATGTCAAATCAAGAATTACGCGATGAGTTAATGACGCTGCTATTTGCGGGGCATGAAACTACTGCTTCTGCTTTGACTTGGGCTTTTTACTGGGTTGATTATTTACCGGAAGTACGCGAAAAATTACTCAAGGAATTAAATGAATTAGGCGAAAATCCAGAACCCAACGCGGTTGCTAAGCTGCCTTATTTAACAGCAGTTTGTCACGAAACTTTGCGTATTTATCCTATTGTTCCGAGTGCTACTCCTAGAATTGCATCATCTCCCATTGAAATTGGTGGCTATAAATTACCAGAAGGTACGTGGATTCTTCCCAGTATTTATTTAGCACACTACCGCGAAGAAGTTTACCCGCAACCAAAACAGTTTAAACCAGAAAGATTTTTAGAAAGACAATTTTCACCATATGAATTTTTCCCCTTCGGTGGTGGAAATCGTCGCTGTATCGGTTTGGCGTTTGCAATGTATGAAATGAAGCTGGTATTAGCAACAATTTTATCGCAATATCAAGTATCAAGAACCGATAAACGTGCCTTAACACCAGTAAGACGGGGTTTAACTTTAGCCACACCCGCAGGAATGAAAATGATTGCAAAGCCGATTAAAAAAGTTGCTAAAACTGCCGTAGTTATTTAAATGTGACTTTGTAGGGTGCACTCACGGCTTAAATAACTTTGGAGGAGAAATTAACAATTAGATATTGCCGTGACGCACCATTGGATAATAATTGAATTTATTAATTGAATTTATTATGACATTAAAAGAATAAATTTAAACTAATAACTGCGATTAGGTGCGTTACGCTACAACTTTGGGCACCCCTCTCCAAGTCATCGGAGAGGGGAAGGGGGTGAGGTTTCTAACTAATTTTAATTAACTCGCTGCCACAATCTTTGAATTTCCCCAATTGATTTTTGATTCGGTGCTGGTAAGGTTTTAGCGGATGGATTTATTTGTGCGCCGGGAATGTTTTGATTCCAAGGGCTATTAGGAACAGATTTTAAGTCAATATTATTATTTGTAGGTCGAAAACCGTATGTTACAAAGATTTTTTGTTGTTCTGGTTGAGTTAGGAAATCAACGAATTTTTTCGCAGCTTTTGCGGTTCCACTATCAACGTTTTGACGTACAATTGCTGCGGTAGCAACTGTTTCTACTGTGGGATTTAAGTAATAAATTTGATAGGGTTTACCTTGATTCTTTGCTGATTGCTGCCACCTTGAAAGAGCGATACTTTCGTATACTGTTGCGACATCGGCATCATTGGGGCCGCGAGTGATAAACTCTTGTAAAAGAATGTCTGTTGAACGCGGTGGTTGATAAATTGATTTTTTAACTGTACTAAATAAAGATGTTACGGCGGGATTATTGTAATCTATATTATTAAAATTATTCGCATTGAGTTTCGACATTGCCCACAAACTTAAAGTTGCTTGAGCGCTATTTGAACGAGTGGGATTTGTCATTACAAAATCAAAACTTCCCCAATTATTTTGTCCTCCTACGGCTTGCCAACTATTGGCTTGCATTGCTTGTTCTACTCGCTGCCAAGAAAAGTTATTGTTGGGAAAAAGAGCGTTGCCTCTTTCTGGCCAAGCAATGGCTACGAGTAAGGTTTTTGCAACTGGTTGAGGTTGATTGTAAAAGGCTTCGCTGTTATTTTGTGCTTGATAACGCTGGCTTAATTCATCTAGTAATTCTCCAGAAGCTGGCATTAAAATAGTAGGATTAAAATCGTTTTTTTGATCGATAAATTTGTTAACTATATCTTGGGAACCTTGAAATTTAAGCTCTATTTTAATATTGGGATTTTCTTGTTCAAATTTAGTTTCTAACTGTTCGAGTGGTGCTTGTAATTCCGTACCGCTGACAATCACAATGGTTTGCTGTAAGCCGGGAATGGGAGCATAAGCTAAACCTAATGCTGCGAGGATAATACCAGCAGAAGTAAAGGCACGATTTTTAAGATTAGAATTAGTATTTTTCATGTTTATTAAATATCATCTTGTAGGATGGGCATCCCTGCCCGTCCGAATTTATAAATATCAATCATTTCCGAACCAGAAAAGCAAAGTTATCTTGTAAGCTAGTAAGTTCATCGGTAGATGCTTGTAATTGCATAACTTGCTGGGAATCTGTTAAATCGGCAGTACGCAATTTATTTTGAATTTGTTGCAATACTCCAGCTGAATCTTGAATTAAAGTATAGAGACTGGTAATTTGAGCGGTGCGGGCATTTTTTCCTTCTTCCGCTAGCTGAATATTGCGTTGTAAACTGTTGCTAAGTTGATCTAAATGTTGACGTGCAATACCGGAAGATGAAGAACGTTTATTTTCTACTTCCTGTAATTGCTGTTGTAAATCGTTAACCGATAATAAAGAGTTAGCACCGTGAATTCTTCTACCTAATTCGTCAATTGTAATTGGTAGTTCGATTGCTCTTTGACAAGCTTCTTGCACTGCTACCAATAAATCCATTTCAAAGGAGCCGCGACTCAATAATTGATTGGCTTCTTGACTTAGCGTCTGTGCTTTTTCAGCTAAATTTTTTGCCGAAGTTTGCAACATTTCTAATTCACTTTGTATCTGCTGCTGGGCTATTTTTTGAGCATCAGGTTCCCTAGATTTCATCACAGCAGCACCACCAGTCGCTACTGCTGCGGCTGCTGGTAAAGCCACAAAATTGGGTAATCCAATAAACCGAACACCGGCGACAAGAATAACACCACCGGCAAGTACGGCTATTGGGTAATAAAGAGGGTTTGCTAATTTCATGATTAATTTGGGGATTGGGCATGGGGCATTGGGCATTGGGCATGGGGCATTGGGCATTGGG
>CAYMZW010000228.1:0-10994 GCA_964395005.1 uncultured Rivularia sp.
GGGGATCTTAAATGTCTGGAACACGCTTACTTCCGTTGCCGTTGCGTAAGTCCTGAAAGAAACATAGCCATATTCACAAATGATTTCGGACTGGGATATATAGACTATTTACATCACAGCAGTTACATTTTTTTTTACATCCGAAAAAAAAATAAACTATCTGTACTTGCTGACTTTTTACACCATCGGGTGAATTTGTCAAATTTATCGTGTCAAAAATTTCCCACAACTAAAAGCATGAAAAAACACTTGAAAATACTGAAACGTTGTTTATTAGTAATCACACCAATTTTAGCTAGCACTATAGTAGGTACTGCACCTAGTAAAGCTGCTACTTTTGCTTTTTCTGAGGGAAATTTAGTTTTTAAAGATTTCAGTAAAAGTCCATCAAATGTTGCAACTGGTACAAGTGCAAATGCTTTGGCCATCGGTGAAGGAGGTATAGCTCAAGCAATTGCTGAAGCTGAAGCAATTTTTTTAATTGAACCAGCAGTAGCATTTAATTCATCATTGAGTACAGTTTTTGGTGAAAATGGAAATTATTTAGCAGTTGCACAAAGTCAAGCTTCAGTTATCGGAACCTTCAATATAGATGCAAATACAAATTATTCTTTTAATTTTTTGAGTAATTTAGAACTTGCTACATCTATAGATAATCCCCCTCAAGAAAATGCTAGAGCAAGTGGAGATATATCTTTTGCACTTATTGATCTTAAAAATGATGATATCTTAGAGTTTTTTAGCCTTGTAGGCAATATCACCACAGAAGGGGATGACGATTTTGTGGCGTTACAAAAAAGCGATAATGTCACTATCACTGAAAAATTTGGCGCACCTGGTTTTGGTGGTTTGCAAGAGTTTCTCACGGTATCTCTTGAAGGTTCCTTGGAGCGTTTTTTTACTAATGAAACAACTGTAGCTTTACTAGAAGTTAAACGAAATCGAGCGGAAGTTCAAGCAGTACCCGAATCTTCAATTAATTTCGCGTTGCTTATATCCGGTAGTGTTGTTGCTCTGGCGATCAAACGCAGACGCAAATAAACTGTCTTTATTTTCTGGAAACGACGAAAAATGTGGCAATTGGTGTTTTTGTTTAAAAGTAAGCAGAGTCGTCGCGATCGCATTAGATATTGGTAAACCAGGATTATTCTCTAACCAGAAGAATTCTCCGACTGGGTTAATTTCCAGGAATACGTGGCGATTGTCGGGTGTCAATATAATATCGATGGCACCATAGTTTAAGCCAAAGTAAGCCATTAATTGTAGAAGCTTTTTCTCAACGACTTGAGGTAAGTTATAAAATTCCCAAGCGTTGAGTAAAGCAATTCCCTCTCGTCGCCAATCATAAGTTGCATTTTGTAAAGCTTGAGAATTAACTGCTGCTGTAAATACTTGTTTTCCAACGATGGTTGTCCGTAATTCTAACGCTTTGGGAACTTTTTCTTGAAATGTCATCGGACACAAATGTAGTCCATCAAGATTTTCTAAATCCTCGGATGACACTGAATTAGTAAAAACAACGTTTTCTTGTCCAAATTGATCGTAGATAGCAAAAGAAGACAGCATTTTTGCAATAATACCCTCTTGGCAATCTTGAGCAAATTTTTTGACTGCTTGGGGATTATTTGTAGTTAAGGTGCGAGGAGTTTCTAAACCGACTTCTCGCGCTACTTGTAATTGTAACTGCTTATTCTCTGCTAAACGGATATTTGCGACTCTATCGAGATGAAAACCTCTGATACTTGCTATTGCACCTTGAATAGTAGCTCGACATTCGCCTATGGAAGCTTGTCTAAGTTGCTTATCTATTGTTGTAGGAATCCTTGCTCCGATGGCAATTCGACGATACCAGACTGCCGAAACTTCATTAAAATCAAGTTTCTCGTTGTCTGAAGTCAGTATTATTTGCTCCGATCCGGAATTATAACAAATATCTAATTTTAATTCAGTAGGAAATCTATCCGTATCAAAACGAAATGCTTTTCCTCCCTCAGACTCAATCGCTTTGATTACCAGAGGAATACTTTCGTTATCTTTACTATGAGTAATTATTAAAACAGTCATTCAATTTTGGATTTTATATTTTAACAACGGATGCGTTTTGTTTTAACAACGGATGCGTTTTGTTTTAACTTTTGGATTAAAGATGATTCTAAAGTCAGCAAAAAAAATTCCTAACTCCCAACTTCTAATCCCTAACTCCTAACTGTCTTTCTCCAAGGAGCGCGTTTGCGATCGCCGTACTAATGGGATAGTCTAAATCACGTTCTAACATTCCCCATTCTCCTGTAGGATTAATTTCTAAAAACACGTATTCTCCCGATGGTGTCTCAATCAAATCTAAAGCTCCGAACATTAGCCCAAAGCTTGCCATTAAAGCTTTTATACGAGAAACTACTTCTATAGGTAATTCGTGAACTTCCCACGTACAATCTTTTACAGAGGTACGTCGCCAGTCTACTGTAGATGCTGCGTAATTAGAAGCATTTAAAGCTCCAACAAATATACTTCCATCGACATACACCGCCCGTAATTCCCGCAACTTGGGTACTTGCTCTTGAAAAATCATTGGGCTATGACGTAATGTCTCCATATCGAGCAAATCTTCTTCTTTTACTAAACTCGTATAAAAAAAGAAGGAAGAACTTTTCATGCTGTAAGAAATAGGAGTTAACAGCTTAGCAACCATTTTTCCTCCTACATCATAGAAAAACTCTCGCACTTCTTGGGGATTATTAGTAACCAGAGTCAATGGAATAACCAAACCTACTTCCTTAGCCACGCGCAATTGACGCAACTTGTTTTCCGCAGCCAAAATCAGCCCTAAATTATCTATCCAACGAACTTCTCTAAGACTATCCCAAAAAGCATTTAAAGCTGCCATTGCTTCTCTAACGCAAGCAGTTTGAAATTGTGGAGCTAAATCCTGACTTATTTGGGGTTGCCAAATACGACGCATCCAAACAGCTTGCACTTGTTGAGTGTTGATATAGCGATCGCCATATTTTAATCTGTGAATGCTCTCTCGATTACTTACATATGCTTCCATCTGCACCTGCAAAGGAAACTTATCTGTATCGAGACGAAAAGGTTGTACACCTCTTTCTAACAAGGCTTCTGCTACTTTATCTACTGTATAAAAATCACCGCTGTGAGTGATTAATAAAATAACATCGCGGGATAGCTGCATGAGATATCTCAATTGTGTTTGGCTTCTTTCTTTGCCCAAATGCGCCACGAAAGATTCAAACTTTTAATTTAAGCTTTTAGAACTATCAAAGTTATTAGTGGCGCTCAAAAAAATCAGTAGGAAGATCGTCATCACCATCAGATGGGTACTTCATTGTCATTGCCTCATCAGCATCAGATGGATATTTCTTAGTGAAACCACCACCAGAACCAATATCATCGATATCACGATACTTGTTAGTAATTATTCCATGACCGGGACTACCATCTTCATTATCCGATGGATATTTCAAGCTATATACAATATCTTCAATGGGAAGAGAGGCAATTTTACCTCCTTTTACTTCATCCATTTCTTCCTCAGATAATTCTGAGATAAATTGCCCTTCTAAATAACGAGCGAAGAATGGCACAGAAGATGAATTATTTGCAGCATTATCATTATTAGACATCTGTAACTCCCTAAATAAATTGCTGTGTTTAATAGCCGCTTTTTGGGAAAACTGTAAGTTACACACTAGCGACTAAATCGTCATAGGTAAAAATTGAACTTCCATTACCAAAATTGAATTGTTCAAAATTGCTAGTAGTCATCGTAATGCCATCGCGCTCAAAACTAACTTCATTTTCATTTGTAGCGCCTAAACTGATGTTAAAGTCGTCTAGATTAAAAGAGTCAAGGCTGAGGATATCAAAACTTTTACCACCATTGACTATAGCGTCACCGAAACCTTCAACAAAGTCTTTTCCGTTACCCATTTTGATATTCACGCCACCACCAAAGCTGGAAGCTTGTATTCTATCGGCTCCCTTACCCATATTAATCGTACCGCCAAAAATATCGTAAGATTCACTACCGTTAGCGTCAGCTTCTATACTATCGTCTCCGTTTCCTGTGTCAATAATGCCATTGGTATTTTCAATTGCAATTGCTTTATCAACCCCATTAGCTGTAGCTTTGATGGTATCGTGCCCTTTACCAGTGAGAATACTACCTCCAGTATTATCAATGGCGATCGCCTTATCTTGAACTCTAGCAACCGCTTCGGCAACAGCTAAAGCTAAAGCTTCTCCTTCACCAGTTACACCACTCAAAGCAGATGCAGAAACTTCTGAGAGAATTGCACTGGCAGAATTGGCAACAGCATTAATAGTATCTCCACCCCTCATAGTGGTAAATTTACCTCCACTATTATTAACACCCGTGGCAATAACCTCTGCATTCGCGATACTTTTAGCGATTGCTAATGCAAATGCTTCCAGATTGTCATTCACGGGAGCTTGAGCGATAGCTTCAACGATGGCTGCCGCATTTGCTTGCGCTGTAGCAACTGCTACGATAGAAGTATCGATATCGCCATCAACGCTATCGTTACCTTTACCAGTACCGAGGGTGCCGGAGTTATTTATCCCGTTAGCAATGGCGTTAACATCAATGTTGGCAAAAGTTGCAGCTACCGCAGTAGTATCCAATTGATTGGCATAAGCTATAGCTTCAGAGGCTGTATGGGCTTGAGCAAAAATGTTTGCTGTTGCTGTTCCCCTAACTATATCTTGCCCTCTGTTTGTACTAATACTTCCTTTGTTATTAATCCCATTCGCTCTAACATTAGCTTTACCACTAATATCTGCTGCGGCGATCCCACCAGCATCTTCAGCCTCAAGCTTCGCTATAACCTCAAAGCCAAAACTACTATTTATAGAATTATTACCAATAATTTCATCGGCTCCTTGTAATGTTTTTACATCAGAGCCTGCCCGATTGTAAATTCCGCTATCTGAATAGACTTTATCCGCTCGCCTAGTAAATTGGATGTTACTTAAATCTAAAGGTGCCATAAAATTATCCTTAATACAAATTTTTTCTTTGACTTTTTTGCTAGTTTGAATCTACAAATATCAATTTAATTCATATTGTGATTCAGCAACGCCGTGTGTGAGGAAATTAGAATTATGAGCAGCGTCTGAAAAAACCATTTTTCGCACATACACATTATGGTTAGTTTGTACAGTACGTAACTCCTAAATTTTCCGTCTTGGGAATTAAACGTCAAGACTTTTTGATAGCAACCGATCGCTTCTTCTAAATCCCCTTGTGCTTGCAGTACCATCCCTAAGTGATAATGAGCTTCCACCAAATCGGGTTGGAGGTTAATTGCCTGCTCATAGTAAGCTGCAGCATTCTGTAAATCCTTGGCTTGCTCCCGAACAACCCCCAACTTATGATTTAATTGTGCATAATGGAGTTGTTTGTGTTTTGAAAGCTTTCCTTGGGTATAGAGTGCGTTGCCCCAGTTGACATCCGCTTCGGTACAATTGGGTTCAATTTCCAAAGCCTTTTGATAACAGGCGATCGCTTCTGACAATTCACCTTGTTGTTGCAGTGTATAACCGAGGTTGTTGTAAATTGGAACTGAATCTGGACGTAATTTCAGTGCTTGATGATATGCCTCTACAGCTGCGGTAAATTGTCCTTGTGATTGTCGTAAATTAGCCAAACTAAACCAGTTCTTTACCGAATTTGGCTGGACTTGTGAAACCCTACTCAACAACTCCTCAGCCGTCTGAGGATTCCCCATCTGTTGAGTCAGAATACCTAATCTGTACAATGCCTCCGGGTGTTCGGGCTGAATATCTAAAACTTGACGGTAAGCCTGTTGTGCTTCAGTAAAGCGATTAGCTTGGTAATGTTGAACAGCTTGTTGCAGGATTTCAGTTGCCCTATCAACACCTGCAACCTCAGGTAAAGAACCAAAATCAAAATAGAGCGGAAAATGTGGCAAGGAAACCTTTTGAAAATCTTTATTTTTTTGCTTTAATTGTGGAGATAACGGAACAAGTTTTGCTTCTTTAATGCTACTATTTAAAAATTTGAATTGGTTGATGTCTGTCGAATACTGACCATAGTTGCCCTGTCCATAGTCTTTTTTCAAAAAACGTGTGTGCCAGAAAATAAACCCTAGATAATACCCCGATGTCAGTCCCTCATGTTTAACTATAGTAAACAGCGGATTAGTTGGAAGTTTTACAAAAATATTTTCGGGTGAAACAGTCCAATATGCCAGATCTCCATCCCCAATGGCAATGTCCCTAAGATTGACGTGATACTGGATATCATCTGGATGTTTCCAAAGATTTAGTCCAGAAAAAAACAAGGCAGTATTTTGAAGAGGTTTTTGCTTCAAATAATTATAAATACTCCTGAGATATTCAGGAATACCAATATGGTCTCCATTAATTAAGACACAAATTTTATATCGTGTTTTACTGAGGTTAAAGTTAGAATAAAAAGTGAAAGAATTGATATTATTTACATCTAATTCTAATTGCTTTTTTGTATTGGGTGAATATACCCGTGGCAAGTAATGAAAAGCCCTAATTTTTGGATAATATTTCCTCTCATACTCTTCTATAATTTGAGGAGAATTATCTGTGCAGTCATTAAAAACAATAACTAATTCATCTACGGCATCAATCCAAGTTTCGATAACCTGTGCCAAAAATTCTGCTTCATTATGAATTAGCATCACACCACTGATGCCATCTTGTCTATTGTTTGCTTCAAAGGAAGATTTATTAATTACTGGATGTTCAACTTCAATAATTGCCATTGTTTCTATACCTTCAGTTTCAATTAATAGTTAATACTCCCTCGATTGCATTCATTTTTAATCTTCAGAAACGTAATATAATCAGTGAAAATTAATCAGCTTTAACCATTTGCTGATAAGCTGTTTTTGCCTCCTTGCACTTCTGCTGGCTTCCGTAAATCTCTCAAACTCGTGTAAGCTTCCCCATAGTTGGGATTGAGTTCTAAGGCTTTTTGAAAGTAAATCTCGGCAGTTTGTAAATCCCCTGCTTTTTTCCGACCAAGACCCAATTTATGATTTAATTGTGCATAATGAGCTTGTTTGTCTGGGGAGAGTTTACTTTGGGTATGGAGTGCATTCCCTAAATTCACATCCGCTTCAACGCAGTTGGGCTGTAGTTCTAAAGCTTTTTGATAGCAGGTTATCGCTTGTGACCACTTGCCTTGTTGTTGCAAAGCGTAACCCAAATTATTATAAATTGAAACAGCATCTGGTCGCAAAGCGATCGCTTGTTTGTAAGCATCTTCTGCTTCTGGTAACTGTCCCTGGAGTTGATGCAGATTACCCAAAGCAAACCAAATTTTCGCCGAGTCTGGCTGAATTTGTGCAGCGGCACCCAACAATTTCTCAGCTTCTTTTAATTCACCCTGCTGCTGCGCTACCATACCTAAACCGTATAAAGCATCTGGATGGTTTGGCTGCATTGACAAAACCTGACGATAAGCTGACTCGGCTTGCTCTAGGTGATTTTCTCTATGTGCTTGGATTGCTAACCGCAAAGTTTCAGCAACGGTAGTCATTGCTGACTTCCTTGGTTTACCCACAGCATTGAGCAAAAAGTCCTCTAAAGCTCGAATTGGCTCTAGATCCTTATATAATTTATGCTTGTTCTGGGCAATTAACCCGGAGATGTGTTGACGATATTGAGCATCTCTACCCAGACGGATGGCAATTTGCACATATTCTTCCTTACTAGATGCTATTGTCTCTTCAATACCCATCATTTTTAAGATTGCCATGGAATGCCGTCCCCGCATCAATTCCCCTGGTAAGGTAACGATGGGTATATTATGTTCGATGGTTTCTAAAGTTGAATTACATCCAGACCAACCTATACTATCTAGAAAAACATCTGCGATCGCTGCAATACCGGCAAACCTCCTAGGAAGCATATGAGTTAAAAATATGCAGTAATCCTGGTAATCTAACCCAAATTCCTGAAATATATTGCTTAAACGCTGGCGAAATGTTTCAGTAATTCGCTCACTTGAATGATGTTTGATAAATACAAACTTACAATTAGTTAACTTTTTGGCAATTTGCGGAAAAACACCATCATTCTCAGGTAAATATTTATACAGAGACTGGCAGCACCAAAACATAATTTCATAATCGGTGATGCCAATGTCTTGTTTGCTAAGAACATCATATTCAGTTGTTAAAGGTGTGTAATGAATAGATAAATTTGGTAACCTAACTAGTTTTTCTGTATAGTGTTCTTGAGCATTTTCTGGTTCCATTAAATCACTACTCAAGTAATAATCAATGGTTGGAAAGCCACTAGTTTGAGGATGTCCCCAAGAAGTGATTTGAATGGGAGCTAGTCTTAGACAACCTAGTTTTACTGTCATCGAGTCCATGCCAAATTCTGGGAAAATTAGGACATGTAACTTGTCTTGTTGAATTAATTGACACCATTGTTTTACGGAACGGGATCCTTGAGTAAATTTATCAAATTCTTTTGCTGCTATTTTAGTCTTTTGATCTCGTTTGGGAAATGTGTGATATCCAAATAATTCAAATTCACTGCGATCTAGATTTTCTAACCAACCTTTAATCGGTATTTTCCAGTTAGAATGGCTGTAAAAGAATTGGGAAACTAAACCTATGCGAACTTTTTCGTTTGGTTTAATATCTGGTATGGGAATTTTTTGACTCCATTGAGTATATTTGCTTGACATAATATCAACAAGCATTTCTCCGTATACATGCTGTAAATATCGGTCATTTAAGCCTTGATAAGTTAGATAAAAAGGCTGGAATCTACCCACTACATCTACTGATTTTTTAAGTTCTTCTTGATTAGCTAATTTATAATTATTAGCTAATTCTTCAAGGCGTTTTTGATAATTGCTTCGTCTAAGTTCTTTTTCTATAGAACTTGAGTAAATAATTGGTAACTGGGCTACAAGTTTGCCAAATTTAGCTATAGATAAATCAGATTTTATATCTAAGGCTTTTTGATATGTCTCTATAGCCGCTTCGACATTACCTTGATCGTAAAATGTATTTCCTAGGTTACAATAACCTTCGAGCAAATCAGGCATAATTATCAATGCCTGCTGGAAGCATTCTATCGCTGCTTCTAAATTAAATTGCAGTTTAAATACGCAGCCCAAGTTGTGATGAGCTTCGGCAAGATTTGGCTGAATTTCTAATGCCTTTTGGAATGATTCCACTGCCGCCTTTAACTCTCCCTGCTCCAGATAAAAATTTCCTAATTGGAAATATTTTTCAACTTGAGATTGAGAATTTTGGTCAGAAAAATTAGATTCTAAAACTGAAGTATCTGATACCATAGAAACCTCATTAGCGTTAGTATTAAAATATGGAATCTCAAAATAAAAATAATAATAAATATATTAATAATAATTAGCATTATCAACCTATATTGACCATGGTTTTGATAGGAAAGATAGGAATGTTATTTATGTTTTAAATGCTTTTACCTATCATCCTTATCAAAGTTATTTCTGAGTCTCAGTATGTTTTGAATATTGAAGCATTAGTCCTGTATGATAGGGTTTTTTCAGGATTTCTGTGTGCTTATCATGTATTACCTAACTTCCTACAACAATACCTATTAGATCGGAAGAACCATCAGGTAATTCAGCGAAAATTGCCGTATCATTAGGAGTGAAAAATGCTACAGATGCAAATGAATGTTCTACAGCTGTACTTAGCTCAAGAGTATCATTAGATGCCAAACCAAAAATAAGAGCGTAATCATCGAACCCAGCACCTGCATAATAAGGGGTATTTTCATCCCCAAGCACATAAGTGTCAGGATCTCCATCATCAGAGAAATCTACGATAAAACCGTCCGCGTCAACCGCACCACCACCAACTAACCAATCAATCTCTATATTTCCTGCACCACCACCGAACCCATTCAGGACATCGCTACCAGTACCACCAACGAGGAAATCCTCAAAAAATCCTTCAGGAGCATTGATATCTCCGTTAGTACCTCCTAGAAGAGTATCATCACCATCACCTCCAAACAGCACATCACTGCCTACACTGCCATCAATCAGATCGTTGCCTGCATCTCCAAAGACTAGATCGTCGCCAAGCCCTGCAAACATCCGATCGTTACCTTCGCCACCAACCATATAGTCGTTGCCGAAGTCCCCAGTTATTAAATCATCACCACCACCTCCATCGAGGAAATCATCACCAAAATTGCCAAACTGTCGGTCATCACCATCCAGCCCAATGAGTACATCATCACCAAAGCTGCCAAACTGTCTATCTCGCCCATTAGTTCCAGTTTGGCTTCCTTGGATTGCTCCCACTTTTGCATTTGCTTCTGCTATCTTGTCATTAACTTTCTGTAGAATTTCATCTAAAGTAAGCACTCTGTTTATCTCCCTATAGTTTAAATTTTTAACGTTAAATTGATGGATGAAGTCCAGATTTATGCTTTGAAAATGTTTGAAGCTGAAGAAAACATTAAGAAAACAGGTAGTATAATTTTTCTTAAAGATAAAAAAGCCCAGTGAATACTGAAAGCCTTACAAAGCTTTCAGTATTCTAAATAAACCTTTAAGTTATGGTTAGTAGCTCTTTATTTCGCCATGGTCGAAATTAAGAAACTGTATCGTTAACCTTTTAGCAAAAAAGCTTATTTGTAGCTAATTGCAGCTACACTTTGAGTGAAGCTTTCAGATAAACCATCTTCTACTTCAGTACCAGAGATGATGCTGGTGAATTGAGCCTTGCCACCGCGTGCATCAGAAGTAGAAATTACTTGAGCAACGCTTCCTTCTAAACCACTTACATCGGTCACAAGGACTTTTTCGATTTTTTCAAAAACGTTGGCATTAACATTTTTATCGAATGTAATGTCGCTATCGAATTTAACTCCACGTCCACCGAATACTTCTTCGTTGGTAGCTTCTAAATAGTTGATGTCGTTGATAATCATTTGTT
>CAYMZW010000229.1:0-10989 GCA_964395005.1 uncultured Rivularia sp.
AAAACTATTCCAAATCCCCCGGAGAATTACAATTAAACAACATCAAATCCGCCTTCTCATCAACATTTAAAACTTCTACCTCAATCCCCGAAAGCAACTCTTGAAACGAACGCTTTCCCGATTCCAAAAAATCATCTAATTCAGTTTTCAACTCTTTCCTATAAAAACCACACATCGGTTCCCAAATATCCGCACGTTGAGGAACTAAAGCTAATGTTGAAGTAGGAATTTGTGAAAGTTTATTTATCCAGCTTTGAATAATTTCTACATCTAATAAAGGTAAATCGCAAGCAAGTAATAATATCCAATCAGCGGAAATTTGTGTCAATCCCTCGGATAAACCATTTACTGGCCCTTTTCCGGGTTGAGTTTCAATTAGATAATTACAGTCTGACGGCAAAATATTTTGATAATGTTCTTTCCAAGGAGTCAAAACATAAACTTGTTCGGTACAATCAGTAGCAACTTGATAAACCCGTTGCAACATTGGTTTACCTTGGTAATTTATAAGTGCTTTATCCGTACCCATACGAGAACTTTTACCGCCAGCGAGGATTAAGGCGGCGATTGAAGATGGGGGAATGGGGGGATGGGGGGACAAGGGGATGAATAGTTAGGAGTTATGAGCTATGAGTTATTTACCTTTGACCTTTAACCTTTAACCTTTGACCTATTTAGACTAATCCAAATTCTTCAACTGCTGGATAAAAGTTTTTATTCTCATGACTCGAACGACTAAGTTTAATTAATGCAAATCGCTGCAATGGTGTGAGTTTTTCCCATTGTTCGATCGCAATATTAACGTTAGTTTCTGTGGCTTTTGTTCGCGTTATTTCGGGAATTTCTTTCTCATTCATCCAAGCAGGATTTTCTTCTATGGGAAGTTCTTTTGCTGGGGTTCCGGTTTTTTCAACGATCAAGTTTTGCAAGAATTCTCGATATTTATGACATTCTTCTTTACTTGTACATGGCATTTCCACTAAAGTTTGGCGCTCTTGTTCGCTAAATTGATGCCAGTGAGATAATTTCAGTTTGACTCCGCAGTTATCAAGTTTGAAACGTACCTGCATGGGGATGCAGCGCAAGCTATCAACAAAATCAGCCTCGAATTTAAAAAAGTTGCTCATAATATTTATGTTGCATTTTAGAAGCAAATTGATTTTCTTTGTTCTTGTTTCTTGTTTCTTGTTTCTTGTTTTCTTGTTTTTCTTGTTTCTTGTTCCCAGGTTTTTTCTTGTTCCCAGGTTTTTTCTTGTTCCCAGGTTCTACCTGGGAATACATTTCAAGAGGCTCTGCCTCCAATGTCCAACAGGCAGAGCCTCACCTTTAAAATTCCCAGCCAGAGACTGGGAACCAGACGAGAAATTCCCAGCCAGAGACTGGGAACTAGTTTTCCAGTTTTTCATAAATTCTGTAACTTTGGTTACTTTTTGTTAAAATAAACTGTTACATTCACTACATTTTTCCGATTTTATCTAAAATGAAATTGCTGAATTATCTATTTTAGAAAAGGTTTTTCAAATGAATATCAAGCATTTAGGCACTGACATAGAAAATAACAGCGTATTAATCGGGTATCGCCAGCATAATCTTCGCATGATTTTTCTAGCAATATTCGCTTCGTTTGCTTTGGGTGCGATTCCGATTACTTATGGTTCGAGGTTGACACCCCAATCAAGTCAGAATACGGTAACGGTTCCTGGTGAGGCAACTCTTTGGAAATCTCTGGGGGAGAGGTAACTGCTACGAGTTGCACTGCACAAGCTTTAAGTTCTGGTTGTAGGGAAATTGGACAAGATTCGGGATGAGTGAGGCTGTTTGCTTCAGCTTCCGTTGCCCATAAAGCGCCCCAATGCATGGGAACGAATACTGTTTTGGGTGCGATCGCCTTAGTTACTTTGGCTGGAAATTTAGCTGTTCCTCGACGAGATTTTATTTCTACCCAATCCCCGTCTACAATGTTTAATTTCGCTGCATCGCGAGGATGAATTTCGATGAAGGGATGGGGATGCATTTTGACGATTTTCTCGATTCTTCCCGTGCGGGTTTGGGTGTGCCAATGACCGTATAATCTTCCAGATGTAAGCACAAAAGGATACTCTTCACTCGGTGGTTCTGCTAAACCGCGAGAATGATAAGCCGCAAATTTTGCTCTACCATCTGGGGTATGAAAACGTAAATCGGTGTAGAGACGCTTTCCTTGAAGTGGTTCTGTTTTAGCGAAACCTTTTAATAATGATGAGAAGAAACCGGAATCATTTTCTTCTATTTCTATTTCTGCTTTTTGGGTATCGTACCACTGCATCGGGCCGATATTTGCCAAATTTTCGTGACTGATTTCTCCCATATCGCAAGGGCGATCGCGAGTTAATTTTACGAATTCGGCATAAACTGCGGCTGCGTCTGTAAAGGCAAATTTATCCTGAAAACCCAAGCGACGACCGACTTCGGCGAATATTTCCCAATCGGCTTTTGCTTCACCTGGCGGTTCTCGAAACTGGGAACATAAGGTAACAACTCGTTCTGAGTTAGTCATGGTTCCGGTTTTTTCGCTCCATTGGGCTGCGGGTAATAACAGGTGAGCGTAAGCAGAAGTTTCGGTGGGATAATAAGCGTCTTGATAAATTGTGAAGGGTGATTTGAGTAAAGCTGCTTTAGTTCGCTGCAAATCTGGCATACTCACCGCTGGGTTAGTGGCTGCAATCCACAATAAATCAATATCACCAGTTTCCAATCCAGTTATCATACTCCATGCATCCCTTCCAGGCGTGTCACAAATTTGACCTGGATTCAAACCCCAAAGCTGTTCTACCTCGGCTCGATGTTCGGCGTTTTTTACAAAGCGATATCCGGGAAGAATGTGAGCTAAACCTCCGGCTTCTCTGCCTCCCATTGCATTGGGTTGTCCGGTAAGCGAAAATGGTCCGGTACCGGGTTTGCAAATATTTCCCGTCATTAAATGCAGATTAATTAAAGTGCGTACTTTCGCGGTACCTTCTTGTGATTGATTTATCCCCATCGACCATAAAGACAAAACCTTTTTAGAATCAGCCCAGTAACGCGCTGCTTGTTCGAGTTCGCTGATTTCAATACCGCATTTTTGAGAAACTACTTCCGGCGGATAATCTTGAATAACCTCAGCGTAATTAGAAAATCCTTGAGTGCATTCATCGATAAATAAACTATCAAACGCACCCCAACGCATTAATAAATGAGCAATACCGTTGAGTAAATCTATATCTGTGCCGGGATTAATTGCCAAATGTAAATCTGCAACTTCCGCTGTTTTAGTACATCGGGGATCTACAACAATCATTTTGACGTTGCGATTTTTTTTATGATGCTTTCGTAAACGGTTAAAAACAATTGGGTGACATTCAGCGGTATTGGTACCAATCAAAAAAGCGCAATCTGTTAATTCTAAATCTTCATAGCAACAAGGTGGGCCGTCAGCACCGAAGCTTTGGGTATATCCAGCAACCGCTGAAGACATACACAAACGAGAATTAGCATCAAAATTATTAGTTCCCAAACAGCCTTTAATTAACTTTTGGGCAACATAATAATCCTCGGTTTGAAACTGACCGGAACCGTACATACAGATAGCATCCGCACCTTTATTTTGACGAATGATTTGAATGCGCGAGACGATTTTATTAAAAGCTTCATCCCAACTTACTTTACGAAAAGGTTCCGATAAAGAATCTCGCATCATCGGGTATTTAAGACGATTTTTATCGAGAGATTCTGCAACAGTAGCACCTTTAACACAAACCATACCTTTGGAGGAAGGATGGCTTTTATCACCAACTACTTTCCAAATAGGATTACCTTGACTATCTCGATTAGTTGCACGTCCTGATGCTGCGGGAGGAGATACTTCTAAACCGCACCCAACACCGCAATAAGGGCAAAGAGTTTTAACAGATTCGGACATATTTTATGATTGTTATAAAATATTGAAAGATTATTTAATAGATAATTTAATAAAGAGATTTTTTAACAATATAAATTTATAAAATTATATACCTAATTGTAGTTTGTATTACGTCACGAGCATTTTTTTTTAGATTATTATTTAGATAATGCCGTAACGTACCATTCTTAGAAGGCGAATATTTTAATTGCGGATGGATAATGTGTTTAACCTATGTAATTTATTTGTTTTAAATTAATCTATATTCATGGTTTTAAAGTTTAAATCCAATATTAAGGTTGTTGCTTATTCTAATTCTTAGTGGTGCGTTAAGGCATTACCAAAAATGTTATCTATGAAAATTAGGACTTACGCAAAGCCCCACTTTTTAAGGGGGTTGGGGGGATCTAAACGGCTGAAACACTAATTTTATGTTTCTTGCGGGACACGCTGCGCTAACGTTGTGGTTGCGGCCATTCCTGAAAATGATTAATTCGCGCCTTAACACTCCCTACAATCTATGCCTCTTTTATTGAAAAAAATCCGCGTACCTCCGCGTAAACCTCTGCGCCACTTTGCGGTTAAAAAATATTTCAACCTCTGAAAAAATCATTTATCACTCATAAATCATATAAAAAACGAAATCGACAAATAAAGTGTTATTCATCGATTCCTTTTTTCAACCAAACAAATGCTATGAATTAAT
The DNA here is from genome assembly GCA_964395005.1 of uncultured Rivularia sp. Lineage (GTDB taxonomy): Bacteria > Cyanobacteriota > Cyanobacteriia > Cyanobacteriales > Nostocaceae > Rivularia. Next base: position 4,623 of record CAYMZW010000229.1, read on the forward strand.
GGACATTGGGTTCGATTACAATTCGAGAGTGTTCATCTTCTCCTTCATGATGCTCTGCAAATGAACCTTCGGGTTCTTTTAAGAAGAACAAGCATAAGAAAGCAACTATCAAAGCTGCAATACCCATCATCTGGAAAAAGACTGTATTCGACTGAGCGATAACGGCTGGAGTAACTTCTCCACCACCGCTTAACCACTCTGGCAACAAACTAAAAATAGTCAGATAAGCAACCGCACCAACGTTTCCGTAAGCTCCTACGTTACCAGCAATTTGCCCTGTTACCCGACGCTTCACCAAAGGAACGATCGCAAATGTTGAACCCTCTCCAGCCTGTACAAAGAAAGAACAAGCCATAACCAATAAGATAGCTAATGGTAGCCACCAGCCACTACCAACTGTTCCGAAAATCATGTAGCCAATACCCATACCAGCAGTTAAGACTGCCATAGTTATTTTGCGGCTACCGAGTTTGTCTGAAATTAAACCACCACCAGGGCGAGATACCAAGTTCATGAAGGCATAGCTAGAAGCAATCATCCCTGCCATTGCCGGGTTTAAAGTAAATGTTCCTTCAAAAAACGCCGGAAGCATCGAAACCACAGCCAATTCCGAACCAAAGTTAACGATATAAGTTAATTCGAGAATCGCAACTTGGGAAAAATTGTACCGATCTTTTGGGGGATATTTTTTCTTACCCGAAAGCAAATCTTTGTTTACAACCCAACAGTTGTAAGCTTGGAACAAATATAAACCTGCTAATCCAGCCCAAACTATAAACAGGGTACTATCATCGTATAAACCAACCTTCTTCAAGCGCCAAGCCAAAAGCATCAAAATACCTGTCAGAGGTAAATTCATCAACATTAAGAACCAGAAATCGCGGACGCTGGTTACTTCCAAACCTCTAGCATTCTTGGGCTTTTGATAGACTTTTCCAGGAGGATGATCCTCTACGTTGAAGAAATAGACAATTCCATATAGAGCCGCTATAATACCGCTTCCAGCAATACATAATCTCCAGTTAAGAGTATTAGCTGCTCCAAAAGCTAAGATAGCACCGATTGTAGGCAAGGTAAAAGCCGCAGCAGCAGAACCAAAATTACCCCAACCTCCATAGATTCCTTCTGCTAAACCAATCTCTTTGGGAGGAAACCATTCTGCAACCATGCGGATTCCAATTACAAATCCCGCACCAACAATACTCAAAGCCAAACGACTGATAACTAACTGCGTGAAGTTTTGAGCGCTGGCAAAAGCAATACAGGGAATCGCTGCATAAATCAGCAATAATGTATAAGTAATTCTTGGGCCGAATCTATCTAATAGCATTCCGATAATGATTCGGGCTGGAACCGTCAACGCAACGTTACAAATTGCTAAGGTTCTAATTTGACTAACTTCTAAACCAAAGTCTGCTTTTACCTGAGTTGCGAGAGGAGCAAGGTTAAACCAAACAAAGAATGAGAGAAAGAACGCGAACCAAGTCATGTGCAGGATTTTGTACCTGCCGCGAAAAGATAATAATTCTCCAAGCATTGTAATCCTCTTAATAGTTCGTAGTAAGATTTACTTTTAGATAGATGCAGCTAATGATGCACATTAAAACTGGATGCAGATAAATATGAACTTCTCGCAACAAAGATTGAGTTGATTATGCTCGCTAATCCCGATAATTGCTGTATCAGTTTAGACTGTATAAATTAGCATAAATACGAATAACACATGTTCACCATTAAATCGTATAAACTAATCTACTTGGGCTTTGCGTCAAAAGTTTCTATCAATATACTTCTTAAGACAGTGCTAAGCTCGTCACAGGGAATACCTTTTTGAACGCGAGTCCCTAATTGGGCATCTTTACCTACCTTGCCGCCCATATACAAGTCCACACCTTCAACCGTTTTGCCATCTTTACGGACTTTAGTCCCCATCAGTCCGATATCGGCTACTTGGGGCTGTCCGCAAGAGTTAGGACACCCTGTCCAATGTATTCTGACAGAGTTTGGTATTTCCAATTCTGCGTCAAGTTGTTTAGCTAAAGCCGAGGCTCTATTTTTGGTTTCAACTAGCGCAAAGTTACAAAATTGAGAACCAGTACAAGATACTAATGCTCTTTGTAAAGGTTGGGGTTTGATAGTAAATTTTTCTAGCAAAGGTTCGCTGAGAAAATCTTTTAAATTATCATCAAGAATATTAGGAATAATGACGTTTTGCTCGACAGTCAAACGAACTTCACTGCTACCGTAAACTTCAGCTAATTTCCCTAAGTCGAACATATCTTGAGCGTAAAGCCTTCCCACCGGAACGTGCAAACCAACGTAATTTAAGTTAGGTTGCTTTTGCTTGGTAATACCAATGCAATCGCGTTTATCCCAATCAATTTCGTCTTTTTCGGCTGCGGTTGCGATCTTACGTCCAAATTCTTGTTCTACCATTGAACGGAATTTTTCCATTCCCAATTCATCGATTAACCACATTAACCTGGACTTTTGACGATTTGCTCTCGATCCGCGATCCCGGAAAACAGATAAAATTGCTCGACATAGATCGACGACATCATCGTTGGGAGGAACCCAAGCATTTAGCGGAATAGCACCTTCACAACGTTTAGCTGAGAAAAAACCACCCACTAAAACGTTGAATCCTAAATCGCCATTTTTATAAGCCGGAACAAAAGCGATATCGTTTATTTCAGCATGAACTGAGTTATCCCTTCCACCTTCGATCGCAATATTAAATTTTCGAGGAAGATTGGTAAATGCATAATTACCTTCACCATTATTAGTAATCATGTCCTGAACCTTCTGCACCAATTCGCGGGTATCAATTAGTTCCGAACCATCGATCCCGGCAACTGGCGAACCAGTAATATTACGGACATTATCCATCCCCGACTGCATAGAAGTCATTTCTACTTCATCCAGACGGCGGAATATATCCGGTATATCTTCTAGACGAACTCCACGCAACTGAATATTTTGACGAGTAGTAATATCAGCACTACCATCAGCACCGTAACGCTGCACAATTTCAGCAAGTACCCGCAACTGATTGCTAGATAAAATTCCGTTGGGAGTTCGCATCCGCAACATGAATTTACCAGGTGTCACGGGACGATAAAAAACTCCTACCCATTTAAGGCGATGTTCCAAATCCGATTTTTCCATCGCCTCCCAACCGATTTGGGCAAAATTTTCTAGCTCGTCTTTAACGTCTAGTCCATCTTTTTCCGCTTTAATTTTTTCAAACTTATTAAGATTTGCAGGTTTATTTGATTGGGTAGTAGACACGGTTGGTTTACCTTAATAATCAAAGCTTAACTGAAGCCAGAAAGATTGAAAGTATTTAAACAAACTTAGTTAAATTGATTTTCCCAGCCCTGAAATTATCAATTTAAGTGTTTCAATCTTTACTTGGTTAAGTTCTTATTAAATAGATAAACCTACTATTTATTTTGTATCATCTGTAACCATTTGATATTTTTATGGTTAATTGTTTGCAAAATTCGCATAATTTGTATTTAAAAAATGCATATAAAGAGCAAAAAACAGTATTACGTTTTCTTGAACACAAAGCTAAATACTTAATTTATGACAAAGTAAAAAAAGAACCGCGTTATATCAATGCCCTTACTTGGCGAACTAAAATGTTAGAAAATCTTGACATAATTGCCTCAGCCGTAACAGAAGCGAATTGGATACTGGTTAACCAGCGGTTGCAGCAGCTATTAGATAAGAAGAATAATTCAAAGGCTGTAGAAGACAAAGAATTAGAACAAGCTGTGGCAATAGGCATACAAATTTTGCAAGTAGGGGATTTTCAAACCAGATGGGATATAGCAAAGATTTTTCCCAAAATAGGTAAACCAGCCATTGCTCCCTTACTGGAAATATTGTCAGACGAAAAAGCCGAGTTAGAGATGCGTTGGTTTGCGCTTCGCATTTTAGGAGAATTTAACGAACCGCAAATAGTTATATCCTTAGTAAAATTACTTGAAGAAACACACGAAGAAGAATTGGCGATCGCCAGTGCCCAAACTTTGGCAAAAATTGGACAACCTGCCATTAGTGGGTTAGTTAAATTACTCAAAGACGAAAAATCCAGGTTATTAGCAGTAAAATCTCTTGCTCAAATTCGACGCTCGGATGTCATCGAACCTTTACTTTCAGTTGTTGATGATTCTGTAGCAGAAGTTAGGGCTACGGCGATTGAAGCTCTCGGTAGTTTTCACCACAAGCATTTAATGCCGGTATTTATTAAAGCTTTGCAAGATACATCTTTTTCAGTTCGCAAAGAAGCAATTATCGCTTTAAAAATGCGTGCTTATCTGAAAGAAGAATTTGATTTAGTCGATGGTATACAACCTTTGCTTTATGACTTTGATTCACAAGTGTGTCAGCAAGCAATATTAGCAATGGGATGCATGAAAGACGAAGCAGCAATTAAAGCGTTATTTGATTTTTTGAATTTTAAAAATGCTCCTTTATTTCTTAAACAAGAAGCGGTGCGTGCTTTGAATTGGAGTAATAGTTTTACAGCTTTAGATTATTTAAAAGAAATTCTTTATTCAAACGATATTGCACTAAGTAAAGAAATTATTAATGTGTTGGGGAGACAAGAATCAGTAGAGTTAAAGTCTTATGCTGCTGAGATTTTGATTGACTTTGTTAATAGCGAATTAGAAATAACGCATCAGTCGGGGATAAAACAGGTAGTAGCGACATCTTTGGGAGAATTGGGAGATTTACGCGCTTTGAGTCATCTGGAAAAAATGGCTTTGGATGATGATTCTAAGGTTAGATTGTATGCGAGGGCTGCGATTAGTAAAGTCAACAGTCAACAGTGAGCAGTGAACAGTAAATAGTTGAGGGGTTGGGATTTGGTGTTCAAGTTTTTATTTAAAGGAGAGGAAGAAGAGGTGATATCAAATCTGTTGGTATCGGGATTATATTTTTTTTAAACGCAGAGGAGCGCAAAGGTTAGCGCAGAGGGGCGCAGAGTTTTATTACTGATGTGTTTGGTAATTAGGGGTTGGATTCCTAATTGATGGGGTTTATTTTTGTAGTTTTTGTAAAATAGGCATTATTAACTCATAGAGTTCAGTATTACCCTGAACTTTAGATAGTTGTGCTGCTTTTTGTAAGTTTTGAATAGCTTTCTGGTTATTACCTGTTGTAAGCATAACTATTCCTTTACCTACGTAAGCTAGAGCATCTTCAGGATTAATTTGAATTGCTTTATTGTAATCAGCAACTGCTAAATCCCATTTTTTTTGGTCTTTATAAAGATTTCCCCGATTTGAGTAAGCTTCAGCATATTCGGGATTAATTTGAATTGCTTTATTGAAATCGGAATTCCCCAACTCAACTTTCTCATTTCTCGAATTTCTGCTTGATTCGGACGTTTACCGTTTTGATAAACATAACCAGAATTTAAAATCGGATAAGCACTTTTACCATTTATCCCTACAAGTTCACCCATTGAATTAAGAATTGCACCACCGCTCATTCCTTGTTCGATGTTGCTGCTGTAACCAATTTCGTATCCTTCTTTTAAGTTAGAAGTCTTTTTAACTTCTCCTTCGCTAAATGCAATTTTTCCCGTCGAACCAGAAAAACCCGCAGCAAGTACGGGAGTATCAATATTAGGAGTAATTTTAGCAATTTCTGATAAACAATAACTTTGACTGCTTTGGAATTTTAATAAAGTTATATCTGATTTTTTAAATTTGTTTTGCGGTACTATTTCTGCTGAATAGGTTTTACCATCGGCAGTTTGCAATTTAATCGAATTAACACCTTGGATAACGTGAGAATTGGTTAACACTAAATAATTATTTCCTTGTTTACCGATAAGCGTTCCCGAACCCCCGTTGCGATCGCCGATGATTTTTACTGTTATTTTATTGGCTAGGGTTTGTAATTCTTTTGTTGAATAAAATTCCTCTTCTTGTTCGATTTTGCAAGTTGAATTTTGGGCAATGGAAGGAGAAGCGGCTTTAATTGGGATGGTGGGGATTTGGAGGAGGAGTAGGGAGGAAATAAGGTAATGGTGGCGGTTCATTTTTTAATGGGTGAATGGATGGCGATTTTTATAGCGGAAAATTGATTCAAACCTGGCGATTGAAATCGCGGCTACACAGGCAAAGTCCGTCTTCACGGACTATAAAATTGATGAAAATTTAGAGATTATTAGTCCAGGTTGCCGGACTTCGTTTGTGTAGCCGCGATTTCCAATCGCCAGTGCTACTATCTTTGAAAATTAGATATATCTAACTTTCTATAGTTCCAATTAGAAAATTAAAATTATTTAAATAGTAATAAACGTACAAATAAATATTAGAATATAAAGTTCGTCCAGGCGTGT
>CAYMZW010000230.1:0-10974 GCA_964395005.1 uncultured Rivularia sp.
GATGGAGTTTGGCAGCGGATGGAGTTTGGCAGCGGATGGAGTTTGGCAGCGGATGTAGTTAGGAGTTAAGAATTAGGAGTCATTTATTAATAGTTTTTTTTACTAATATCTATTACCCTATTCCCTATTCCCTATTCCCTATTCCCTATTCTCTATTCCCTTTTATCAACTGTTTTATTAATATTTAAAGAATAAAAAAAATTAGTTTTTAAAAACCGTAATTTTACTGTAATATTTCCGAATAGTCCAAAAGATAGAGTTTGTATTTAAAAGTTACTATCAGCAAAGGCACCGATGGCGATTAGGCAATTATACTAATAAACTGGCAATAAAATCATTTTCTATTTACAAAGCAAGAAAATGATGTTTAAAAGCGTTTTTTGCTTTTTAATAGTTTGTCAGGCATTTTTTATGGCTAATAAAAATAAACCCCTTTTTAAATACTTACTTTTGGCAATTGGTTGTGTGTTTAGTTTGTCTGTGTTTTCTGCATGGATAACTCCAGCCCAAGCTGGTATAACTTTTAGGCCGCCAGTAACATCAGCGCCGTCACGATCGAGTGCAGGAGGTTCTCGTGGAGAAAGTTGTGCTATTGGCAAAGCTAGCAAGAATAATGCATTGATTGTAAAACTGTTGCCTAAATCAAATATTGGTTTAACTACACAGCAACGTCCATCAATAATGGTGTATGTTCCTGCAACTACTGCACAAACAGCATTTTTTAGCATTCAAGATGAGAATTACAATCATCATTACCAAACAACTTTACAGTTACCCGAACAACCAGGAGTAATGGAAATTAAACTTCCCAGCGATGCCCCGGCTTTGGCAACTGGCAAAAATTATCAATATTCTTTGGTAATGATTTGTGGTGTAGATTTGGAACCTGACGATCCGATAACTAGTGGTTGGATTCAGCGAGTTGAAGCGAAAGGTAATTTGCTAAACCAAAAAGCTTCTGTGGAGCTAGCATCTCGGCTTGCATCTGATGGTATCTGGTTGGATGCGGTTTCTACTCTTGCAGAATTGAGAAAGTCACAGCCGTCGAACCAATCTGTTGTTAATTCTTGGGAGGATCTTTTGAATTCTGCTGGCTTAAGTGAAATTGCCCAAGAACCATTAGTTAATTAACATAAATTGTGATGTGGTCATTTAAAGCGCTTTTTTGGAAATGGCGTTATGTAGCAATAACAACTCCCGCTGTAGCGTTAACTGTAATTGTAGCAAGCACGCTGGGATGGTTTCAGCTTCTAGAGTGGACAACTCTGGAGCATTTTTTTGCTATACGTCCGTCGGAAAAGCCAGAAAAGCGGATTTTAATCGTCACTGTTGACGAACAGGACATCACCAAAGTTGGTAAATGGCCAATTCCGGATGCTGTTTTGGCTGAGGCTTTGAAAAAAATTAAAGCGTATCAACCAGCAGCTATTGGTATGGATATTTACCGAGATTTACCAGTGGAACCTGGTCATCAGGAACTGGTTAAGGTGATGCAGACTACACCGAATTTAATTGGAATCAAGAAACTGGTAGGGGATAAAGTTGCGCCATCCCCTACTTTATCTAAACTCGATCAAATTGCTCTTGCCGATTTGTTGTCAGATACAGATGGTAAAATTCGACGAGCTTTACTATTTGCCGGTGATGAAAATGGTCAGACTTTGGTAAGTTTAGCTGCTCATTTAAGCATTATCTACTTCGAGCAAAGAGGTATTCAATTAGCAAGCGATGAGTCAGGAAAATCCGTGCGATTCGGTAAAGCGGTGACTCATTCGTTGACTGGCAAAGAGTTTGGTTTCCGTGGCGCAGATTTAAGAGGATACCAAATCTTACTTAACTATCGTACTTTTAATAGTGATTTTGATACCGTAAAATTACGAGATGTGTTATCGGGTAATTTATCTGAAGAGCAAGTGCGATCGCGCATCGTGTTGATAGGTACGACGGCTAGAAGCGTTAACGATTTTCATAACGTTGGCTACATTCGTAGTTTGAGAAATAAAGATGTTCGTATGGCTGGCGTGGTAATTCACGCTCATTTAGTTAGCCAGATTTTAAGTGCAGCACTGGATGGAAGGGCTATGATAAATGTCTTGTCTTCCGAAGGAGAATGGCTGTGGATTTTATTTTGGAGTTTTACTGGTAGTTGCGTTAGTTGGAAATTACTGCAAGTTAACTTGAGGAAGCGAAGGTTTTGGGGATTATCGATACTGGGTATATCAATTGCTGTAGGAATTTTGATTGTTAGTAGCTATGGAAGCTTTCTTATCGGTTGGTGGATTCCTACGGTTTCACCTGTTATTGCTCTGATAAGTTCGGCAATTATAGCTAGTAATTTTCACAAACAATGGCAATTGAAACAAGCCAATGAAAAGTTACAGGAATATTCTCGTACTTTGGAAGTGAAGGTAGAAGAAAGAACTAAAGAATTAGTGTCAGCTAAAGAAGCGGCAGATGTAGCTTCTCAAGCTAAAAGTGAGTTTTTGGCAAATATGAGTCATGAATTGCGAACTCCTTTAAATGGCATTTTAGGTTACGCGCAGATATTGCAACGCTCGCAAAAGATGGCAAAGTCTGAACGAGAAGGTGTGGGAATTATCTATCAATGCGGTTCCCATTTATTGACTTTAATTAATGATATTTTAGATTTATCCAAGATTGAAGCTCGCAAATTAGAATTGCATAAAGGCGATATCAATTTCTCTTCGTTTTTGATTGGAGTTGCCGAAATATGCCGCATTCGTGCCCAAGAAAAAGGTATTAAGTTTAATTATCAGCCAGATGCAGAGCTTCCAATAATAATTAAGGCTGATGAAAAGCGGTTGCGTCAAGTTCTGATTAATTTAATAGGAAATGCGATCAAGTTTACCGAGAAAGGTGAAGTTAGTTTTTATATTCGAGTTATAGAGAAGAATAAACAAAATAACTACAAAATTCGCTTTGAAATAATCGATAGCGGTGTAGGTATGACGCAGGAACAATTAAATAAAATATTTTTACCTTTTGAACAAGTAGGAGATAAAAATAAACAAACAGAAGGTACGGGATTAGGATTAGCAATTAGCCGCAAAATTACTGAGTTAATGGGTAGTAACTTGATGGTAGAAAGTAGTTTGGGCTGCGGTAGTAAATTTTGGTTCGATGCCGATTTAGAAGTTAGTAAGGAGAATATACAGCAAAAATCGGATTTATTAAACACCCAAATTATCGGTTTAAAAGGCGATAAACCTAATATTTTGATTGTAGACGATCAATGGGAAAATCGCTCAGTTATTGTTAATTGTTTGCAAACAATTGGTTTTTCCTGTTTTGAAGCAAGTAATGGCAAGGAGGGTTTGATAAAAACAGAAGAGATAAAACCAGATTTAATTTTAACCGATATATCTATGCCAGAAATGGATGGTTTAGAAATGATGCAACTTCTTAGAAATAATCAAGAATTTAGTGACGTACCAATTGTGGTGTCATCCGCTAGCGTTTATGAAAAAGATGTTAGGCAGAGTTTAGCTGCTGGTGCGAATGAATTTTTACCAAAACCGATACAAATTCAGGAATTGTTAAAAGTTTTACATAACTATTTGCAATTGGAATGGATTTATGCCAAAACTGAACAAAAACAAGAAATATCTTTAAATGAAAAAATAGTCCTTCCGAGTACATTAGAAATGGATAAATTATTCGATTTAGCGATGCGAGGAAATGTTAATGGGATAGAAAATTTGTTGAATAATTTAGAAAGTTCGGATATTCGTTTTCAACCTTTCGTAGCAGAAATTCGGCAACTTGCAGAGAATTTTAAGTTTAAACAAATTAGACAATATATAAAATCTTTTCAAGTTGAAAAAAATTAATTATGTAATTGGTTAGTAGTAAGCGATTTATCGCTCGTATTTAGGGAAGACAGCCCTTACTACAAACTCTATAATTTTTATTTAAAACCTAAAACCTAAAACCTAAAAATGACTAATTCAGAACAGCCGATAATTTTAATTGTTGATGACAATCCTACTAATCTTAAAGTTTTATCCGGAGCAATTGCTGATTCTGGATGGGAAATATTAGTAGCTACCGATGGTGAAAGCGCTATAGAGCAAGCGGAATATGCTAAACCAGATTTAATTTTATTAGATGTAATGATGCCGGGAATCGATGGTTTTGAAACTTGCAACCAACTTAAACAAAATGTAGCAACTCATGGAATCCCGATAGTTTTTATGACAGCGCTTGCCGATACCGTAGACAAGGTGAAAGGGCTTTCTTTGGGTGCTGTAGACTATATTACCAAACCTTTTCAGACAGAAGAAGTATTGGCGCGGGTGGAAGTACATTTAAAAATGCGCCTTTTAAATAAGCAATTAGCAGAGCAAAAAAATGATTTAGAGAAACGAGTAGAAGAGCGTACAAGTGAGTTAAAAACGGCTTTGTCGGAGTTACAAGAATCTCAATTACAGCTTGTACAAACAGAAAAAATGTCCGCTTTAGGTGAATTAGTAGCTGGAGTTGCTCACGAGATTAATAATCCTGTTGGTTTTATTGATGGAAATTTGGAATTTTTAGAAGAAAACACGTCCGATATAATCAAACATTTACGGCTTTATCAAAATTATTATCCTAATCCTCAATTGGAAATCTTGCAAAACGCAAAAGATATTGAACTAGATATATTAATCGAAGATATTCCTCAAATTATTTCTTCTATGAAAATAGGAGTTGAGCGAATAGGAAATATCAGTACAAGTCTGCGAAATTTTTCTCGAACTGATAGTTCATTGAAAGTAGCTTGCGATATTCACGAAGGAATTGACAGCACTTTAATGATTCTTAAGCATCGTTTGAAAGCGAACAACAAACGACCAGAAATTAAAGTCTTGAAAGATTATGCTGAATTACCTTTAGTTAAGTGCTATTCAGGTCAATTGAATCAGGTTTTTATGAATATTATTTCCAATTCTATAGATGCTTTAGATGATTATAATAGTCAATTTTCTTATGAAGAAAAAAAGAAAGATCCTCATCAAATTTTAATTACAACTGAATTCGATTCTAATAGTGACAAAGTAAGTATATCTTTTAAAGATAATGGCCCTGGAATACCAAGTGATGTATTAAAAAGTATATTTGAACAATTTTTCACTACAAAAAGTGTTGGCAAAGGAACAGGATTGGGATTATCTATCAGCAGGCAGATAGTAGAAGAAAAACATCTTGGTAAGTTAACTTGTAATTCCGTGCCTGGAGAAGGAACAGAGTTTATTATCGAACTTCCGGTGGAATGAATTGCAATATATAAAAATATCCTAATTATTTGCGATTGCGAAAATATGTTTTCGCTTTTATATTATTTTATATTATTAAATCATTGAAGCTACAATATTTGTAAAAAATGCCCTGGATGTAATCGAATTATTAGCGGTAACAGAAAGTTTTTAAAATTTGCAATAAATGCCTGATTGTGGGGAACTATAAGCACAATACGAATTTGATTTTCCACAATGAAGCGAATAATATCAAAGTTGAGTTACTCAGCTATTTTGTGCTTTTTGTTTAACTACCCAGCTGCAGCACAAATTGAAAATGACAATACTTTACCAGTAAATTCAGATGTCATCAAAAATGGGATTAATTTCCAGATAAATGGCGGTACATCGAGAGGAAATAACTTATTTCACAGTTTTAAAAAGTTTAATATTCCCACTGGGGGAGAAGCTTTTTTCAATAATGCTGATTCTGTAGAAAATATCTTTACCAGAGTTACGGGTGGAAGTATTTCTAATATTGATGGAATTCTCAAAGCTAACGGTAGCGCTAATCTATTTTTAATGAATCCTTCGGGGATTATTTTCGGTGAAAATGCACGGTTAAATATTGGTGGTTCGTTTTTTGGTACTACTGCTGATAGCATTAAATTTACAGATGGTGAATTTAACGCTGTTAATCCGCAAGCACCACCATTATTAACTATAAATGTTCCTCTTGGTTTGCAGATGGGTAGTAATCCCGGAAATATTACAGTTAAAGGAGCGGGGCATAATTTAATTACGCAGAATATTGACTTTGCACCTTTGATTAATCCTGGTAATGCTGATTCTCTGAAGGTAAAGCCGGGTAAAATATTAACGCTTGTTGGTGGAGATATTCAACTTGATGGTGCTACTTTAATTGCAGAAACTGGAAGAGTTGAATTAAATAGTGTCAAAGGGGAAGTTGATTTAAAGCAGATTCCGGAAGGTTTCAAGTTGAATATTTCACCAAATTCCAAATTAGGAAATATTCAATTATCGCAAAAGTCTTTGATAGATGTCGGTGCTGGTGAAATTCAATTAAATGGTAATTCTATTAGCCTTAAAGATGGCTCGGTGCTGTTGGTACAAAACCAAAGTATTCAACCAGCAGGAGATATTAATATTAATGCAACTCAATCTTTAGAATTAAACGGAATTTCCTCCGATGGTACAATTCGCAGCGCTTTATTAAATGAAACTTTTGCCGGAAGTAGCGGGAATATTAATGTTGTGACATCACGTTTAATAATTCAAGATGGAGCCGCTATTGGTAGTAGAACATTTAGCCCTGCATCTGGAGGTATTATTGCTTTAAATGTATCTGAATTAATTGATATCGGCGGAATTTCAGAAATTAATCCCGCATTATTTAGTGCTATAGGTTCAACAAGTTTCGCAGACGGAAAATCTGGAGATATATCTGTTAAAACAAAACATTTATCTGTTTCGGATGGTGCTGCATTATCTGCTACAAGTTTTGGTAATGGCGATGGTGGAAATGTCAATATTAACGCTCAAACTATAGATGTGAAGGGTAAAGGTTTTGGTGTATTTACATTTAGCACTATTTCCAGTTCGGCTTTAGGCACGGGTGATGGTGGGAATCTAAATATTGATACCAAAAGTTTAAGTATCAGTGAAAACGCGAATATAAATACTTCTAGTAACAATTCTGGCAATGCGGGTAATATTTCCATCGAAGCCACCGAAGCCGTGCAAGTAATTAATAGAGCCAGTTTAGTGTCGAATGTTCAGTTGCCCGATGAGGTTTTTCAAAGTATATTTAACTTGCCAAATGTTCCTGAAGGTAATGGTGGAAACGTTACTATAAATACGCCATTTTTGCTAATAGCTAATAAAGCAGATGTAAATGTTAGTAATTTCGGGGGAGGTAATGCTGGTATTCTCAAAGTAAACGCCGATTTATTAAAAATTGACAATCTTGGCAGTCTCTCTGCAACCACAAAATTGGGTGAAGGTGGGAATATTTTATTAAATTCGCAAAGTTTACAAATGCGTCGTGGAAGTAATATTAATACATCCGCAGGTGGTAGAGGAAATGGCGGTAATATTTCTATAGATACCGATACTCTTGTAGGTTTAGAAAATAGCGATATTACTGCAAATGCCGAAAATAGTTTCGGTGGAAACGTAAATATCAATGCTCAAGGTATCTTCGGTATTCAAAAGAGAACACAAATTACACCCGAAAGCGATATTACTGCAAGCTCACAGTTGGGTGCTTCTTTTAGCGGTAAAGTAGAACTTAACACTCCAAATATCGATCCAAATTCTGGTGTAAATGAATTACCACTCAATGTGATTGATTCGAGCAATCAAATCGCTTCGGGATGCTTAGCTCACAGAGGTAATACGTTTACTGTTACTGGGCGTGGTGGAATGCCACATAATCCCAGTCATAATTTAATTTTAAACCGTAACTGGTACGATATTCGCGATTTATCTGCATATCGCCAGCAATCGGATAATATTACTCAAATTCCAGTATCAAACCAAAGAAGAATTGTAGAAGCTACAGGATTTGCAGTTGATGAATTTGGGCAAGTTGAATTAGTAGCGCGATCGAAAAATTCTGATGATTTGCAACAAATGCCTGATTGTGGGGAAGTATAAGTACGCAATCATTTCATTAAATCTTTATAAAAATTAGAAAAATTACTGATTCTATATTTCTTTTAGTTGTTTTCAATAGTTTAAGTGTTTTTATAATGAGGTGAATAATCGGCTATATGAAGTTATGCTAGTGGCGCTAATATCTATTTTCAATTTTAGATTAAGGTTTGTAGTAGCCTGTGTACTTGCCGTAAGGATTCGGAATTCGGAAGCGCTTAAGCGCTACTACCAACCTATCAAAATTGAATTGCCGATAGTTATAAATGCATCTATATAATAAGCAATGTTTATAAGAAGAAAGTTTTTAAAATCAATTAGTTTAAGTCTGTCATTAGCAATAATCACGGCTTTATTAATTACAATATTTTCTCCCGTATCGGCACAAGAAATATTAATAAATATAAAATTTAATCCTTCTCAAACTTTTTTAATTGCTCAAAACCAAACTAGCAATGCTCAAATACAATTTGAACAAGGTAAAATATTATTTGAAAAAGCAGAATTTGTGAAAGCGGCTGAAGTTTGGCAAAATGCTGCTGCCGGTTTCTCTCGTCAGGGAGATAAAATCAATCAAGCTTGGAGTTTGAGTCTTGTTTCTTTGGCTTTACAAAACCTCGGAGAATTACAGCAAGCACAAACAGCTATCGATCAAAGTTTGTCGCTGCTGCAAAACCAGAAAGGAAATACTGAAGTTTTAGCAGTAGCTCTCAATACTCTAGGTAGTTTAAAAATTAAAATGGGGCAAGCCAACGAAGCCCTTGAAGCCTGGAAACAAGCCGAACGCATTTACATTAAACTCAACGATAACGCAGGTAAAATAGGTAGTCAAATTAACCAAGCCCAAGCATTACAAGCAATGGGATTTTATCGGCGATCGCTACATTTGTTAGAGTCGATAAATCAGACTTTGCTGCCTCAACCAAATTCTCAATTAAAGGCTCAAGGTTTACAAAGTTTGGGAATCGCTTTACAACTAGTAGGAGATTTAAGTAAATCTCAGGAAGTGTTACAGCAAAGTTTAGCTATCTCTGAAAAACTTTCTCTTGATACCAGCGATATCTTATTTAGTTTGGGAAACACTGCTAGGGATTTAAAGCAAACTGAAGCAGCTTTTAATTACTATCAACAAGCAATAGCTAACTCAAATAATACTTTAATTATTGTTGAAGCTAAACTTAATCAACTAAGTTTACACATCGAGCAGTTGCAATGGCAGCAAGCTTTTAATTTACTACCACAAATTCAATCTCAATTAGATACCCTTCCCCCCAGTCGTAGCTCGATTTACGCCAGGGTTAACCTTGGTAAAAGTCTTTCCAAATTAATGCAGGCTCCCAATGCTAAACCCAGCGATTTTCAAGATGCAGCAAAAATTTTGGCTAGAGCGATAGCCTATAGTGAAACTCTCAAAGACTCACGCGCTCAAGCATATGCTTTAACCCAACTAGGTAGCTTATACGAACAAACAAATCAATATAGCGAAGCCTTAAAACTTTCCCGTCAAGCTTTACAAATAGCCCAAAATGCCAACGCTTCTGACATCACTTATCAAGCAGCTTGGGAAGTTGGAAGGATTCTTAAAATTCAAGGAAAAAATCAAGAAGCAATTTCTGCTTACAATTCCTCGATCAAAATTCTTAAAACTCTACGCAGCGACTTAGTAGCAATCAACCGAGACGTACAGTTCGACTTTCAAGAAAGCGTAGAACCAGTTTACCGCGAATTCGTAGACTTATTATTACAGCCCGAATCTTCTCTTAATAAAGAAACTAAAGAAATCTCCCAAAAAAATCTCAAACTAGCACGTCAAACCCTCGAAGCATTACAACTAGCCGAATTAGATAACTTCTTCCGCGAAGCTTGTATCGATGCAAAACCAGAACAAATCGATAGAATCGACAAAACAGCAGCAGTAATTTACCCAATTATTTTAGATAATCGTTTGGAAGTTATTGCATCAATTCCCGGTAAACCTCTAACCAGCTACAAAACTAATTTACCAGCAGAAAATATAGAAGCCACAATCAAAAAATTACGATTTTCTTTAAATCCTGCTTACTCGCAACAGCAAAGATTAAAAGTATATCAACAAGCATACAACTGGTTAATTAAACCCATCGAAACAGACTTAGCAGCCAGCAACATTCAAACTTTAGCATTTGTATTAGATGGTTCCCTGCGAAATATCCCAATGGCTGCTTTACACGATGGTAAACAATACCTAATAGAAAAATATAGCGTCGCTTTATCACCCGGATTGCAGCTAATGCAAGCCCGAAAATTAAAAGGCGATAACTTAAACGTAATTGCAGCAGGATTAAGCGAAGCCCGCCAAGGATTCAAAGCTTTACCCGGCGTAAAATCAGAAGTCAAACAAATATCGAATCAAGTCAAATCAACTTTACTTGTCAACGAAAATTTTACCGATAAAAACCTCGCAAAAAGCATTAAAACAACACCATTTTCAGTTTTACATTTAGCCACCCACGGACAATTTAGCAGCAACTCAGAAGATACTTTTATACTTACCTGGGATGGAAAAATTAACGTCAAACAACTCAGCGAATTTCTCCGCTTCCGAGACGTATCCGATTCCGAGCCAGTAGAATTAATGGTACTCAGCGCTTGTCAGACAGCCAAAGGCGACAAACGAGCCATACTTGGATTAGCAGGAGTAGCAGTACGCTCCGGCGCACGCAGCACATTAGCTACATTATGGGCAGTAAAAGACGAATCCACAGCAAAATTTATGGTTGAATTTTACAAACAATTCGGCAAAACAGGCATAAGTAAAGCCGAAGCCTTACGACAAACTCAAATAACCTTTCTCAAAGACAAAAGCTTACAGCATCCCTTCTTCTGGGCACCTTTTATATTAGTTGGGAATTGGATTTGATGGAGTTAGGAGTTATGAGTGTAGAGACGCGATATATCGCGTCTGTACAGGAGTTAGGAGTTAGGAGTTGTTAGTTGTTAGTTGTTGGGAGTTACCAATGCCCAATGCCCAATCCCCAATGCCCAATCCCCAATCCCCAATCCCCAATCCCCAATCCCCAAT
>CAYMZW010000231.1:0-10931 GCA_964395005.1 uncultured Rivularia sp.
GGGAGTAGGGAGTAGGGAGTAGGGAGTAGGGAGTAGGGAGTAGGGAGTAGGAAGTTAGGAGTTAAGAGTTAGGAGTTAAGAGTTAGGAGTTAAGAGTTAGGAGTTAGGAGTTAGGAGTTAGGAGTTGAATATTATTTTTATCCTCAACCTTATTTCCTTTGCAATCTCATTCATGCACCACCGCACCTTCCAACTAAATGCTGATAACTGTTCACTGTTCACTGATAACTGTTAACTGATAACTGTTAACTGATAACTGTTCACTGTTAACTGACTGGCGATCGCCCGAAAAATTCCACAAAATTCTTCATCCGTTGGGATAATTCGGGATTCATCGCTTCATGTCGATAGCGCCAATCCCAGTTACCTTCTCCTTGAGAAGGAACATTCATTCGAGCATTAGAACCTAATCCCAAAATATCCTGTAAGGGGAAAATTGCGACATTGGCAATTGAACCCATTGCCAAACGAATCAAATCCCAATGTACTCCGTCGGGACTTATATTACCTAGATAAAAAGTTAAATTGCGTTTTTCATCATCGTTGGCTTTTTCGTACCAACCTACGGTAGTGTCGTTATCGTGAGTTCCCGTGTAAATTACACAATTAGTATCTCTGACGTTAAAAGGTAAATAAGGATTGCTGGCATCTCCACCGAAAGCAAACTGCAAAACCTTCATACCAGGAAACTCGAATTTATCGCGCAAAGCTTCAACTTCTGGGGTAATAGTTCCCAAATCTTCTGCTAATACAGGTAAAGTCCCAAGTTGCTGTTTAATAGTTTCAAATAGCTTATCTCCGGGAGCCTTTAACCATTCTCCATTGATTGCAGTTTCTTCTCCTAAAGGTACAGCCCAAAAAGCTTCAAATCCCCGGAAATGGTCGATACGAATTATATCAACATAATCGAGCATCGCTTCAAAACGCTGCACCCACCACTTGAAATTTTGCTTTTGCAACTGCTTCCAATCGTAAACTGGATTTCCCCACAATTGACCAGTAGCGCTAAAGTAATCTGGTGGTACACCAGCCATTAATGAAGCTTCACCAGTATCCTTATCCAAAGCAAAATTTTCAGGATTTCCCCAAACATCGGCGCTATCGTGAGCCACATAAATTGGAATATCGCCGATAATTTCCACATTGCGATCGTTAGCGTATTTTCTCAATTCCGACCATTGACTGTAAAATTGGAACTGAAGAAACTTGTGATAAAAAACTTCACTTTCTAATTCCTTTTTCGCCTTTTCTATTGCTTTCGGTTTGCGTTTAGCAATATCTTCATCCCAACTATTCCAGCTTGCGCCGCCGGTACTATCCTTAAGCGCCATAAATAAACTATAATCATCCAGCCAATAAGCTTTCTTAACGCAAAACTCTTCAAAAGCTTGTTGCTGTTTTTTAGTTATATTTGCTTTGAAATTAGCACAAGCTTTTTTCAACAAAGGAATCTTAGTTGATTCCACTTGCTGATAATCCACATTATCCAGCGGAAATTCAGGTAAATTAGCAAAATCATCTTCGCTTAGTAAACCTTCACCCAGCAACTTATCCGGGCTAATCAACAGCGGATTACCCGCCAAAGCTGAATAGCACATATAAGGAGAATTACCAAAACCAGTAGGCCCTAAAGGTAGAATTTGCCAATACTGCTGATAACCATCTTTAAGAAAATCAATAAAACGGTAAGCTTCATGTCCCAAATCGCCAATACCAAAGCGACTGGGAAAACTAGTAGGATGAAGCAAAATACCGCTACTTCTAGGAAAAGGCATAAATTATCCAAACTATAGGAAAAGCGTATCCAATCGAATTTATCATAATGTTAGTTGTTAAAAATAGGGGATTGGGAATAGGGCATTGGGCATTGGTATTATTAAATTGCTCCCCATCTCCTTGTCTCCCCCTCTCCCCCTCTCCCCATCTCCTTGTCTCCCCTTCCCCCTCTTCCCTATCCCCAATGCCCAATCCCCCATGCCCAATTCCCTATGATCATGAATTACCGAAATCCGGCTCCGACAGTAGATATCATCATCGAGTTAATTGACAAACCACATCGACCAATAGTATTAATCGAACGCCATAACGAACCCTTCGGATGGGCTATTCCTGGTGGTTTTGTTGATTATGGGGAAGCTGTAGAAACCGCAGCGAAAAGGGAAGCTTTGGAAGAAATTGGTTTAGAAGTAGAGTTAGTAGAACAGTTTCACGTTTATTCCGATCCCAAACGAGATCCGCGCAAACATACGATGAGTATTGTGTTTATTGCCACCTCGGTTGGAGAGCCGAAAGCCGGTGATGATGCTAAAGATGCAGCGGTTTTTGCAGAATGGAATGTTCCTGGTAATTTATGTTTCGATCATGATGAGATTTTGCGAGATTATTGGCGATATCGGCATTATGGGATACGGCCGAGGATTTAAAGATTTGCTGGCGGTTGAAACCGCTGCTACACAAGCAAAACCCACCTGCGTGGGTTAATTTGTTTTAATCGTTCCCAGACTCCGACTTACTCGTTCCCAGACTCCGGCTGGGAATGCATTTCAAGAGGCTCCGCCTCTTTTTTGTTCTCTGGAGGCAGTTTGTAGTTTGTAGCTTGGGTTAAACGGAGTGCAACCCAACATCTTGAAGTAAGTTTTAAACCGTTAAATATTGGTTTAGTTAAATTAAGCGGTGCGTTGCGCTATCGCGACAAAACACACCCTACTAAAAAAATAAGTCACCTTTAACACAAAACAACGCGATTATACTGGGTAAATTGTATTCAAAGGTGCATGATGAACGCTGAAGAACTTTTAGAAAAATATAAAGCTGGTGAGCGAACCTTTAAAGAATTGAACTTGAGAGGATTGGATTTTAAAGGAGCAGATTTAAGCGGGATTAATTTGCAGCAAGCAGATTTAACTGGATGTGATTTAAGTCAAGTGAATCTAAGTAAAGCAAACCTTCATTCTGCAAATTTGAGTAGAGCATCTCTAATAAAAGCAAATTTAAATCAGATAGAAGGTTCTTACGTAAACTTTACTTCAGCAGAACTTGTTAGCACTAATTTTAGCAACGCTAAGATGAAGAGCGCTAACTTTACCAATGCTGATTTAAATGATGCGAACTTTAGCAATACAGATTTAAGCAGTGTTGATTTAAGTAATGCCAACTTGAAAAACGCTAATCTTAATCAAGCTAACTTAAATGGTACTAATTTAGAATATACTGATTTAACCAAAGCTAATTTAAGTAGAATTATCTTAACAGGTACCAAAGTTCAAAACGCTAATTTTAGCCAAGCCTGTCTTCGAGGAGTTAGTTTATATAATCGTGAATTATCAGGTATGAATTTGGCTGGAGCAGATTTAGCAGCAGCAAACCTAAACAGTGCAAAATTAAACAAATCCTCTCTCCAAGCAGCAAATTTAGAAAGAGCCGATTTACAAAACACCAACCTCACCAAAGCCAACCTCAATAACGCCAATTTAAAAAAAGCCGATTTAACCAACGCGAATATTTACGGCGCTACATTTGAAAATGCCGACCTAACTGGTGCGATAATGCCAGATGGGGAAATCTATCAAACACAGATAAAATCCTATCAATTAGAAGCTGAATCTCAGGTGGAATCTATGACTCGTAAAGTTATTAAAACTGACAATGCACCCGCACCCGTAGGGCCTTACAATCAAGCTGTGATGGCATCAGGGCAAATGCTGTTTGTTGCCGGACAAATTGCGATCGATCCAAGAGCGGGTAATGTTGTCTATACCGACGATGTAACGAAGCAAACGGAACGAGTAATGACTAATTTAGAAGCTATTTTAACGGAAGCTGGCGCTAAATTTTCAAATGTTGTAAAGACTACCGTGTTTTTAAAAGACATGAGTGATTTTGCGGCAGTGAATGCTGTTTATGCAAAGTACTTTGATGAAGCAACCGCTCCCGCACGGGCTTGTGTTGAGGTTTCGCGCTTACCGAAAGATGTTTTAGTGGAAATTGAATGTATTGCGATGGTTTAAGTAAGGAGTAGGGAACAGGGAACAGGGAATGGGGAGTAGGGAACGGAGGAAATTAAATAGAATGTTTTTCTATAGTTGTAAATTAATAAATTTAATCTCTTAAACATAAAGTAATAATCGTATTTTTCCGAAATAGCTCGAATCAAAGCTGATTGTATAAACAAGTAGATTTAACGAATAAATTTTTAGGTGGGCTTTGCCCGCCTTTTTTATTTGAAGGGAATAGGGAATGAGGAAAATAAAAATATTTTTATAGACTATTGTAATAACAACTAGCAACTAACAACTAACAACGAATTTGCTTCAACCAAGTAAAACGAAATGTCGTACCTCGATCTACTTGTGATTCTAATTGAATAGTGCCACCTTCGGTTTCAATAATCTTTTTAACAATAGCTAAACCAATTCCAGTACTATCAGTTTTAGAAGTTGATTCGAGAGTTTGAAAAATACCAAAAATTTTATGGTGAAATTCGGGGGCAATTCCGAGACCATCATCTGTTACGCTAAATTCATAGAATTGTTCTAAATCTTGAGCTGAAATTTCTATTTTTCCATTTTCACGATGATGATGCTTGATTGCATTACTAATTAAGTTAGCAAATACCTGTTGCAAAAGAATTTTTCGACCTAGCAAATTAGGCATTTTTGGACTAATAACTATATTAAATTCCGGTGATACTCCCAGGGAATTAATTATTTCCGATAGTAAATCTGCTACAGATATATTTTCTAAAGCTATCTGAGTTTTTCCTACTCTAGAGTAATTTAGAAGACTATCTATCAAATTTTGCATATGCCTTAATCGCGATCGCAACATGTGAATATGATTTTGGGTTTCTGCTTCGATATCGCCTAAATCTTCTTCAATCCAAGATGATATATTGCTTATTGCTCGCAACGGTGCTTTCAAATCGTGAGAAACTATATAAGCAAACTGGTCTAATTCTTGATTGCGCTGCTTATACTGATTAGTCATTTCTAATAAGCTAGCGTTCGTTTGTAGCAGATTCTCTTCACTTTCACGTAGTGCTGCTTCCGAACGCTTGCGCTCTGCAAGTTCTTTCTCTAATTGATGATATAATTCTGATTGCTGAATGGCTATACTAACTTGAGTTGCCAATTGTTCGAGTAATTCTATTTCAATTTGCTGCCATTTTCGCGGCGCAGAGCAATGATGAGCAATCAATAAACCCCACAAACCTTCATCTAACAAAATCGGCACAACTAAATTAGCTTTTACCTGAAACTGAGCCAACATATTAACGTAACATTGACTTAGTTTTTGATTCTCAATGTCTGATACAATTCTTACACGTCCTTGTTGATAGGGTTTAATATAACTTTTGCCAAAGCAGGGGTCGTATATTTCTTTTGATAATATGGAAATAAATTCGGGAGCAACAGATTCACTAATTGCTGCACCACTCCAATCTTGATTAAAGCGGAAAATAACTACACGATCGGTTTGCAAAAATCTTCTAACTTCCGAAACAGTAGTATCAAGAACTCTATTTAATTCAAGAGACTGACGAATTTGTTGAGTAATTTGCAATATTAAACGTTCGCGCTCGGCTTGCTGTTCGATTTGAGCCTGTAAAGCAGTTGTTTTAATTGCCGTATCTACAGCGAATTGCAAACCTTCAGATGTAATTTTCCCCTTGACAAGATAATCTTGCGCTCCTCCTTTAATAGCTTTTACAGCTATTGTTTCATCTCCATGACCTGTAAGTAGGATAATAGGTAAATGCTTTAAATAAGGCTTTGCTTTTAATTCTGCTAGAAGTTCTAAACCATCAAAGTCGGGTAGCATGAAATCTAGTAAAATAACATCAGGATTTTGTTTTGATAACTCTAATCCTTCTTCCCCCGTCTCAGCTTCTAATATGGTGTAACTGTATTTATTATCTTGTTCGAGGTATCTTCGATAAATCTTTCTATCTTCGAGACTATCATCCACAACAAGCACAGTACGGTGCTGACTCTGATACATAATCGATTTTAAAGGTAATGTCTTCGCTTCATCTAAACTGCTGTGTATCTGCAACTGTTATTGGAAATACTTTAAAGATAACTATAAGAGTTGAAAACGTTACGCTACAAGATTTGTAATTTTCTTAGACAAAAGTCTATATTATATTTTTTCTAAAAGAATCTATAAAAAATAGTTTTAGAAAGATAAATAAAAATTATAGCTAAAATATCATGCAATTTAAATACTCGCATAGTTTGAGTGTATATCCTTGAAAACGCTATTACTCTTGTGAGATTAACAACTAGTCAATTATCGCTAGTTTTTAGATAGATTGTTAATAACTCTATATTATATTAAATTTGCTGCAATTTGTTGAGCGATAAAACACTGAATCTGTATAAAATGGATGCTTAGTAAAAAAGATGGCGAAATGATTAATCATTGCAGAAAAAATTTATTCTTGCACATACCTTTACCTCTGTTCACCGTTCCCTGTTCCCCATTCCCTACTCACTCAATTTTTACCAAAACAGCATCAACACCCAACTTTTTTAGTTTTCTTAATAATAATTGTCCTTGATGATTATATATGGGAAAATTTAATGTACCGGGTAAATTGTACATTAGCTTTTTTGCCATTTCTCGACTACAGCCACAGATAAAAGCAATAGTAGAAGTAGCTTTTAAGATGACATCTTGTAATGGTGCTTGTTTTATCCTTAATTTATATTTGGGCAGTTGGCGATCGCCGGTTTCAATTTTTTGCAAACTATCGAAATTAGCTAGGATAACAATCCTGTCACCAGGCTCTAAAGGTGATTTATCCCAGTAAATAGGCATAATATTAAGACGAATTTGACGAATTTGGTTATAGGTTTGATAAAGAATAGGTACAACTCCATAGCCATAAGCAATTTCAAATAAGAAACATCCATTTAAAGTATCTCCTTCTTTAATAAAGTATTCCGCAACTAAAATAGTTTGCTCGTTAAACCTGAGTAGATTGCGAATATGTTTACCAAAAGCAGTACTTACAAAAACCTCTGCTGCAAGTTCATAATCATTAATAACTTTAGCAAATGGTAGATATTCTTTAACTTCGTTTGTTTTACGATAGTCAAAAGTGCGAATAATTAAGTTACAGTTGGGATTAATTTTATAAGCTTTCAAACCGATATCAATGTTGTCATCTTCATTATCGGTAACAACAACAACACTTTTTGCATTTGCGAGATTGGCTTTTTGCAGATTGTTAATTAAATCTCCAATTAATAATTGCACCTGCGGTAAAACACTTACTTTAAGCTTTTTATCGTTTAACCCAAATACAGGCTGCTGCCACTTTAGTAAAAAACCTGCTACTTTTTCACCCAAACTGCTTAAACCGATTACTAGAGTATGATTGCGTTTGGGATAAACAAATAACTGCTGAAATCTTTCATTTAAAACCCATTGAGTTAACCAAGCTTGCAATACACCCATTAACAGCATACCGCTAAGCATATAGATAAAATTTATCAGCCTTTCTAATATTTCTTGATTATTATCTCTTAAATAAACAGCGTCATATCCTCCTAAAAGCATCACAGCAGAAGTATATAAAGCTTTCCATAAATCGTAATTAAATTGAAATTTTAGAAAAAATACACCGAAAACGAATAAAATCAACCAAGTAGAAAATACGATACGAATGATTGGTTGATTTATCTGTTGTTTAGTCCATTCTTTGAAAGCAACAGCTTTTTTTCCTCGTTTATTCTTGGATTTAAAATCGATAATTTTTTGTATAAATCCCTTATCTTCTTGAGAAGACAAAGAATCTGAATCACCATACCAATGAACTAACTTATGATTAACTTCGATATAAGCGACTTCATCATTAGATTGCAAAATTAAATTTGGCTTCCATTGGTTAAACAAAGTTGGAAGTTGTTTTTGAGCAGAAATATGACTGAGTATGCGATAATATTTAGTATTTATTTGGTGTAATTGACGACCTCGCCATTTATGATTAGATTTTATTTTAACTTTAAATATTCCCAACCATTCATCTTCTAATTTAAAAAAGCCGCGATTTTCATCACCTAAAGCGCGAGTTGCAAATACTTGTGCAGGTAATTTTGTTGCATCGCAAGCTACTAAATTATTATGATTTAAATTATTTTTTGACGAACGAACAATTATCCGAGCTTGAGGATTTATTCTATTAACTTCACAAGCTATTTTGATATTTAAAGTTTCATCGTCTGTAACAATTAAAATAGCTCGGCATTCTTTAACATTAGCCCGTTCTAAAATTTTATTATCTTGAATGTCACCAACAATATAATTATTTTTAATAGAATATGGAATACCATCAACTTCCCAATTAATTTCTTTTTGCCTGTCAATTGCGATAACGGATACACCAAAATTTATGAGTAGCTTAACACAATGTTGACCTAAACTACCTAAACCGCAGACTATGAAATGTGATTTCGGAATAGATTGATTTTGTTGTTCGGTTGATAACATTTAGGAAATATAGGTAATGTTTAGCCGTAAATAAATAATTAATAGAAATACATATAACTAATGTCTAAACGTTACAGTGTAACGTCTCCGGTATTTAAGGTTGTATAGATAATCTAGGTAAAGAATATAAATAGAATAAATAAATAACTAATAACAATTTTTTGAACGATAATTAATTGTTAGTAATCCAACAAAGAATTAAAATAGAATCAAGATGCTAAAAATATTATAGATAAATATCTTTTAAATAATTGATATTTGAAATACGACCTCCGAAATGTATAATAAAATGATACGCAAGTGAAATTGTATTTTATATCTTGATAAACCTTTTTTTTAATTCTATAGTCTCATAAAAATTTAGTGCGAAAAAATCCTATAAAAATTAAAAAACCCGGCTTTTAACAAAAACCAGGTTTTTAATATTGTTATATCAATTCTCAAATTGCGAAAATTATCGTTGAATGATGATTATTTAGTTGAAATTATCTTCTGTAGCTGCTGGCGTTCCAGATTCAGAAGGTGTTTCCTCAACAAAACCAGAGGGTGCTTCTGTATCTCCATCTGAAGTAAACTCAAATTCCCGATCTTCTGAAGATTCTTCTGTTTCATCATTATTAGGAATAACAACTTCTGATTCGGGAGCAACTTCAACTAATGCAGGCTTCTTTTTATTCTTAGATGAAATAATTTCTTGCATCAATTCTTCAATTACTTCGGTTTGCTCAATATTACCTTGTTTGCGATACTGTTTATGGGCACGTTTAAGAACTTGCTGTGCTTTCTTATATTCGCCTTGCTCGTAGAAAGCCACTCCTAATTTATAATAAGCAGAAGGATTATTTGGAACCTTACGAATTGCTTGAATATAAGTTTCAATTGCTTCAGGAGTTTGCCCTCTAGCTGCTAATAAATTGCCTAAATTATTGTAAGCTGCAATATTTTTAGGACTTAACTGCAAAACTTCGCGATAAGCAACAATTGCTTTACCCGTATCTCCTTGCTCTTGTAAAGCTAAACCCAAATTGAAATAAGCATTAGCATTATTTTTATCGAGATTAATCGATTGTTGATAAGCAGCTATAGCCTCTTCATTTTGTCCTTGTTGAAATAGTGCCAAACCCAAATTATAGTTAGCATTAGCCATCGTCGGCTCAACCACCAACGCTTGACGATAAGCAGTAATAGCAGCTTGATTTTGCCCTTGTTTATGCAGAGCCAAACCTAAATTATAGTAAGCCTCAGCCAAATTAGGATTGAGACGAATCGCTTCCCCATATTCCTGTATAGCTGCATCCAAACGATTTTGCTTTAAGAAAATATTGCCTAAATAATTCCGTGCCGAGCCAAGATTAGAATCGCGATTCAAAGCAGCCCGTAAAGCCAACTCAGCGCCTTGCAAATCACCGCTGTTATAGCGCATCACCCCTTGCTGAAACAAACCAGCAGCTTCCAAATCTTGAGTAACAGGAGCTTGTGCCCAAACCTTACTTATAGGCAACTCAGCCAAACCAACAAAAGTAGCACAGGAGCAAAAAACTAAAGGAATAGAAGCGCGAATAACACGCTTAATTTTCGGCTTAATATGTAAAAATTTATCAGACATTCTCAGCTTTCCCCGCACTTATTATTAGATGCTATTTAAGTTAGAATGCCCAAGGTGAGCGGGAAAATTGAAGTTGTTAGATAAATTTTTTGAGAAAGAGATGGGGAGAGAGGGAGACAGGGAGATAGGGAGACAAGAGAAAAGAATAAATAATTACCAATTACTAATTACCAATTACCAATTACCAATTACCAACTACCTATTACCAATTCCCCATGCCCCATGCCCCATGCCCCATGCCCCATGCCCAATCCCCATTGATAACTGTTAACTGTTAACTGTTTACCGCTTCTGGCAATATCAACATCGCATCACCGAAGGAATAAAAGCGGTATTTAGATGCAATTGCTTCTTGGTATATATTTAATAGTCTTTCTCTACCAATCAAAGCGCTGACTAACATCAATAAACTTGAGCGCGGTAAATGAAAGTTGGTAATTAACCCTTCTACTACTTTCCACCGATACCCCGGATATATAAATAAGTTGGTTTCGCCGCAAAATGGCTGTAATCCCCCTTCCCCAGTCGCCGCTCCTTCTAATGTTCTTACAACTGTGGTTCCCACTGCTATAATTCTTCCACCTTTGGCTTTGGTATCGCGGATTTTCTCTACTGTTTCCGCTGGCACTTCAATCCATTCGCCGTGCATTTCATGGGTGGTTACATCTTCTACTTCTACAGGGCGAAAAGTGCCTACTCCCACGTGTAAGGTGACGAAAGCTCGATTAATTCCGGTTTCTTGCAACTTTTCTAATAGCTCAGGAGTAAAATGCAATCCTGCTGTAGGTGCTGCAACTGCTCCGGGATTTTCGGCGTAAACCGTTTGATA
>CAYMZW010000232.1:0-3918 GCA_964395005.1 uncultured Rivularia sp.
TAAAAAAAGTTTTTCCTTTGGTTTAGAGCCTCCTTTGGGTTGGACGGCGATTCTGGCATTCGTATTCTTTACGGCTGTATGTATATTTGCGGGTGCTACAGGTATCCTGAGAAACGGTTATGTTGCCGTTTCTTTTGCGGTGGGTGCTTTTCTCTATTTTAGATATCCCATTCTTTATATTGGTTTTACATGGTGGCTGTGGTTCGTTACGCCATTTGTTGTTCGTATCGTCGATCTAAAAAGCGGTTTCGATCCCAGCCGCTTTATGCTTGTATCGCAATATTTAGTAACTTTACTTACTTTACATTCTCTGATCGTATATCTTCCCAAATCCTTACGGCAAGGTGGTTTGCCTTTTGTGATGGCATTTTTGGGCGTTTTCTACGGTGCGCTGATTGGACTAATTAAAACTGCACCCATGACTGTGGCTAGGGGAATTTTCGATTGGCTACCACCTATCACTTTTGCTTTCTTCTTATTTATTAAGTGGCGAGAATATCCTCAATATCGGCAAGTGCTTCAGCGTACTTTTATTTGGGGTGTATTGGTAATGGGAGCTTACGGTGTTTGGCAGTTTATAGTGGCACCTGAATGGGATGTATATTGGCTGATAGAAACCGAGCTTAAGAGCATGGGAAACCCGGCACCTCTGGAACTACGGGTATGGAGTACAATGGCTTCTCCCGCGCCTTTTTCAGGTGTAATGATGGCTGGTTTATTATTATTGCTAACTCACACTCATTATCTAAATATTCCTGCTAGTGCTGCGGGTTATTTATCATTTTTGCTAACATCTGTACGTACTTTGTGGGGTGCTTGGTTAATAGGATTAGTAACTTTATTTGGTTCGTTAAAAGCAAAGTCTCAAATGCGTTTAATTGTAGTTATATTGTTGATGGCGCTTTGTATCGTACCGTTGACGACAATCGAGCCTTTTTCAGAAACTATTACGAATCGCTTTGAGACTTTTGGTGAATTGGAAAAAGACGATAGCGCTCAAGTAAGGCAAAAGATTTACGAAGAAGGTTTAAATAAAGCTCTTACTAACGGTTTTGGTAATGGAGTAGGAAATACATTTACTCTTAATGAACAAGGTATTTTAGAGCCAATCGTAATTGATAGCGGATTTCTCGATACCTTTTTCACATTAGGTTGGTTTGGAGCAGTATTTTATTTAGGTGGAATGCTGATATTGGTTTATCAAGTATTTCAATTTACCGAATCTCGTTTCGACTCTTTTATGGCTGCATCGCGGGGTATTGCTATCGCCATGATATCGACTTTAGCCGGTAATAGCGGAATGTTAGGAGTTCCCGGTATGGTGCTATGGGGATTTTTAGCTATGGCTTTAGCCGGGCATAATTACCACGTACACGAGCAAAATAGCTTTAAGAATTATGAGCTAAGAGTTTGGAAGGAGGAGTTTGAAGTTGGGAGTGAGGAGTGAGGAGTTAGGAGTGAGGAGTGAGGAGTTAGGAGTTAGGAGTAGGTTGGGTTAAAGGCGCACGAATAATTTGTGCTTTACGAAAAGTGTTTTTGCGCCGTAACCCAACATCGATTACTGATAAAATAGTTTTGCTAATTGGTGATTGGTAGTTGGTAGTTGGTAGTTGGTAATTGGTAATTGGTAATTGGTAATTGATAATTGGTAATTGGTAATTGATAACATAAAACGTAAATCAAGATATTCTCAAATACAAGATTGCCACAAATATTTATTAATTAATATTCATAAATTTAATTAGAAACCATACACCTTTGCTCCTAACAACTAACCATTAACAACTAACTCTTATCCAATCAATTTCCGCCAAGTTAAATTACCAACAATTCCATCAGCATACAAACTATTTGCTTTTTGAAATTGTTGAATCGCAGCTTCTGTGTATAAGCCATATATACCATCAACTTCGGCACCTACACGGTATTGTATATATTTCATCACTATGCCACCAGCATGATTTTTTCTAATTATTGGCTTTGCTAAAACTTGATTTATTGCTGCCCACGTGGTGTTACCAATAATTCCTGTTTGTTGAATATCAACTATTGCTTGAAATTTCCTAATTGCTGATGATGTTGCTGGCCCAATTTCATTATCTTCATCTAAAGGTTTGCCAGTGTAATCTGTCATTCTGAGCCGATTCAAAGTTTTTTGCAATCTGAGTACAGATACATCGGGATTTGATGTTTCATCGGGGACAAAGATAACGGGAGCAGAAGATAATTTACCTGTTAAACCTTTAACAATAGCATTTGCCATTAATTCTGAATTAAATAACTTCATATCTTTTGCAGAATCAATAAAGCAACCTTCTACTACAATGGCAGGCATATTTGTATTTTTCAAAACAAATAAATGGGAACCATTTTTAACTCCGCGATTAAAAAATCCCATTTTAATAATTTCATCTAACACTGATTTAGCAACCTTTTTACCAGCATCGCTAGTCGCAAATACTTCTGTACCGTTAGCAAATCCGTTAAAGGCATTAAAATGTATGGAAACAAAAATATCTACTTTATTTTCATTCGCTTTCGCGCATCTTTGACGCAGAGAATTTCCTATGCTACTCGATTTTACTGGCTTACAATTTACAACTTGATGTCCTAAATCCTTTAATTTACCTATAACTCGATTTCCGACATCTAAAGTTAAATTTTCTTCGTATTTTATTCCATTTTCTCCGGTGTCGGGAGGACAATTATGCCCAATATCAATTCCAAATCTCATATAGTTACCTTATAGATTAAACATTACTTTTAAAACATTGAATATCATAGATGTCAAGATAAGTTAATTACATACATACAGGTAACTGTGTTTCAATAACTTATATTCAAAAAGTTGCTATAATTTTATTTTTTTGTTTAAGCCTTGAATTAAAAGCTTACTAATAACGGTTTATCTATAATTAAATATCCTAGATATCAGTATTTACAAATATAATTCCACGTTTATTAATTAATAAATTTATGCTTTTATTAGTTTTAAATGAATAGTTAAAATTTTAAATAATTTAAGCAATTATGCTTTGATTCTTAACTAGGTAAAATAAATACAGCTATATTCCTATTGCCAACTTTCCATTCGCTACTACCTTTAAGCGTCTGATTTCGCTAAAGTTGTAGAATAAATTTTGTGGTTTTGGAACATGAAGCGCATCGTCTTGATTGCAGGGTTTGAATCTTTCAATGCCCTTTTATATCGCAAAGCCGCTGATATGGCTGTATCTCGCTGCTCCGATTTGGATATTCGGGTATTTAGCGATCGCGATATCGGCAGCAAACGAACTGAGGTAGAAACTGCACTTCAAGATGCTGATGTGTTTTTTGGTAGCTTGCTATTCGACTACGATCAAGTATTATGGCTCAGGGAACGAGTAAACGATATTCCCATCCGCTTGGTATTCGAGTCAGCTTTGGAGTTGATGAGTTGCAACAAAATCGGGGCATTCGCAATTGGTGACAAACCTAAAGGAATGCCCAAACCAGTTAAGTTTATTTTGGATAAATTCAGCAACGGCAGGGAAGAAGATAAACTCGCTGGCTACATCAGCTTTTTAAAATTAGGCCCCAAACTATTAAAATTTGTACCAGTACAAAAGGTACAAGATTTACGCAACTGGTTAATTATTTACGGTTATTGGAATGCTGGTGGTTGCCAAAATGTCGCTTCATTATTTTGGACTTTAGCAGAAAAATATCTAGATTTAAAAGTTGGCGATATTCCCGCACCTTTGGAAACACCGAATATGGGATTGCTTCATCCCGATTACGACGGTTATTTTGAATCACCAAAGGAATATTTGGAATGGTACGAGAAACGGAAGATCCCCCCTAGCCCCCCTTATGAAAGGGGGGAACAAGAACAAAAAAGCCCCCCTTCTCAAGGGGGGTTGGGGGGATCTAATTCCA
>CAYMZW010000232.1:4018-10864 GCA_964395005.1 uncultured Rivularia sp.
AAAGCCCCCCTTCTCAAGGGGGGTTGGGGGGATCTAATTCCAATTACCAAGCACAACAAAAAAGCCCCCCTTCTCAAGGGGAGTTGGGGGGATCTAATTCCACTCACCAAGCACAACAAAAAAGCCCCCCTTCTCAAGGGGGGTTGGGGGGATCTGAAACCCAAAATCCAGTAATCGGAATTCTCCTTTACAGAAAACACGTCATCACCAAACAACCCTACATTCCTCAATTAATCAAAGCATTTGAAAAAGCTGGTTTAATTCCCTTACCGATATTCATCAACGGTGTAGAAGGGCACGTTGCCGTCCGCGATTGGATGACTACTGATTACGAAACCCAACAAAGACAACAAGGTAATAAAGAAACTCTTTCTCTTTCCCCGGAAGCTGCGAAGGTTGATGCAATTGTTTCTACCATTGGTTTCCCTTTGGTGGGAGGTCCCGCTGGCTCTATGGAAGCGGGAAGACAAGTTGATATTGCTAAGGGAATTCTCGGAGCTAAAAATGTGCCTTATATTGTCGCCGCACCTTTGTTAATTCAAGATATTCATTCCTGGACTCGTCAGGGTATTGGCGGTTTACAAAGCGTCGTTTTATACGCACTACCGGAATTAGATGGAGCTATTGACACGGTTGCCCTCGGTGGGTTGGTGGGAGAAGATATTTATTTAGTTCCGGAAAGGGTACAAAGATTAATTGGTAGGGTGAAAAGTTGGGTTAATCTCAGACAAAAACCTGCCTCCGAGCGCAAAATTGCGGTTATTCTCTATGGTTTTCCACCGGGATATGGTGCAACGGGCACTGCTGCTTTATTAAATGTGCCGCGCAGTTTGCTGAAATTTCTCCACGCTTTGAAAGAGCAAGGTTATGACGTTGGGGAATTACCAGAAGATGGGGAAGAGTTGATTCGTTTGGTAAAAGAAGCAGATGAATCCTACCCCGATAATGTAGAGACGCGATACATCGCGTCTCCATATGCGGGAAACACTGTAAATGTCAGAACTTTGGAAAAATGGCTGGGGTATCTCCAAACAACCCGCGTTGAAAAGCAGTGGAAATCACTGATGGGTTCTGGTATCAAAACTTATAGCGATCGCCTTCATGTTGGTGGTGTTCAATTCGGCAATGTTTGGATCGGCGTTCAACCACCTTTGGGAATTCAAGGCGATCCGATGCGGCTGATGTTTGAACGAGATTTAACGCCGCATCCACAGTATGCTGCTTATTACAAGTGGTTACAAAATGAGTTTGCTGCCGATGCGCTGGTTCATTTTGGAATGCACGGCACTGTGGAATGGTTGCCTGGATCGCCTTTGGGAAATACTGGTTATTCTTGGTCAGATATTTTACTTGGCGATTTACCCAATCTATATATTTATGCGGCGAATAATCCTTCGGAGTCGATTTTGGCGAAGCGTCGCGGTTATGGGGTGTTGATTTCCCATAATGTACCTCCTTACGGGCGTGCGGGTTTGTATAAGGAGTTGATGAGTTTACGGGATTTAATTGCGGAGTATCGCGAAGATACTTCTAAGAATTTTGCGCTGAAGTCGGGGATTTGCAAAAAGATTATTGATTCTGGTTTGGATGCCGATTGCCCTTTTGAAGAAGCTAAGAAGTTGGGAATTGAATTTACTCCTGAAAATATCGGAATGTTTAGCGCTGATGCTTTTAATAATTATTTAGTGAAGTTGTACGAATATTTACAGGTTTTGGAAAATCGGTTGTTTTCTTCTGGTTTACATATTTTGGGGGAAGCTCCGAATCGAGAGGAAATGAAGTCTTATTTGGATGCTTATTTTGAGGAGGAGAAAAACCTAACCCCCCAGCCCCCTTCCCTGCAAGGGAAGGGGGAGAATTTAAAGCCTCTCTCCTTGCAGGAGAGAGGTTTGGAGAGAGGTTTGGAGAGAGATTTGCAACGTGGAGAAGAGGAGGAGAAGATTAAGGATTTATTGATGCAAAGTACTGATGAGTTAACGAATTTATTACGGGGTTTAAATGGTGAATATATTCAACCTGCTCCGGGGGGAGATTTATTACGAGATGGTGCTGGTGTGCTACCAACGGGAAGGAATATTCATGCTTTAGATCCCTATAGAATGCCTTCTCCTGCTGCTTATGAAAGAGGAAGGGAGGTTGCAAGGAAGATTATTGAGCAGAATTTACAAGAAAATGGCAGCTATCCGGAGACTGTGGCTGTAATGTTGTGGGGATTGGATGCTATCAAAACAAAGGGCGAATCTTTAGGTATTTTATTGGAATTAGTAGGTGCCGAACCCGTTAAGGAAGGTACGGGAAGAATTGTTCGTTATGAGTTAAAACCTTTAACAGAAGTTGGGCATCCCCGGATTGATGTTTTGGCTAATCTTTCAGGTATTTTCCGCGATAGTTTTGTCAATATTATTGAGTTGCTGGATGATTTATTTCAACGTGCTGCCGATAAGGATGAGCCTTTAGAGCAAAATTTTATTCGCAAGCACGCTTTGGAGTTAAAAGAAAAAGGTATTGAAAACACTTCTGCAAGATTATTTTCCAATCCTGCTGGTGATTTTGGCTCGCTAGTAAACGATAGAGTTGTTGATGGTAATTGGGAATCTAGCGATGAGTTAGCAAATACTTGGCAAAGTCGCAATGTGTTTAGTTACGGTAGAGAAGATAAAGGGCAAGCACGCCCGGAAGTATTAAACCAGCTTTTGCAAAATACCAGTCAAATTGTTCAAGAAATCGATTCGGTGGAATACGGTTTAACTGATATTCAAGAATATTACGGAAATACTGGTGGTTTAAAGAAAGCTGCGGAAAAACAAGGTGGAAAG
Source organism: uncultured Rivularia sp. (assembly GCA_964395005.1). Classification (GTDB taxonomy): domain Bacteria; phylum Cyanobacteriota; class Cyanobacteriia; order Cyanobacteriales; family Nostocaceae; genus Rivularia. Next base: position 6,835 of record CAYMZW010000232.1, read on the forward strand.
AAGGTTAAAGCGAGCTTTGTGGAAAGTTTTTCTAAGGATACTACTCCCCGTGACTTGGATGATTTATTGCGGATGGAATATCGCACTAAGTTATTAAATCCCAAATGGGCGGAAGCGATGGTAAATCAAGGCAGCGGTGGTGCCTTTGAAGTATCCCAGCGAATGACAGCTTTGATTGGTTGGGGTGGTACTGCGGATTTTACCGACGAGTGGGTATACGATCAAGCAGCCGATACTTATGCTTTAGATGCTGAAATGGCAGAAAAATTGAGAAAAGCAAATCCAGAAGCTTTTAAGAATATTGTTAGCAGAATGTTGGAAGCCCACGGAAGAGGTTTTTGGGATGCTAGCGATGAGAAATTGCAGAAATTAAGGGAATTGTATGAATTAACTGATGAAGAATTGGAGGGTGTAACAATTTAATAGTTTACGCACCATATATCTGTTATTTGGTGCGTCACTACCAAAGTTAACTACACCTAACTAACTTTCGCCTTTTTCACTTTTGCCATTTTTCCATGCTGCTATTGCGCTAATCAATCCAGCAAATGCGACAATTAGTGGAGCAGCTACGGTAAGAAATTCAATAATAAATTTAGGATCGAAAAATGGATTATCCTTTTTATTACTCTCAGTTCGATTTGATACTTCAAGTGCTTCAGCCTTTTCATCTATTTCAATAGCTTCAACAGCAGATGGTGGTGCAGATGCATAATATTTACCATCTTCGTATTCTTTTACATATTGTTTGGCTTGACTTAAATTAGCGTTGCTCAAAACTCTATCTATTGTTTGTTTGAGCCATCTAACATAAGGTGTATTTTTATTAATTGCGATCGCGTACTCTTGTTTTCCTAGATTAGGCAGATATTTACCTGGCTCTGGAGGATATATTACGTAATTTTGATTTTTCAACGGCTGTCTATCTTTTCTATATCCCGCTTCCCCTTTAACTCCTTTTTCCAACAAAGTTCGTAATATAATTGCATCGCTAGCAAATGCTTTTACTTTATCTGCCTCTAAATCATCTAAGGCAAAATCTCGCACATCTAATTTTTGGTTAGCTTGTTTTCTCTTCGGATAGGGAACAAGACTTTTATAAAAATCTTTATTGATTCTAAATTCTTTGAGAGTTGTTGTACCTTTAATTGCAGCTATTGGTAATTTAGAAAGTTTGTCTTCTAACTGGTTTAGAGGTGTGCTTTGTAATTCTGCCGCTGTTTCTTTCTTTAAAAGCAACTTTATGCCAGTAGTATGGAAGTTATTCCTAGAAAATATAATCTTCTCTCTGAAAGGTTTTCTATCTCGCGTATCTCTTAATTTCAGTGAAGATTTAGAATTCGGGCCACATTCAATTTCAACTTTATTACTTATAAGTCCATCATATCTTGGATATTCTATTCCTCGATACTGATTGGCTATATCTAAACCTGTAACTGGAATTCTTTGGTTTTGTCTGCTTAATTCCTGTGTTAATGTATTCAAGAATTCTCCACAGAAACCACCATAGCTATTATCTATGTTTTTACTTCCAATCGCAGAAGAAGTCGTGCGAATTCCCAAACGAATCTGTGATGGATAAGACGCATTACTAGCTTGAGATGCGCTATTGCCAAAAAAACAAATTGAAGATACTACAGAAGTTGTTGCTATTGTTGCTATAAATTGGAATGATTTTTTATTGAAGTGGAGAAAAGCCATCGGCTAAAACTTCCTTATGAATTCAAATAGTGTCACCCTTTACCTTTGCCATTTATAGGAAAATCGCACTTCTTCGCTATCTGTTAGGGCAAGATAACAGTTAAATAGAATATAGAAATTACCAAAAAACCTTTGCGATCGATCGCAAGGTATTTAATTATTTACTGCCGATTGATAAATACATAAGTATCAGTCACTAGTAATTACTCCTAGCTACTTTGCACTTGAACTATTTAAACACAGTTTAGAAGCGTTTTTTCAGTATTTTTACTATTAGTATTTTCTTCTTTGAAAGATATTTATTTAGTTTATATTTGGATTCGGGCTATATCAGGAGAATCGAAGCTTTAATTATTTATTATGTATATTTATGTCAATATATGAAGCTCTACAATAAGATAGCTATGACTTCTAACACGGTTTAATCCTATATCGGAATATGGCAGAGCAGTAATAAAATATTGGCTATCCACTTAACCCAATCTACTAGCTAAAATATAAAATAATATTAGAGTTTCAAATTTTAATTAAAAAGAAAACTCTATCTATTGACAGTATAAATTAATATATATGGAAAATTCTTTTACCGCAGTATTTGAGAAAGTAGACGATTGGTATATTGGTTACGTTCAAGAATTACCCGGTGCTAATGTACAAGAAAGAACGTTAGAAAAAGCAAGGGAAAGCTTACAGGAAGCTATCGAACTTATTTTATTATCAAATCGAGAGCTTGCAGAACAACAAATTTTCGGTAAAAATGTTATTCGTGAAGCAATTACTGTCAAGATTTATAAATTCTTCCACCTTAAAAATATTTAATTTAGTTTCTTAATCCAACATAAACACTTAACTAATATTGTTTAAAATAAAGCTTCAACTAATCTATTAACTAATCAATTAACAGCAGATTTCTACCATCTGCTGTAAACAATTCCTTAATAGATAGATACGCGGTATTTTCAGATAAACGCTTTTAACTGATTCTCAGCGTACACTCCAAAATCAACTTCTGATTTATTAAAGAATAAGGCTGAATTTCTAAAGCACGCTGAAAAGAATTGATAGCTCTGGCATACTCCCCTAAAGCTGCATAACACAATCCCATACCGTGAAGTGCGCCGAAATGCAGCGGATTAAGTTCTATTGCTACTTGGGTATCGGCTAAAGACTTTTCGTACTCGCTATTAGTGTAATACAGAAAAGCACGACGATTCCAAGCTTCGGCGAAGTCGGGTTGTGATTCAATCAACTGCGTCAGCATTTCTTCAGCTTCGATAATTTTGCCCGCATCTAATAGCTTCTGACTGGCTTCTATTTTTTCCAAGCCATAAACTCCCTTTTGCTGAAACCATACGCGCCACAATTTACGAGTAGCTTCCTCGCGCACTACCTCATCCGGGTTTTTCAAATCTTCAAGTAACGAGTTGATAAATAAAGAATCCATGAGGTTATTTTTTTTAGTATCAGAGTATCTATGTAAGTCTAATCTCGCACAAATTGACCCCAAAATACAGTGATTTACTTACTTTTAATCTTTTGCTTCAAATTAGATGCTGACAAATCTTAATAACTTTGTGTAGTTTACAATACTTTTTTTCTGCACCCAATTGAAGTTAACTATTTCTAAGCTATAAATTCATCTTTATTTCACCTTATTCACAAAAAAAATTAACTAATGATACTTGACAGAATTATATATATTCATAATTTATCGAAACATAACGAAAAATTATTATAATGTCTTCTTCAAAAAATATTTTTTATGCAGCATTAAATAAGTTGTAGATTGTAGATTGTAGGGTGTGTTACGACGCGACAGTTAATTTGAACTGTGAAAAAATATCTTTGTTTCACGCAATACGGCACCATTTGAATATTGATGCACAATCGCATTTATTTTTTCTAGGATTTACGTAACCGGAGCGAAGAAACTACTATTCCACACCGAAACGATCCCCCCAACCCCCCTTTTTAAAGGGGGGCTTTGTCTAACTCCTAACTCCTAACTCCTAATTCTTTCAAACACGGCTCGGTAGACTGGTTCGTTTTTTTTGATGGTAAATAATTCTCTTTCGGTTGCAACTGGTAGGGGATTTTCTGTTAACCATTCTTGGTTTTGTCTGTGAAAAGCAGGATTCTCTTCAAAACGCTCGCACATCTCTAACTCCACAAACTCAACATCTGATTGTAAAAATACCGTTCCCTCTGGTGCGAGATATTCTGCTAATTCTGCCACTAATTCCGGTTGTGCAACTCTTCTTTTTGCGTGACGATTTTTAAACCAAGGATCTGGAAATTGAATTGTGACTCGCTGTAAAATTCCTTTTGG
>CAYMZW010000233.1:0-10838 GCA_964395005.1 uncultured Rivularia sp.
TACATTTTTGATATATCGCGTCTCTACATTTTTGATATATCGCGTCTCTACATTTTTGATATATCGCGTCTCTACATTTCGGGGTTTATCGATAACAACAATACCGTGGACGTGATTGGGCATAACTACGTATGCATCTATGTAGGTATGTTTTGCATGATTGGGAATATCTATAAAATATTGTTGGGCTATTTCACCAATTGGTGTTAACTGTACTTTCCCTGATACAACACCATTACCGAAATGATGAATACAGTGTTTTGTACAAATTGTGACGAAATACCAACCATTTGCAGCATAATCCCTGTCTGGTAAACGGGTAGATTCTATTCGGTATTTACCCTGGAATTTTGGTTTAGTCATTGTTAGGGGTTTTTTGTTGGATGGATTTTATTTAAAATTTTTCGTTGTGTTCGGCATATTGTAGAGACGCGATATATCGCGTCTCTACATTGTGGGGTTGTAACAGATTAATTCGGTTTAACCACGATTTGGGGTTGTAACAGATTAATTTGATTGAGGAATTACTGTTCTATCTGCAAATCTCCTTCTTGATTTTCAAATTCGATATCAATACCCCTTACATCAAAGAACAACACTTCAACTCGACGGTTACGTGCGTAGTCAACAACATTATTCTCCTGTGTGCGTAATTTCCTTTCTCCAAAAGAACGTATGGTCATTCTTTCTGATGCGATACCTTTTTTAAGTAAGTAATTTCTTGCATTTGTTGCCCGTCGTTTTGCTAAGTCTTGGTTATAAGCGACACTTGCACGAGAATCTGTATGTCCCTGTAGTTCGATGACTATGTTGGGATATTGCTCCATTACTACGGCGATTTTATCTAAAACTTCTCCACTCTTTTGACTGATAAAGTCTTTATCTAGGGCAAAGTGAACGTTTCTAGGTACGCTCAAACGAATTGGTTTGGGTGGTTGGGGAATTGGTGGTTGGGGAATTGGTGGATCTGGAATTACTGGTGGTGGAGCAACCGGACGGGTTATACAGTTCGGTTGTAGAGACGCGATATATCGCGTCTCTACATTTTGGATTGTTCCTGCATCGCCAACAGATTTAATCGCTGAATTAGCTGCTGGTTCGGAGGTTCCGTATTTTGGTAAAGTGGCGATCGCGCTGATAATTTCCCCTGGTTGCAGGTTTGTAAAGGTGGCTTTAAATCTACCTTTTTCGTCTGCTTGAACTCTTGCTATTACTTCCCCTAATGCAGAATAAGCGGGGTATAAATCTATTTGCTGTCTGCTTGGCGAAACAACTTTGTAAATGTCAATTTCGCTACCGGGGTCGGCTTTTCCATCGATATTTACTTTACCGTTAATAACTATAAATTCGGAACTGAGAAATTCTGGTGCGTTGATAGCTCCGTTAGCGGTATCTAAACGACGATTTCCGGAATTACGAGGTGGATTGGGGCCGTCTCCTCGTTGAAAATCGCGCACGCTGGTGTTATGTCTGTGGTTGAGATCGATACTCAATCCTTCGATATTGGCAAAGTTGTTATCTCTAATAACGTTTCTTTTACTATCGGGATAAGCTGTAATCGCAACTCCAGTACCAGCTTGATTGGTAATTTGATTATTAACTACTTCGTGATTATTACCCATTAAGTAAACCGCCGCACGTCTGAAGCGTCTACCATTATATTTAATAGTATTTGACTGTATTTTTACTGAGCCTTCTGGCTTGAATAAGTACACGCCGCTACCGTCGTTAGCACAAATTAAATTAGAGGTAACTTGAGAATTATTGATTTTACCTTCTAATCTAATCGCATCGGGAACTCCGGCAATCCCGTTACCGACAATGATATTTGATTGAATTTGAGTATTTTCGGCTAACTTTCCAGTAATAATCGCGCTACCTTCATGATTTGCAATTAAATTACCATTGATATTTGTACCAGTTGCATTAAATACCGAAACCCCAAAAGCCGAAGTTTGTTCGGGAATTTGTTCTTCGGAGGTAATACCCAACCAGTTATTTTTAACCGTGACATTTCGAGGAGGTTGAGATCCCCCCAACCCCCCTTGGGAAGGGGGGCTTGAATTTCCCCCCTTTTTAAGCGGGGAAGGGGGGCTTGAATTTCCCCCCTTTTTAAGGGGGGTAGGGGGGCTTGAATTTCCCCCCTTTTTAAGGGGGGTAGGGGGGATCTGCGACATTTTAAAATCAATAACAACAATATCCCCTGGCGGTAAACTAGCTGTATCTTTATGCTCGGAACTAAAACCGTATATACTCAATCCTTGAATTGTAATATTGTCGGCAGCTACAGTTAAACCGCGAAATACTTCTTTGTCGGCAGCAGAAGTTATTTCCACCACCGGAATGGGAATCTCAATTTCTGCGGTTGCTGATTTACTAGCGTCGTAACCCGGTTGAGAAGTTCCGTCAACTATCAATCCTGGATTGATTAAAGGAGGAAGAACTTTTTCTAGAGTAATTGTAGTTTGTCCGGGAGGGAGATTGAATTTAATTTGAGATTGACTGCTTCCGGTGGAGACTAAAGATTGTTCAGCAGAACTAAGTTTATCTAGAGATAGACTACCGTTAACAATTGAAATTGCTTCTCTCAAAGTCAGATTATTATCAGCCTGGATTTCTCCATCTCGATTGCTGTTAACTGTGACGCTTAAACTTAAACCTGTATTAGGTTGAGCAAAGGCGACATTTGGAGCCGTCAGTAATAAAACTGGTAAACTTGCGATTAAACGCTTGATATTAACCGGAAATTTACCAGACTGTTTGAATTGATAAAAAGGATTATTCCTAACTTTGTTATACATTGAAATAGCCGTTTTTTTACTGATGACAGTAGGATAGAAAGCTTGTCCCCAGGGGAAATACGGGGAAAAGAGTTTAGAAATGAAATGTATATTTAACTTCATATATCTTTCTTCATCTCCTTTTTCCTGTCGTCAGTCTTTGCAACAGCGTTTTTTCTACTTTCTTAGCTTGATTTACTTTTTTTATTTTTTCAGCTAAGGTTCCCAAAGGACTTTTCTTGATATCGGAAAAACCTCTCTCCAAACCTCTCTCCTTCCAGGAGAGAGGCTTTAAATTCTCCCCATTCCCTTGTAGGGAAGGGGGCTGGGGGGTTAGGTTTTCCCCATTCTCGGTTCCCTGCTTAAGCTTATTCAACAAGGTTTGCCGCTCTTCTATTTCTCGACGAGGTGTTCTTTTCTGCAAACCAAAGCCACTGAATAGCTGATTGAGCTTCATTGTTACGCCTAAATATGGCCCGCTAGCGGAACGACTGCCATCAAAATCGCGATCGTCTATATCTCCGAAAGCGTAACCACCAGCTATTCTCAAATTCGGAGTTAAATAATAACCTGCTTCGACAACAAAGCCGGTTTCGGTATAGTCAGATTGAGTAATTACCCTTGCTTCTCCAACTAAATCCCAACTATATCCCAAACGATAAGTAGCGCGTAACTGTCCTAAATTGGTGGTATTGCTAGACGAAAAATCGTCAGCTAAATAGGTAGTACTGTTGCGTAAAGCATATTTACCGTAAAATTCCCATTGCCAATTCGGTGCGTAAATTGCCTCTAAAGCAAAAGTATGATCTTCTGCACCAGTACCAGTTCCGAATAAAATAGTATCGGGAATTGTTGAAGGATTCTTACGATATTCGTAGCGCATCAAAGCGTTGAATTTATCGTTTTTAGGATTGCGGTATGCTAAACCGACTCTTAAATTGGCAGTGTCTCCTAATGCTCCCAAAGTTTGATTGCTCGAACCTGCTTGTTGATAGCGTGCTAAAGCTGTTAAAGAAGATGAAAGTTTACCAGTTGCACCTGCGGAAATTACGGTATTATTACCGCTAGTTGAATTTCTCCGCTCAAATAGAGCGCTAGCCTTGAAGTTTGGATTATCGGTGTATTCCAAGCCGACGCTATAACTATCACCAGAATTAAATCCCAGAGCAGCAGCACTTTGACCGACGGCAAAAGGTTGTCTAAATTGTTGCCCAGTACCATTGTTACCGAAAAAGTCACCAAAAACGCGCTCGTAAGCTAGATTTAAACGCAATCCAGGAGCAATACTTACACCTTGTTTTAAACCTAAAGCACCTTGGGTAGTCGGCCCGTTGGAGCCACCTAATACAGAAAAACGTCCGGTAACTGTGGTATCTTCACCAAATTTATGTTCGCCGTTGACATTTAAACTGGTGATAGAATTTCCGTCAAATTGTCCTTGAGTGTAAAACTGTTGCGTTAACGAAAGATTAATACCCGGAATCGCTTCCCAATTCAAACCGAAGACAGTTCTATCTGGGTAAACTGCATCTGTTTGATCGGATAATGTAGTTTCGTTTTGGGCTACGAAAGAAAGTTTCTTAGCAATAGGAACATTAAGACGGGAACGTAATTGACTCGAATCTGTATTTAGAGTTTCCGGTGTTATTCTATCTTCCCGCTCTCGTTGAATCCAATCTACAGATAAACTTGCTTTACCAAACTTTTGTACAATACCAGCAGAAATTGTAGTTAAAGAATTATCAACTGGGTTTCCAGGAATAGCAGTTGTACGCGGTGAAAATAACTCTTCAAAAGTATCTAACGGTTGAGGTGCAATACCAAAGTTGTGTTCGCGATCGTATTGAAAGCGTAAATTGGTAGTCTTGGTAACTCTGCCGTTAACCTGCGCTCCGTAACGAGTTTGTCCGGGTACAAAGCTAATAGTCGCGTTATTCGCAAATCCGGTATCTGCGAAACGGTAATAAGCACGAGCGCGTAAACCTTTGATAAATTCAGCTTCCGCTTCCGCTCTGACGGCATCACCTTCCACCATCCCCATTTCGCCCGAATCATTGCGACTGCGAGCAAATTCAGCAATGATTTTACCTAGCTTGCCAAAAGTAAACTGAGCATCCGCACCGTACAATTCAAAATCGCGATCGCCTTGATTTTCTTGCACGTAAGTAGCAGCCAACCAACTATCTTTGTTAGCACTACGAGCAAAGTTATATTGCAAGCGGCCAGCGTAAATATCGGTGTCGTCTCCTGCTTCATCTCCTTCGTATTGATAGGTGACAACAATACGTCTTACCAAGACTTCCCCAAATTCATTTACATCAGTACGTAAAATCGGTTCGCGGAATAAAACAGTTCCTCTATCGTAATCAATCTCATAATCTGGCCCTCTACTCAACCTTTCCCGTTGCAATACAGTACCCGGACGATTTAATTCTTCTAATTCAATAAAGACACTTTCACTACCAGGTACAAGCAATCGACGAGAGACAAAGTAAAAACCACTAGTTCCGTCGGGAGCTATAGTATCTCGTTGGAAACCTTCGACATTATTTCCGTAGAAAGCCGTAGCTTGAAGTTTTCCGATATTATAATTAGCTTTGAAACCGTGTAGCTGACGAGTTAGAGATGTAAACTGTTGTGAAGAACGAGAAAATTCTTGGGTGTTGTAATCTCCCCACATCGCATAATCGGGATCGGCTCCCAAAGTACGAGACGAACGCTCTAACCGTAAATATACGCTATCGGTTGATGGGGTAATTTTATTAACTGTTGAACTATCACCGTAAGTAGGATAATTTTCCTCGCTAAATTGGTAAGTTCCAAATAACCGATTATCGCAATTACAATCTTCATTTAAAGAGCGACTGCTATCATAAGCACCAGTTACCAACCATTCACCAATTGCACCAGTAGCAAAGACAGCAGAACGGAATTTTACTTCTGTATCGTTGTCTTCATCTTCCGGAAGGAAATCTTTAAATCTACTGTAAAAGTCCGTACCTCTAGCACCCAAACGGAAATCGATAACCCCTGTCATCAAACTTGGGCGTAAAGCAGTTTTGAATTGCAGTTGAGTAAAAGCTTCTAATTTGCCAACTTTTCCTCTAATTCGTACAGTTTTGGCTTCTAAGTCGGATTTAAGAGTAGCGGTAAATTGTCCACCTTTTGCCTGTACTTGGAATCCGGGTTGTCCGGGTTTATAATCGGGTTCGAGAAACTTGCCTGCTGTGGATGCTAAAGTGACAACTGCATCGCGATTGGAAATATTACCGTTTTCATCGAGTAATGTACCCTTGATAGTCGCAGTAGAAATCCCATCTGCTGGAATTCTTGATTCTACAGTATTTAATTTTATTTCGTCCGCTCCACCCCTTACCATTATTTTCACGGTAACAGGAGGCTCTTTAGAACCAATTATTTGAGCAGATATAATGTTCTCTCCATTTTGTAGAGAAACACCATACCATGTCTGCGTAACTAAATCGGTTTCAGAATCGGTTTCAGTTCGTCCAATTAAAGAGCGATCGGATAGTTCACCATTAACCCGTAATTCTACTTGATTGCCTACAAGAAACTGAAGAATAATTGGTGTCGCAGCGACATCAACAATAGCATCAGGTGTAGGTGAGAGAATTACTACTTTTGAATTGTTATTATTTTGAGGAAATTGGGAAATATATTGATTTGAAACTGGGGTAAAATTCGGATTTAAATTTTCGGGCTGAGGTAATCCAAAAGGAGATTTGGAATAAGAAGCCAAAATATTATTACTATTTAATTCTTGGTTTTGATTGTCTCTAGAATTAAATGAGTTATATTCGGCTGCTAATTTGATCTCAGATGAATTATTATCGTAATTATCTGTAAAAGATGAAGGCTGTATAGCAATTAATGATGTAAAACTATAGTTTCTTTTACTAAGATTATCCGTTGTCCAATTCTTGGCAATTAAAGTTGGTGTGTTTTCAGGTATTTGATTTTTAGGAGTTGATTCAAATACATTGATAGCAACCAGTTGAGAAAACCATTGTGTTACATCTGTTTTATTTTCTGATGTATTTTTAGTTGGAAATTCTGCTGGCTTTTGTTCTTGAAGAAAAGGTTCTAAAGCAAGTAAATAATTTCCCTCCGACGTAGAATTGATTGGAAATTCTGCTGGCTTTTGTTCTTGAAGAAAAGGTTCTAAAGCAAGTAAATAATTACCATTGGTAGAATTGATTGGAAATTCAACCGGCTTTTGTTCGTTGAGAAAAGGTTCTAAAGCAAGTAAATAATTACCTTTAGACGTAAAATTGATTGGAAATTCTGCTGGTTTTTGTTCGTTGAGAAAAGGTTCTAAAGCAAGTAAATAATTACCATTGGTAGAATTGATTGGGAATTCTACCGGCTTTTGTTCTTGAAGAAAAGGTTCTAAAGCAAGTAAATAATTACCACTGGTAGAATTGATTGGGAATTCTGCTGGTTTTTGTTCTTGAAGAAAAGGTTCTAGAGCAAGTAAATAATTCCCCTCCGACGTAGAATTAATTGAAGATTCTACCGGCTTTTGTTCTTCAATAAAAGGTTCTAAAGCAAGTAAATAATTTCCCTTTTCATCTATTTTTTGTAAGCTATTAGATAAATCTTCACCTATATCTATAGACAATAACGTATTTTGTAAAGATGCATTGTACTCTGCCTCTTCAAGTTTTATTATCTTAGATTGAGTAATAGAAGCAACGCCTTGTGACTCTGGATTAGTATTATCTTCTTCTAATAGCTTTTCGGTACTTACATATGGCTCTAAAGCAATCAACTCTTCTTTTGAATTTGCGATCTGATTGCGCCTTACTTTTAGCTTTTGTACTAAAGATAATTTAGTATCCGTCACCTTAATAGGCTTTAAAGCAACTAGTGTATTTTCAACTGCATTATTGCGTTCATCTACTAACTTCCGTAAACTAGACGGTAAATTATTGTTAGTATCTTCAGATGTTTTTAAAGCAGTTAAAATATATTCCGCTGCATAATCCCTCTCCTCTACTAACCGTTGTAAATTGCTTGGTAAATTTGTATTCTTATCTGAGGCCTTATTTAAAGCAATTAACTTCTTAGTTTGATTTTTATGTTTATTAACTGCTTCAAGAGCTTCTATAAGTTTTCTTGAACGATTATATTTTCTACTAGCTTTGCTTGCTTTGTTCCCTGTAGCTGATAAAGTAGAGTTTTTCTGGTTATTTTGCTCAGATTCTGAACTATTGGTATTAGCACTTGCTACAAGTGGGTAAAATACCACACCCATAGTTCCTGCCACGGCACCTATTAACTTTAAATTGAAAATATTTGCATGGCTTAATTGTCTTTTCATTTCTTTGCCTCCTCCGCAAAACTTGGAGTGACTGCGAAGTTCATTCTTACCATTCCACCGGGTTCTAAATTTACTAGCCGTGATTGGCTATTGCGCTCTTTAAATTTGACATTGGGAGCTAAAGTATAACCAGGTAAACTCTGTAAATCCAAAACGCCTGTATGTTTACCGGGCAATACATTCTTGACTGAATATAAACCCTCTGCATCCGTAGTTATACGGTTACCATCTTCTAGGAAAATTACTGCATTAGGAACTCCAGGTTCCCCTCGTTGCTGTTCGCCGTCGAAGTTTTTATCTACAAATACGCGACCGATAATAGTACCGCAATCAGAAGTAATACCAGGTCTAATTTTTAATAAATGTGTCGCCGGACCGTCTTGAACAGCAAAATCATTATCCACACGTTCGGCATTAACAGTAGCCGTGTTGCGTCCCGAACCCCGCACCGCGTCGGGAGTTAATTTTGCAGCATAAGCAATATTTAATACTCCACCTTCAGGAATTGTTGCATCAGTGCTGAAGGTTACATTAGAACCATTGCTTTCAGTAGTTACCGTAACCTCTTCATCCCCAATTTGACCGCGAACCGATTCCGGTAAAAATTTAAATCCGAGAGGGAATTGGTCGGTAACAACCACATCGTTTAAACCAGAATCACCGATATTTCTTAACGAAAGACGGTAAATTGTAGTATCTCCCGGTTCAGCAGTTGCTCTATCCCCAGTTTTGGTAATACGGATTTGTTCGGTGGAACATAAATTCAAATTAAACCGCAGCGCTAAACTTAAACCTACTCTTTCCGCATCTTGAATAATCAAAGCTCGATCCAAAATCTGATTATCCGAAATTTGCTCGGCACTCTCATTATTATCTAAAACACTAATTGGCTGACCGTCTACAGCAGTAGCAATATAGGTAAGGATATTATTATCTTCATCCAAGCTTGTAATTTCTAATCTTATTCTTCGTTCGGGTAGATTGAAATTCTCCGGAGGATTAACAACTAAAATATAAGTTTGACCTACCTGAGTTTGACCTTTAGCTTGGTCGAATAAGAAATTATAAACTCCTCGTCTTTCTACACCATCAATACTCGCAACTCTTTCATTTGATAACCGATAATTGTTAGTATTTGTTATGTTGGGTTGTATGCCTAAAGGTATATCGTTATCGGGAATATCGGGTACTTCTGTAGTAGTTAAATCAACCTCCGTTCCCGGTTCTGTCTGAGTTGGATCGTTAGGATCGACATTAAATAAACTAACAGTGAAACCCGTATAGTCTTCTAATTCCTCTCCGTTACAACCTAGAATTTGTCCAAAAGGGTCAACTAATTGTGAATTTGGCCCAAAAGCATCGACGTATCCCGTTTCCGAATTAGAGTAATTTGGAGTAGCTGTTATTGTACTAGTATTTCCCTGATAAATTTGATTAGTGTTTTTGTTTTTATAACTAAACGCAGCCTGGTTGCTAATTGTTGGACTTGGAACCTTTTGAGCTAATGTAGATATAGGACTTTGAATAACACTTCCTACTAAAAAGGTAGCCGCTATCCGTCTAAACCAGCTACTACCATAAATTTGGTATCGCTTTTTTTGGCGGCTCACGAATTTCTCCTAAAATAATCAGACGGTTTATTTGGGTGTTCTTAATTTCTCAACCGTTAAATTTTTATCGTAGGGTGCTGTAACACTTCGACTATTTTTTAACGTAGTAATAACTTTCATAGTGTCACGCACCAACAGAATACTGTGATAATTATTTAAGTCCTGTCTTAATAAAGAAACGTAGCAATCCTATGAATTATTAATGCATTACTACGTCTCTACAATCTAAAATCTAAAATACCAAAATCGCCTTAACGTACTCTTACCTGATAAGTGCCATTAACAGCACTTTTCCCAGGAACAGATTTACCAAAATTCCAACGCACGTGAGTATAAGCAGTATCTGGTGCTGGCCGAGTTTCTACCGTACCGTCAGCTAATTTAACTTCTACGGTGGGATTTTTTACATAAGTCTTACCACCGTTAATGCTATAAGTAATTTGTGCGCCAGTATTTTCGTTTACCGTTGCAGAGTTAAGTACGTAAGCCATTCCTCTTGGAATTGGTTGATTAATAGCGAGATTGTTAACCGCTTTCTCGCCATTATTCGCACCACTTACAGAGTAGCGAAGTACTTCTCCTCGCTGAACTTGAGCGCCATTTGGTAGCTCTTGCCAAGTTACTCTTCTGTTACCTTGAGCATCTGTTTTAACAATTTTCTTTTCTGCTTTCAAGCGCAACTGCACTTGTCCTTTCTTGGCATTTTGGGCAACAGCAGCCCCATCTTGGAAGATATTTGCAACTACAGGAATCTGATTGCTAAGTGTTAAAGCTGCAATTAAAGCAACTGCACCTAAGCTTGCAATAGAAACACGTTTCATAATGAATTACCTCAATAAGTATTGCTGAAATTTAATGTTGAGAATTGGGTTTTAATAAACCCGATTTCATAGAGAAACCGGGTTTCTAGCTCATCCGGCTTCCGGTGAGTTGAAGTAAAGACGCGAATCAGAAATCGTCTCTACAATTAATTCAATCTATGGTGCTGGATCTGGATCTGGCGCTGGTGCTGGATCTGGTGCTGGTGCTACTGGTGCTACTGGTGTTGTTGTACCTGTCAATCCAGTACCGTTAATCCGACGCTGGAAGGTAAAGGTTCTCATC
>CAYMZW010000234.1:0-10804 GCA_964395005.1 uncultured Rivularia sp.
TAATTTATATTTTGCCTAATTCGAGTGGAAGCGGCAGGGGTTGCAAACTTAATACCTATTATATTTATTTCAGTGATTATTTATTTTGCAGATAGTTTAAAGTAACGTTTCTACTTGCGCTACAAGAAAATCTTTCTTAAAAAATTAAAATTATGAGGCAAAAAGGGAAGACAATTATCAATGAACAATAAACAACTATTAACTTTAATTGATAATTGATAATTGATAATTGATCTGCCACAATGCTCGCGAATAATTACTTTCCTACAAAAATCAAGAAAATTTTGGGAAATCTGACCGTTTTTAGTACTTGAAGCGTCTCTTACGCTGCTTGGATCTGGCGATCGCCTTACGCTTATGTTTTTGTAAAGGCGTTTCAAAATGGCGATGTTTCTTGATATCGGGCATGATACCAGCTTTAGAAACTTCGCGCTTAAATCTACGCAATGCTGATTCGATTCCTTCGTTTTCGCCTACAACTATTTGGGTCATTCTCTCTCCTAATTTAAAGTAACGCTGTCAGATATAGCAATTAATGCTCAAGTGTCAAGAGTAGCATTAACTGCGAGCAAAAAAAGGGCATACAATTAGTTTGCCCTTTATACTCAAAAGTTAAATAATGTTTCGATCGAGTAAGGTAATGTCTATTATATCGCTTGACATTACTTAATTACCACCTACCACCACCACCGGAAGCGCTTCTTTCTGGCTTCGGCTTGGCTTTATTTACTCGTAAACTCCGTCCCATCCATTCAGCACCATCAAGGGATTCTATTGCTGTAGCTTCCTCTGCATCAGATCCCATTTCAACAAATGCAAAACCTCTAATACGTCCTGCTTCACGATCCATTGGTAAATAAATGCTTTTAACTTCTCCATATTCGAGGAAGACTTGCTTTAGCTCATCTTCTACAACCTCATAAGAGAGATTGCCCACGTAAATCGACATACAACGTCTCCAGAATTAACAGTTATGATGAGATTTACATCCGGAGAAGTCTGCAATACATAATCAAACAAACTGAACCACCGAACTCAATCTTCTGCCTTATACAATAGCATAAATAGCAGGGCTATGTTGCGTCTATATAGTCCTACTGCTATCAGCATTTGAACGGAAAAATTCGGTTTTATAGAGGAAAATGCACGCATATCAATACACGCGACAATTATTAAACGATTATTTAGATTTTCATCAATTTGATTTTGTAATTTTGGATTTTAACAACGGATGCGTTTATGCAGGAATTTTGCGGAAAGTTTGGGAAAACAAGAATTTATCTTCCACAACTTTCCCCAAAACCTTTAACCTCTAACCTTTAAACTTTAACCTTTAACCTTTAACCTGCAACCTGCTTCATAACTCGATCGACAATCTGCAACGCAGCCTCTACTTCTGTTTCCGTAACAATCAACGGTGGAACAAAGCGAACAACTTTCGCACCTGCTGGAGCTAAAAATAAACCTAATTCCATCGCAGCTTTGACTACATCAATGGCATTTAACTCAATCGAAGCTTGTAATTCCATTCCATTAATTAAACCCCAACCGCGTACTTCGGCAATATGTTCGGGATATTTTGCCGCAATATTTTGTAAACCCTGGCGCAATTGTTCGCCTCTTTGGCTTACGTTTTGTAGGATATTCTCTTTTTCTAAAGTTTGACAGACGGCTCGAGCTACGCCGCAAGCAAATGGATTACCGCCGAAGGTGCTGGCATGATCTCCTGCTTCAAATACGTTACAGAATTTTTTTGCCATCATCGCACCAATGGGGATACCTCCACCCAAACCTTTGGCGCTGGTGAAAACGTCTGGCTCAACTCCAAGCTGTTCGTAACCCCATAATTTACCAGTACGCCCCATTCCTACTTGTACTTCATCAAAAATTAATAAGATACCAGTTTCATCGCAAATCGAACGCAATTTCTTAAAATATTTTACATCCCCAGGACGAACACCGCCTTCTCCCTGCAACGGTTCTAACAAGATAGCGCTGACACCATAATCACCTTCATCTAACTCGCTAATTGCTTCTTCTATGGCATTGATATCGTTATAGGGTACGTAATAGAATCCCGGCACTAAAGGTTTGAAGTTTTTTTGATACTTCGGTTGTCCTGTAGCCGTAATTGTTGCTAAAGTACGTCCGTGGAAACTATGTTTCGCCGTTAAGATAATTGGTTTATCGATATCTAAGACAGTGTGAGCGTATTTTCGCGCCAATTTGATCGCTGCTTCGTTGGCTTCGGCACCGGAATTACAGAAAAAGACTTTATCGGCACAGGAATTATCAACTATCCAACGCGCCAATTCTCCTTGTTCGGGAATGTAATATAAATTTGAAACGTGATGTATTTTCTGAATTTGTTGCGTTACCGCTTCTATCATTGCTGGATGGGCGTGTCCCAAAGTACAGGTAGCAATTCCAGCAACAAAATCTAAATATTCTTTTCCTTCGGTATCCCACAAACGGCATCCAGAACCTTTGTCTAAGGCTACAGGAAAACGTCCGTAAGTGGACATGACCACTTCATCAAAGCTTTCTTTATTAAAAGGGGTAGATGACTGGTTGGTCTGTTGAACAAGAGTCTCAATGCTCACAGCTTAACTCCTGAAAATTAGTATATTTACACAAATTAAATCGATTAGGGGAAAGAAAATAATTACATAAAAGCAATTACGCCCATTTCACCAAGGTAACAAAAATTGAATTAATGCAAAATGCAAGAAGTCTATATTGTAGTGTGAATTACTTTTTTTGGAAATAGATTTGATTGATGATTAATCATCCCAAATGGGCAATCGATCAACTTTGTCTAATAATAAACCCACATAAGTAGTTTGCGTATTATCTACCATCTCGGTGCTAAAGTAACCATTTACACCATCATGGGTATGAGAACCCGTTTCTACAACTTGATATCGCCCTTGCCGTACAGCTTTAATAAAAGGAGAATTTACCATCCAAGACCAGCGATCGGCAAATACAATTTTAGTAACATCCTCAACCCAATCTCGGCTACCCCGCAAATGATATACTTTTTCAACTGTATTAAAACCTGTTTCACCGTCGAAACTACCGCCGATTGAAACTAGTATTAACCGTGTATTTAACCATTTATCCAAATATTCTGCTGCACCCAAAGATACTTGCGCCCCTCCGCTGGTACCGACAAGGATAATTTTGATGGGTTGCTCGGATGTTGAATTTATAGGAGATGCAGCGTTCATACGTTCGGCGATCGCCTTGGCAATTCCTAAGTTATAAACCGAACTATAGCGGCTATCGGCGGAAATAGCAAAACGCCACAAGTTACGAATTTTAATTAACACATCTGCATTTTTCAACCAACCTTGCCCTTTAGAAGCAAAACGCCACACAGGAGCTAAGAAACGTTGCGCCCCCAAACTTTTATTTGCTGCTGAGTAAGGAAAAACATCAGCTACAATTGCACATTGGGAATGAAGTTTTGCTAATTGATTGAGAAATATTTCTTCACCTGGAGTTAATTCATTAGCGGAAAAGTCACCAACTCCGGGGAGAAAAATAATATAGCAATTTTTATCTCCAGCATTTTTTAGATTAAAATTATTTTGAATTAAATCTGGAGTCGGATTTATATCGAATCCCAAAGCTTGAGTACCCGTACTTAACCACCAAGACAAAGTACCTACCGGAGCAGTAATTCCCCAAACAATTAATAATATTCCTGCGAAAATCAATAACTTTAAAGTTTCTCCTCGCAGCCATCGCAAAATCCGATTGATAATTTTTAGCATTTTATATAAGAGGGAATTGGGGAATAGGGAATAGGGAATAGGAAAGAGTAACAAGAAAGAATAGTGAGAATTGCTTAATTAATTTGAAAAATATTTTTTTGATATGGTTTTCTTAATCTCCTAAGAGGTTAATTTATAAGCTTTCCAATTCCCTATGCCCTATGCCCAATTCCCTATGCCCTCTTAATAAATCTTGCACATTAATCAATACTCGATTATATTCAAAATTCCAGCAACGTCTAGTTAAATAGTATGAATCCAACTCAAAATACACATAAATGGCAATTATTATACACAATTAAAAATGCTTTACTTTTAAACGAAGAGCTTTACGATAATGCCTGTAATACACCATTCAATAATCAATTAGCTTTAACTATTGTAATTTTGGCAGGTGTTTCTCATGCTTTGGGCAGTATTTTTATTTTATTAATAAATCGAGCGCCAATTTATTTATTGTTATTAGCGCTTTTAATAGATGCTCTTTCGATTATTGTTGGGTATTATGTTTGGACTTTAACTATTTGGAAAGTTGGAGAATGGATAAAATTAAAAGATCCAAAATTTGGTAGTTTATTAAGTCCGATCGGCTTTGCTTATGCACCCCAAGTATTAAATTTTCTTACTTTAATTCCCTTACTAGGAAGATCGATAGAATTAATTTTAGCAGTATGGAGTCTTTTAGCGGTAATTGTCGCCACAACTCAAGCCTTAGATATTACTACTCGTAAAGCAGGTTTAATTTGTTTAATTGCTTGGCCATTAATTCAAATTGCTGTAGGTTTTATTCAAGTTTTGGAACAAAAAGTAGTGCAGTTTACAAATTAGGGAATAGGAGATTGGGCATGGGGCATTGGGCATGGGGCATTGGGAATTGAATATCCAAAAAAGAATTATTTTGAAAATAAATTCTCTTAATTTCTGTTTAGTTAACAGGATTAAACTCTTTTCCTCCCCGTGAAGTTATACCAAACTTTTCAAGTTATTCGTTCAAGTTAATCTAAAAACTCCGCGTTACTTTGCGCTTACCTTTGCGTTCCTCTGCGTTAAAAACTCTTACTTCAATTTTCTAAATTAACTGCTACATTTAATCCTTCATCATCTTTATTAAATGACCTTAATTCTTTATTTGTCAGGTCTTTGACTACACGTAAAAATAATTTATCTTCACCGAGAGAATTGATATAATCTGTATTTAAATAACGGCGATAACTTGAATCATTAGCAACATAAGTTTTGAACATTGCTAAAGCTAAATAATTCGTATAATCGCGAGCTAAATTAGGAGTTGGACCGATTACTTGCGAAGGTAAAGTAATTGTATCATCCGCTGATTGTGCAATTGTAGAAAAGTGCGTACCACCGTTCATTAATACTAAATATTTGTTTTCATTTGTTAACCAAGTAAAAGGTACAATCTGTTCTGGATATGCAGGAGCAGCTGTATCGGCAGTACCAGCTACAATCATAACTGGAGTCTTAATTTTACTTAAACCTTCTTTTCCATAAACGCTGCTATCAACTGGATTAATTGCAATTGCGGCTTTAATTCTTGGATCTGATAATTGATAATTAAATTCGGGTAAACCTAAAGCTTGACATTGCAACAATAGCGAAGCATTCAAAGTGTTTCTATCAACCGGACAATCCTTTCGTAACTGCGCGAAATTAATATCAGCACCTGCTAACCCTAAAGCAGTATAACCTCCAAAGGATTGTCCGATAACTCCGACTTGTTCCATATTGAAACGTCCTTTGTATTCGTCATCGGAATTAGATAAAAATTCGAGGCGATCTAAAATGTATTTTACATCAAAAGGTCGGTCAACAAATTCTCGGGGTTCTGTAACTGTATCGGCAATTCCTCCTAATAATGCCTGCAATTGTTGAGCATTACTACCAGGATGTTCGGGTACTGCAACTACAAAGCCGTGGGAAGCTAGAAAATCTGCTAAATAAGCAAAACTAGAGCGATCGGAACCCAATCCGTGAGAAATTACAATCACCGGACGAGGTTTTGTTGTTGATGGTAAATAAATATCTACAGGAAAACTACGAATGCGAGATACATCGGTAAGAGTTCTGCTTTTCTTAGTATAGGTAAAACTTCCTCTTCGCAATTTCTCTGAAATAATATTACTTGAAACGGTTTCGCTGTTAGCTTCTTTTACAGATTTTTCATTAATTAGTGTAACTGCTTTTCGAGTTCGATTTACAATATTTCTTGCTCGTAATCCAATTTCCAAACCGCGGAATAAATCGATTGAAATAGTTTGAGAAGGAAATTGACGTAGTATATTTATAATATTAAAATTCTTAGGTTTACTGGCTGCTAAAATTAAAGCGGCACGAGTTCCATAAAATCCACTGCTGCGGCGATATTTTTGACGATTTGTTTGTCCGCGATTGCGAAATTCGCTTTGAACTACCTGCGAAAGACTTTCCAAAAGCGTTTCACCAATAGGCGAATATAAAAATTGAGAAACTTCAACAGCCCCCAATTCAATAGGAGCAAGCAATGCTTGTCTTAATTCTGCCCTACTTTCTTCAGGGACATATTTAAAATAAGCTGCTAATTCATCATTTATTTGTCCAGTTTTGGCATAAGTTTCCAAAGAATCAACCGAAATGGATCTTTCAACTATTCCAAAAGAAAGCTTCAACCTTTCCGCACTCACAGCACGATTAGCAGTCAAAACGGGTAAAGCGCAAGTCATAAAACAGCTTAAAGCTGCATTCAGCCAAATTGATTTTCGCATATAAACAGTTATCAATTATCAATTATCAATTATCAGTTATCAGTTATCAGTTATCAGTTTTTAACTCTTAATTCCTAACTCTTAATTCCTAACTCTTAATTCCTAACTCCTAATTCCTAACTCCTAATTCCTAACTCCTAATTCCTAACTCCTAACTCCTAACTCCTATCCCAATCCACTCCAGGGTTCGAGGAAGTCGGGATAAAGGGTTAATCCACCGTCAATGTATAAAGTTTGTCCGGTGATGTATGCTGCTTCGTCGGAACACAGAAAAGCTGTTACGGCTGCCATTTCTTCGGAGGTACCCGCTCTACCCATTGGTATATGGCTTTCTACGTTTGCTTTTTTTTCTGGATCGTCAGTCCAAGCATCGTTGATGGGTGTGATAGTTGCACCGGGGGCGATCGCGTTGACTCGAATCTTTCTTCTAGCATATTCTAGCGCTAGAGTACGAGTTAAGTTTTGCATTCCGCCTTTACTGACCGAATAGCTGATATATTGTGGTCTGGGTATGATTTGGTGAACGCTGGAAACGTTGATGATACTTCCACCATTACTTCCCTCAAGAAACATTTTAATTGCTTCTCTGGCACATAAATAAGCACCTTTTAAATTAACGTCGATTACTTTTGCAAATTCTTCAAATGGAATTTCGTGTGCTGCTCCTGGTATTTGTATTCCGGCATTATTAATTAAAATATCTAATCCGCCGAATTCTTTTTTTACTTCAGCGAACATTTCTACAATATCTTCTTCTTTTGATACATCGGCTTGTACCAATATTTCTTTACCTTCACAACCACAACGGGCATCGGTGCAGGCTTTGTAAATCAATTTCTCGGTATCTTCGGCATCTTCAGGGCTTTTTCGATAGTTAATCGCTACATTCGCACCTTCTTGAGCAAATCTGACCGCAATTGATTGACCGATTCCGGAAGTTGCACCCGTGACTAAAACGTTTTTTCCGCTTATTCCTTTCATAAAAACTAGTAATTTAGCAATACGATATTTCTGGGTTGAGTGTATTACATTTATACCGCCTTCCCTTCCATCTATAGTTGTAATCCTGACAGTGAAATTAAAACTCTTTTGCAGCGGTAGGTTACAACAAAACACTTTGAATAACAATTTAATCACCCCTCGGCTATCAAATATCGTATTCACATACAGATAAGATTTGACAAGAAACTTAACAAACATTCACTGTAATTAATATTTATAAAATTAGCACAGTACAAATGAACTATTATAATTTTATTTCAGATAACCGATAAACCAAAAACCTTTGTATATCAAGTTTTTAAGAATATAAATAGATGATTAACTAATTTATATGGCAGCAAATATACATAGGCTATGTAAGTTTTTTTACTCATTGCAATCAGTATTAGTATTGTGTAACTTTATAAACAGATTCTGAAGAAAAGCTCAAGAGCATTAAATTTCATATCTTGCGTTATTCTCAACAACCGCCTTAGAATAAATTCTCAGGCTAATATACAAAGTCTGATAAATCAGACTGGGCAAGGGTTTTAGTGCGTTTTAACGTACTTTGTATGTAGCCAAGATTGTATTATCGGCGGGTACTAGGGCTTAACGACAATGGTGCAAGATGTCAGTTAAATACAGCTAGATATTCAAGGTGTTTAAAACCTGGATACTAGTATTTAAAGAAAGCTTTTGCTCAAGGTTTTATATCAAGTTTGCAGCACTATTTTATTTGTGAATAGTTGATTTTTCGTTGTATCAGATACATATTTCGAGACGCATTTTGACATCAAAAGTATCCGCGCTTATCTATGTGTTGGATGTCTTAAATTCTGCGGCAATTTTTACTGTTGCGCTAATTAATTTACCTTTTATAACAGGTAGGTGATCAATGGTGCTGCGTAAAATGTTGCAATCTTCTACGGATAGGAGGTGGATAACTGTTGGAATTGCTAATGGTCTGTTATTGCGGGAAATATTAATTATTGTGTGAAAATCTTTGCTGTCTACCTTTTTCAATCAACCCTCTTGTAAATGTACAATTTTCTATCACCGCTTCCGACAAACATTACCCGATTACCAGAAATCTTCACACTACCCCATGTAGCTTTCTGTTTGTCATCAGGTCTTAGTTTTGCAGAACGTAACCAACGTCCGTTTTTATTTCGGATAAAAATATAAGCACGTCCTTTTGGTTTTGGTGTTGGTATTTAAACACACCTAGTGGATTCGCAAAAATAGGTTTAGGTACAAATGAATTTGTAAATGAACTATTCGATGCCGGTATCACAAAATTTCTCTACGGGAATAAACCAATTGTATATGGTTCGTTGGGCAATGATACATTATATCCGGTAAGCCAACTACGATCCCCACTTTTAGACCCATATAAAGATAATGGCATTTATTTTCATCCTGGAAAAGGCTCAGATACCGTTTATGGAGGATTTAGTGACGATATCTTAATTGGTGGAGAGGGAAATGACAAACTAATTGGTGAATTGTATGAAACTGCTTCTGCTCGTGGTAATGATACTCTTAGCGGAGGTGAAGGTGACGATACTCTTGATGGTTCCCAAGGAAAACGCGATACTGCTATTTTCAGAGATAGATATGAAAATTTTAAATACTCGATTTCAGGAGATACTATAACTTTTAATCACATCAAAGGAACTCAAATAGAGGGTAAAGACACGCTGAAAAATATCGAGTATGCCATATTTGACGACGCTTATGGAAGCAGGACTATAGTCTCCTTACCCTCAAAAGACGGTCCCGAAGATACCAACGAAACAAGTATCTTAAACAACAATGGAGACACAATTTATGCATCACTAGGTTCATCAATATATATGTATGACAGAGATGCAGACTACAAAATAAATCTCTCCTCCTCCCAACAGAATTTACAGTACAACTTCGCCTATATCATCGACGTATCGGGGAGTATGAATGGAAATCCTTTGCAAGAAGCGAAAAGTGCTTATACTAGCTTAACTAACTCCTTAATTAACAGTGGTATTGCTGATGTTAGTCAATTTAAGGTTATACCTTTTGATAGTAACGTAAAGAGTGTATCTCCAAGCGGTTTACTAGATGCCACTCAAGCAGTTACAGCTATTCAAAATGCCTATGGAGGTGGTGGTACAAACTTTACACCTGCTCTGAATACAGCACATCAATTCTTTTCGGGGCTACCAGATGGCGGAACCTTAATTGGCGGTGCAGATAGCGATACTTATATTGTTGATTCCCTCGACGACGTGATTATTGAAAACGAGTCGGAAGGTTCGGGGGATGAAGTAGAAGCTTCAATTAACTATTCATTAGAAAATCTTGCCCATGTGGAAGATTTAATGCTAACTGGTAATGCCCTTAACGGTACTGGTAATTCCCTTGACAATCGTGTCTACGGAAATGATTTAAATAACACTTTGAGCGGCAATGAGGGTAGAGACAAACTAAGAGGATATTCTGGTAACGATAGTTTAATTGGCGGTAGCGATAGAGACACTTTAGATGGAGGTGCTGGTGAAGATACTTTAATTGGCGGAATGGGCGATGATGAACTCACAGGGAGTGCCGGTGCCGATATCTTTGTTTTCAACAACCCCAACGAAGGTATCGATGAGATTACAGATTTCTCAGCCACCGACGATACAATTCACGTTTCTGCTGCTGGCTTTGGTGGCGGACTAATTGCGGGTGATATCATCTCTGAAGACCAAATTCTTATCGGTAGTAGTTCAGCGGCGGATAGTGCTACTCAAAGGTTTATCTACTGTAAACCAAAATCCTCTCCCAGTCATAATGGCTACCGCGTAGACAGAAGTTTTTTAGATTTGTTTTACAGCGTTTAAATCCCCCCTAACCCCCTTAAAAAGGGGGGAACTGGAGTTAAAGTCCCCCTTAAAAAGGGGGATTTAGGGGGATAGAGCCGAGATGTGTGTACACCGTAGGTCTAAAATTGCGATGGCTTCGCCGATTTGGGTATCGCCTTTTCGTAAATTGCTGATGCAGCGGGAGCTGCACCTAGCTTAATTTTTAGATATATTTGCCCTGTCCGTTAACTTTATCAGTTAATCTCACGTTAAATGTAGGTGCTTCTACAAGCTCGAAAGTAGCGGAAGCAAATGTAACTCGTCCGTTGGTGTTTTCAAATTCATCGAGAATCCGAGTAAATAGTTGATCCTTCTCAATCCGACGCTTTTTGTAGCTGACAGGATAACGAATCGTAAACTCCATCCAGTTATCGTTGGCTATCAAAGTAACTAT
>CAYMZW010000235.1:0-10720 GCA_964395005.1 uncultured Rivularia sp.
AGTTTCTCAATCAAGTTCTAATTTAGCATCAGTTCCAGAACCTACTAGCATATTAGGTATTGGCATTATAGGAGTTGGATTAACAGCTACTCGCCGCAAGCGTGCAACCAAGAAAATCAAACAAAAAAGTGCTGCGTAAGTTTATCTGTAATCTTTCAAAACCAAATATAAAACAAAGTCGGAGGAATAACTCTCCGGCTTATTTTTTTGTTAATTTTGATTTTGATTGAAATTGATTGCTACCTAAACCCCAGGATTATCTTCTTTTTCAACTTTGGGTACAATATCGGGACGCTTTTTACTTTCCCAACCAGCAGGGCGCTTAGAATTGTACCAAGCAATCGAACCAATACTGATAGCGGCTATAAAACCAACTACATAAACCAGCGTAAAAGCTAAAGGAAATTGAAAACCAGACTCAGCAGTTTCTGCGGCAGCTTGCATTAATAAAGGCATAAATTTCTTCTCCTAAAACAGGCAACATTACCTATGAATGTATTAAATACAGCGTACCACTTTGGGGGAGAGCGGGAGATGGGGAGACAAGGAGATGGGGAGTGGGAGAGAATAATTACCAATTACCAATTACCAATTATCAATTATCAATTACCAATTACCAATTATCAATTACCAATTATCAATTACCAATTATCAATTACCAATTACCAATTACCAATTACCTACGCCCCATGCCCAATTCCCAACTCCTAACTGCTCACTGTTAACTGTTAACTGTTAACTGTTAACTCCCCGGCTTGAGTCTCTCGCGCCATGATGAACCGGATGAACTTGGTGCTGATCTTTTCTTTGGTGCTGGTGCTGGAGCCGAACGTCTCTTTGGCTTAGGAGCTGTGGAACGTCTTCTCCTTACTGGAGCCGAACGCTGTTTCCTTACTGGTGGTGATGAGCGCCTGTTTCTTCTTGTGGAAGTTGGTTTGCTCGTTCTTCTACGTCTTTGAGTGCGAGATGGAGTTGAAGTTTTTCTCCTGGATGAACCCGAACTTACATTACTGCGACGACGGCGCGTCCTAGTAGTCGATCTTCTTTGGGTTGGAGTGGTGCTTCTTGTGCGACGATTGCTACCACTTGTAGAACTATTAGTAGTAGTACTTCTTCTCCTTCTTGTTCTTGTACTTCTGCGTCGTGAAGAATTTCTATTATTGTTAGTTGTAGTTGCTGTATCGTCGTCGGAATCGTCTGCTTTAGGTATCGCTTTGTTAATAACTCGTACAGCTTTAATTGGCTTTACTTTAATGCTGGCTTTTCTTCCGGTTAACTTAGGTCGTTCGGGAAACTTCTCGACGGGCATTCCATCGGTAGCTTGTTTCATAAATTGCCGCCAAGTATAAGCGGCGGTGGTGCTGTCACCGTTAGTAGGTTTGTTGTTATCGTTACCCAACCATACACCTGTTACTAATTGAGGAATAAAGCCGACAAACCATAAATCTCTGGCTTCATCGGTGGTGCCCGTTTTACCTGCTGCGGGACGACCTATTTGAGCGCGGGTAGCGGTTCCGGATGTGACTACGTTTCGCAACATCCAGGTTGTAATCGCCGAGCTATCAGCATCTAATGCTCGTTTTCCTTGAAAATCTGCCGACCAAACTACATCGCCGTTACGACTGAGAACGCGGGTAATACCGTGAGGTTTTATGTGCATTCCCTTGTTGGCAAAGGTACCGTAAGCACTGGTTAATTCTAATAAGTTAACTTCATTGGAACCAAGAGCCATAGAAATAACGGGTTTGATTTCGGATTCAATTCCCATCTTCTGCGCTAAGTCAATGGTTGGCTGGTATCCTATTTTCATTAATATTCTCACCGCGACAATATTAATTGACTTGGTGAGAGCATCTCTCATGTTTATCCAGCCCCGGAAGCCTTCATCATAGTTTTTCGGTTCGTAACCATCAACTACTATTGGCGCATCCAAGTAACCATCCATAGGATTTTTTCCGGCTGCTACTGCTGCTGCGTAAACAAATCCTTTGAATGTTGAACCTGGTTGCCTTTGGGCTTGGGTTACGCGATTAAACTTGTTTTTACCAAAGTCTTTACCGCCAACCATTGCTTTAATTTCGCCGTTGCGGGGATCTATAGAAACCATTGCAGCTTGTTTGAATCGCTGCCAACGCCCTTGGTTACGTAAGGTTTTATCTACTGCTTCCTCTGCTTTTTTCTGCCAAGTTGGATTTAAAGTAGTTTCTACTACCAATCCTCCGGCATCTAATACATCTTTTTCTACGTATTTAGGCAGTTCTTTTTGAATATAGGTGATAAAATACGGCGCTTGTACTTTGTATCTTTTGGGCAAACTAGTTTTTACAGTTAAAGGTTCGGATACTGCCTTTTGTTTCTCGGCTGCTGTAATAAATCCATCATCTAGCATCCGTTGTAATACTAAATTGCGCCGCTGTTTGGCAGATTCTGGATTTTCCGCTGGTGAAAACACATTGGGAGCGGGAGCCAAACCGGCAATTGTTGCCATTTCACTCAAAGTTAAATCACCTACTGGCTTAGAAAAATAAACCCAAGCCGCATCCGCTACACCATAAGCGCCGGAACCCAAATATATTAGATTTAAATACCGCTCTAAAATCTCGTCTTTAGTTAACTCTTGCTCTAATTTCTGAGCTAAACGAATTTCTTGCAGTTTGCGATTTACCGTTTTATTTCGATTCAGAAATAGAATCCGCGCTAACTGTTGCGTGATGGTACTTCCACCTTGCACCACATCTTGCGATCGCAAGTTACTAGTAGCAGCCCGCAAGATTCCTTTAGCATCAATACCGCTATGTTCCTTAAATCTTCTGTCTTCGGAAGCAATAAAAGCTTTTTGCAATTTATCGGGAATCTGGTTTATCTTCAGCTTTTCCCTTGTTGCTTCCCCTTGCTGATACAAAATTTCGCCGTTACCAGCTTTAATTGTCAAAGTCTTTTCTCTGGCAGCAGCACTTAACTGGTCTTTGGAAGGTAAAGTTTTATCTATCGACCATACACCATAACTAAATGCCATTATCCCGCCACTGACACCTAAAGTAGTCAAAAACCAGTAGCGACGATAAAGCGGTTTTCCTTTACCGGGAAGTTTATCAAGCACCTTGGTTGAAACTTTTTTCGCTTCACCTAAAAAATGCTTGGTATTACCTAAAACTAATTTTGCTTTCCCACCTAAAGTTTTTGGTGGTGATTCTGGTGATTCTGGTGATTCTTGAGTAGGTAACGTATCGCGCTGTACCTCAACTGTCGGAGGAAAAGGCGACAATTTTTTAGTAATTAATTGTGCACTCTGTGAATCTTCACCATCTTGTCTCGCTCCCACCAACTCGCTTGGAAACGTTTCTTGCGTAATTTGTTCAGAATTCTTATCAACTCGATCCGATTTTAAACTCGGCTTATTCTTAAGTCCGTTACTCAAGCTATTTGCTTTTTGCTTGAACCAAGAGGTAAACTTCGCCACGTTAGTTCCTCCCTTCGACTAATTGCAGTCTAACCACCACGAACGTTCTAGATTGTTGCCCCATACTCGTGTTAGTATAATATCCTATAAATATTTAAATAGATTTACTCTTTTACAAACTTTTCTTTAGATTTTTTTATAATCAATTGTATTATACAATACATTTTATTCAGTAATATCAACTAATTTATCATAATATTTCGCAATTATCTGTATTTGGGAGATATATTAAATTGCATGATAGCGTTATTGCCCTTGGTAGTAATATAGGGGATTCACTGACAATTTTAGATGCAGCCGTAAAAACTCTACATAAAGTACCAGGTATTACATATAAGATAAAATCTAGTTGGTATAGAACCAAAGCTGTTGGGCCACCACAACCAGACTATATAAACGGATGCGTTGCTATATCAGTGGATCTCGATCCTTTGAAGCTGTTAGAAATTTTATTAGAAATAGAAAATCAATTTGGACGCGAGCGAAAAGAACGTTGGGGAGCGCGGACTTTAGATTTAGATTTGTTATTGTACGATGACTTTATCGTACATACCCCAACTCTAGAAATTCCCCATCCGCGAATGTCACAGCGGGCTTTTGTACTGGTACCTTTAGCCGAAATAGCTCCAGATTGGGTAGAACCTGTTAGCAAACGTCCGATTAAAGAACTAGTTAAACAAGTGGACTGTTCGGATGTATATTTATTAACGGACAATCTTCGTTCGTAGTAAGCGATTTATCGCTCTTAGGCATTAAAGTCAAAACGAAAACCCATTAAAATTAATGCAGTTGAGTAATATAGTAGTCTTTTGTCCCATAAATGATGATGGGTAGAAAAGTTCTTAGCTCCGGAATGCGCGTCCCTCGGAGCGATAAATCGCTTACTACAAACCCATAATTTTTTATGGGAGAAAACAGTAGGGATTGTATTTTAAATTCAAAATTTCTGTACCCATGCCGAGTCGGTCACAACATACCACAAGGAACATAAAAAATCAAATGTTCCTCAGAAATGATTAATTGTTGAAAAAAATTAAACGATTACTATGACATTAGATAAAGAATTGCCGCAGCTATTAAAGCAGCGTTTATTTTACGAAGGGCGAAAATTTAATTTTGAAGTAAATCGTTTGCGGCTACCAAATAAGTCGGAAGGAGAGTGGGAATGTATTCGTCATCCTGGTGGAGCTTTAGCTGTACCCGTAACATCAGAAGGTAAATTAATACTTTTGCGTCAATATCGTTTCGCAGTTAGCGGAAGACTATTAGAATTTCCTGCCGGTACAATAGAAGAAAACGAAAGTCCTTTTGAAACAATTCAACGAGAAATCCAGGAAGAAACGGGTTATCGTGCTGGTAAATGGCAGAATTTAGGACAATTTTACTTAGCACCTGGATATTCAGACGAGATTATTTACGCATATCTAGCCGAGGATTTAGAAAAATTAGAAACACCGCTCAACTTAGATGAAGATGAAGATATAGAAGTTTTGTATTTCACTCCCGCTGAGTTGGAAAAAGCGATTTTAGAAGGAGAGCCAGTAGATTCTAAATCGATTTCAAGTTTTATGTTAGCTCGTCCTTATTTAAATTAAAGCAAAAGTCTTTCAAACTTCGACTAATCCTTGATTTACAATTGCAACAGGTTGAATTTATTTCTAATTTTGGTTTTTAGGGAACAGGGAATGGGCAATAGGGAACAGAGCAAGGGAACCTAACATAACGCAGGAAAACTAAACCAAATGATTCAACTATAAATAAGAATATTAAACATCCACAAATTTATTTTGGTAATTTAGTTTGAAATTAAAACACGCTTTGTTGGGTTACGACACAACGCCAGGGTTAGTGGTTAATTGTCAAATGTGAAAGTGCGTCTAACCCAACATACAAATACAATTATTTACCCTTTTACAATTAAATATTAAAGACGCAAAATTAAATTCCGCGTCTCTATAAAAATTAATCATAAACAAATACATACTCAAAAAACTCGTTAGCAGTATCTCCATCAACGCTAAATAAAATTGCAAAGTAGATGAATACGAACAAAGCCCAGTTTTTAATGAATTCCATGATTTAATATCTCCAAAGTTGATTTTGATTGATTTGTTAGAACATTAATTAACTAGGGATGAGTGCAAATGATTTATGCACATCTCTTGGTTGCTGATATTAAGTATCGGGGATGACTCTTAATCGCTAATGATGGGTAACTGAGGCTTCGGTAAGATTTTTCTGAGAAATATGAGAATTAAAAAATCTTTGAGATACAAAAAAACCGGGTTTTTTCAAAAAACCGGGTTTCTAAATTCTTGTATAACAGGTGCGTTATGTGGAGCCTACACACCGAAAAGCTTAATTTTTTCGAGGGGAATTCCTCCGCTTTATTCCTTTATTCGCCCTATCAGCTTCAGGTACTCTTCTTGCATTTTCATCTGGAACGATGCGAGAGCCATATTTACTGGCATAAACTTGAGTAAACTCGGCACCAAAGAAAATAATTTGAGCAGCGTAGTTAATCCAAGCAAGAAGAACTATTAATGAACCCGCAGCACCGTAAGCCGAACCGAAACTGCTGTTTCCTAAATATAAACCTAATAGTGATTTACCAATTACGAATAACAATGAAGTCATAGCTGCGCCAATCCAGACATCGTTCCAAGCAATTTTGGCATCTGGAATAAATTTGTAAATAAAGGCAAACAGCAGGGTAATAACTGCAAAAGAAATTCCAAAGTTACCGATTTGCCATAACCAACCAAATCCAGGCAATAAACTATCAAAGTATTTAAGCATCGCTTCTAAAACTGCATTAGCAATCAGCGATACCAGTAATAAAAAGCCTACACCCGCTACCATTGCAAAAGATAAAAAACGTTTGCGAAGCGTTAGCAGAAAACTACGCCCTGGCTTTGGTTCAACTTCCCAAATCGTGTTAAGCGCATCTTGAATTTGAGCAAAAACGTTACTCGCACCAAATAACAAAACCCCAATACTGATAATTGAAGCGAAATTGCGGGTATCTGGCTTTTGAGCATTTTGCAGCGCCGTTTGAATCACTTCCGCACCAGCTTTACCTACCAATCCCTGTATTTGTTTAACTATCTCACCCTTAGCAGCTTCATCTCCGAATACAGCACCCGCGATCGCAATCGCAATAATCAACAAAGGCGCTAAAGAAAAAATTGTGTAATATGACAAAGCAGCAGCTAATCGAGAAGCATTATCATCTTGCCATTCTTTAAAAGTTTCCTTTAATAACCTCCAAATCTGCTTTACACTCATCAAAATTCTCCTTGTAGCGGGATGTGGCTGCTTTATTATTCATTAATACTAATAATATCTATCTAAAAGCATCTTCCCAAAGGTATTTGTATCGCTTTCTTGAGGAAGAATTGCCTGCATAATTTACAGCCCCAACCGATGTCGCAAATAAATCAAACTGAAAAATACGAGCTAGATCGAGAATTAACTGATTTTGTTCAACAACTCGACGATTGGTTAGAAATGCCGATGATAGTGCTGGGCTTTGTATGGCTGGCGCTATTAGTTGTGGAACTAATTTGGGGGACAAATTCCTTTCTCGATGCCGTTTCTACAACTATCTGGATTATATTTATTTTTGATTTTATCTTACGATTTAGCATATCTCCCCGCAAACTTAAGTATCTAAAAAATAATTGGCTTATAGGTATTTCCCTGTTACTTCCAGCGTTAAGAATTTTCCGATTTGTGCGAGTGTTACGTTTAGCAAGAGTTGCTCGCGCTACACGCTCCCTGCGATTATTACGGATAGTTGGCTCCCTCAATCGCGGAATGCGAGCCTTGAGAGCTACGATGAATCGGCGAAACCTTGGTTATGTTTTAGGACTTACCTTAATTGTCACCTTCGTTGGTGCTGCGGGAATGTATGCATTTGAAAGCAATCTTCCCGACGGAGAAGGAATCAAAAGTTACACAAACGCCTTGTGGTGGACGGCAATGTTGATGATAACCTACGGAGGCGATTATTCCCCGCAGACACCAGAAGGAAGAGTTTTATGTTTTATATTAGCTTTATATGCTTTTACAGTATTTGGTTATTTTACAGCAGCAATTGCAACATTTTTCATCGGTAGAGACGCTGAAGATGAAGAAGCATCAGTAGCCAGTTCCAAATCCATTACCGCTCTACATGAAGAAATCAAAGCATTGAGAGCGGAAATTCGAGAAATGAAAAATAGGTAATGGGTAATTGGTAATTGGGGATTGGGGATTGGGGATTGGGCATTGGGCATTGGGCATTGGGCATTGGTAGTTGGTAGTTGGTAATTGGTAAGTTATAGGCTTTAAATTCATAACTCATAACTCATAACTCATAACTCATAACTCATAACTCATAACTCATAACTCCTAATTCCATCCGTTGCCGCCACTCCATCCGTTGCCGCCACTCCTAACTTTTTGCCGTTCAGTTAGAATCAATATATTCAAACACAACATTTGGCATCGGCTGTGGATACTGCAATTTGCCCTCGCTGCAAAAAAACTATAAACTCTGAGGCACTCACCTGTCCTTTTTGTCGTACTGAGCTTAAAGCTTACGGACATCCCGGTATTCCATTACATCGCGCTGCGGGGGATGAGTATCTTTGCGAAACCTGTACTTACCATATTGACGATACTTGTAATTATTCCAAGCGTCCCCACGCGAAAGAATGTACTCTTTATCAGAATGAAGAAAAACGCCAATTAGAATTACAACAGCAAAATCAAAAACCCAGTTTGAATGTAAGTATTAATAATTGGATAAGACGAAATCAAGGTTTATTACTTATATTTGGCTTGCTATTAATATGTTTTATATTCGTTTTTTCAGGCTCTTAAATAGTGGTTAGTTGTTAGTGGTTAGTTGTTAGTGGTTAGTGGTTAGTTGTTAGTGGTTAGTTGTTAGTTGTTAGGAGTTAGGAATGAATTGATAATTGATAACTGTTCACTGTTCACTGTTCACTGTTCACTGTTCACTGTTCACTGTTCACTGTTCACTGATAACTGATAACTGTATTCTGTATTCAATTAGATTCAAAATTCTACCGCTTAAATTCCTCTTTTGATAAGTTCTAAGAATTTCCCCGCCCAATTTTTCTGGTATTCTGCGACTGGGATAATTTTTTTCGTCCACTGGGTAAGTAAAGTATTCGCAATTTAGGTTGTCTTCACACCAATTTTTCATTGCTGTCACTGTTTCTAAGCCATAACCGTTACGATGAGCTGTTTTTTTCAACCAAATACCAAACTCCGGGTGTTTGCTATTAATGCGATGAATTCCAGCACAACCTAAAAATTCTTGAGAATCTTTTTTTAAAATTACTAATATTAATTCGTGTTGGTTTTTCATCCCTTCTAAAGAATTTCGGATAAATGTTGCCGCCTCACCTGTGTTTTTTGCTGGACGAGGATACATATATGTTGTAATTTCTTCGGTAAAATTCTCAAATATAGGTTTTTTATATGCTAATGATATAGATTTCAATAAAAGGCGATCGCTTTCTATTTCTATATTCAATAAAGAGCGATCGCCTTGCACCCGTTCTTGAAATATTTTACTAATTAGGTATGAAGCTAACTCCATTTTTTATACTCCACATTTTATATAGTAATGATAATCGTCACATCGGTAACTAATATTATATTTTGGCTTCCTATTAGCTTAGGACTTACGCAATCGCAACGGTATCCGCAGGCATTTCAAACGTTTAGATCCCCCCAAGGCCCTTGCCAAGGGGGGCTTTGCGTAAGTCCAGGCTGTATAGGCATTGAATCAAAGCAAATAATGGCTAAAGGAAAATTAATTTTTTATAAGCGACTTTAGAGGAAGAAAGCAGTAATAATTGCAATAGATATTGTAATAGTTACTACCTATGATTTTTTATATTTACATTTAACTTAATAGTAATATTTTTAAATAAGCAAATTTTGATAAAACAAGCTTCAATTAATTTTCATATAAGAATCATATTACTTTAAAAGAAAATGTTATAACGATACCACTTGGAAAGCTAAAGTTTTGTTAAGATACCAATAAAGCGCTTTTTGCTGGCGGAAATGCAACGCTAGCCTGTTGGAGAAATTAATAGCGCTAGTTACTCAAGAGTTCAGGTATACAAGTTATGACCACCTATATTTTCTTCGATGAAGCCCTATACATATTCGTAAAAGCTTTCTTAGCTTCAATAATGCTGCTACTAACGATATCTGGAATCGGATTAGCAGTTGTTAACACAATAGAAAAAGAAAATTCCGGCAACTCCTGTTTTAAACATTTTCAATAAAACTACAGAAAAAGAATAATGTTGTATCAAAAAAACTGAGTGCAAGTGTTCGCTTTGGACTAATCTTGGGCACAATATACTTATACAATCTTTTGGTAGCTTTATTTACTTGAAAATAAAAAAAGTAAGTATATACACTACCACAAAGAGCCTATTTAAGGAATAAGTTGTAATGAGTCTATTTGATAGAGCATCTGGTTCTCAAGGTGGAGTACAAAATGCACTCACGGCTGCTGAAGCTTTCGCTGTTATCGCTTTAATTGCAGTTGCTCCAGACGGCAACCTTTCACATAAGCAAGCAGGCGATATATATAGAGCTTTGTCTAATTTAAAGG
This sequence comes from uncultured Rivularia sp., assembly GCA_964395005.1. GTDB lineage: Bacteria > Cyanobacteriota > Cyanobacteriia > Cyanobacteriales > Nostocaceae > Rivularia. Next base: position 10,110 of record CAYMZW010000235.1, read on the forward strand.
TGTTAAACAGGCACTCTGAAAATGATATGAAATCAATGCTGGATGAATTGTCCGGTATTATTAGACACGAAGGCGTAAATAGTTTATTTGATGCTGCGAAAGATTCCATGCAGGAAGATTTTAGAGAAACAGCATTTGCGATCGCCACCGATTTAGTTTTAGCTGATGGTATTCTTGCCGAAGAAGAAGACTTCTTGACAGAGTTGTACCAAGCTTTACGTATTCGCTGTGAAATAGGTCAAAAAATCATCGAAGTGATGTTCATAAAAAATCGAGGATAGTAGTAACGGCAGAATTAAAAATTAATATTTCTCTAAATCAGTGCATCGGTAGAAGCGATAGGTCAAATAGAAAAGTACTATATTAAATCCTGATGTTGTATTTTTTACTTAATAATTGCTTTCTGATACCATAACTTGATAAACAAAATTGAATAAACCATGTTTTAAAAATGTGCCATCGTGAGTATCAACTTGTGGTGGTACATTTTGTTGGGAGATGGGGATGGGGAGATGGGGGGATGGGGAGATGGGGGGATGGGGGGATGGGGAAAATAAATTATTACCAATTACCAATTACCAATTACCAATTACCAATTACCAATTACCAAT
>CAYMZW010000236.1:0-10674 GCA_964395005.1 uncultured Rivularia sp.
TTCATCTTGTATGCCAGGAACGAGACTTGAACTCGTGACACGAGGATTTTCAGTCCTCTGCTCTACCAACTGAGCTATCCCGGCTGGGTTATTTGACCCACGACTTAAGAATATAGCATTACTTACTTGCTTTTACAATAGCTTTGCTAAAAAAAACTATTTATGTGGATTTAATTGACAAATTTACGTTCTGGTAGTTCTAAAAAACTACCAGATTTACGAGAGCGATACTATTTATCTTAATTTTGGTTAAACTGTCCAATCACCATAAATAGAGGAGTATTGCTAAGCTAAATAAATTATTCACATTAACCCTCCAGACTTGCTGATGGGAAATTCGTAAGCTACTCAAACAGCAAGTGAAAATAAAAACTTCCCGCAAAATAATATAATTGTACTATATAATAATAAGACCTGTGCTTATGATTGAGTTCAAAGCTAACAAAATTTGTTTCCGTAGGGCTAATAGTTAGAAATATGTTGCTCTTAAATTGTATAAGTATAGAAAGTTGTGTTGAAAGTATTTGTTTAAGCGTCCATATTTAATCGCTGTTCTATGAACCTATCCCACTAATATCAAAAATATGATAATCTTATTTTTGACACAGAAGGGTGGATTATAATATGGCTGGGCGATTTGAAGGATTAAGCGATTAGTCATTACAGTTGTTTGAGGACATATTTCCAAAATAACCACAAAAGCGCGATCGCCGAATGCCACATACTCCATTTCGATGTGTACTTAATACTTTGTTGTATATATTAATAACAGGTTGCCGTTGGTGCGATGTTCCTAGAGGCAAAATATGAGCATCGAAAAGTTCGGCACATAGGTGGCTCCAACGTTGGGAAAACAACGGAACATTACAAAGCTTACAAGCCCGTATACTAGGGATTGGAGAAGAAAAAGGATTAATTGATTGGAACTATGGCGCGGTAGACGGGTCTTTTTCCCCCGCTCGATAGCAGGTGGTGAAGAGGTTAAGTATGGCGGGAAAGGAAAGGGTATACTAATACATACTTATACCTATGGCAATGGAATGCCATTAGCCAACTCTACAACACCAGCTTCGGGTAGCGAACGAGAACAAGTAATACCTCTTCTAGACAGTGTTAAAGTCAAAACTAATAAACCTGGTAGACCTCGTAAACGTGTTAAAGTGCTTGCTGCTGATAAAGGCTATGACTCTAAAGAAAAACGAGCAGCTTTACGTAAAGCTCGCCGTGGGGATACTCCCCACGGCAGACTTTATGTAAACGTGGTATCAGACCACAGTTTCCAAAACGAATTTGGAAAACTAAGAAACATAAGGGCAGACCTATCAAAATTTCTGTGCCGCGTTTTCAACAAGAGCGATGCTTTGCGTGGTTTCAAAGAAAATATAGCAGATTAGTCGTTAGATCGGAGAGAATTGCTGCTTGCTTCAATGCTTTTCTCTATCTTGCCACAATTCACATTTGGATTAACAGAATTTTATTAGTGGGATAGGTTCATATAAGTCATGTCTAATATAGAAGAAATGGAAATTAAAAATATAGACCACTTGGTTGGGTCTAGTTGCAGGAATTGTTGATTCTATAAGCTTAGTAGAAATTATTGATGAATATTGTGAAAAAGAGTCAGAAGAAATGCTAGGAGCTCAGGACAAGTAGTGAAGGCAATGATATTAAATGGGTTAGGTTTTGTTAGTAGCCTTTTATATATGTGTTCAGATTTTTTTAAAGATAAACCGTGTGAATATTTAATAGGAAAAGGAGCAAAAGCAGAGTATTTGAATGATGATAAACTAGGTAGAGTATTAGATAAATTGTTTATAAAAGGTTTGACGGAGATATTTTTAGCTATTAGTTTAAACGTAAAATAAAAATTTGATATTAATTTTAAATCGTCACATTTAGATTCAAGTTCATTACATATATATGGTGAATATAATAATAGCTTACCAGATGTGATTATTGATATAAATACAGAGAATGCAATCAAAGCACCACAAGCTATCGAGATGACTTATGGTTATTCTCGCGATCATAGACCCGGTTTAAAACAATTTATTATAGAATTAATATCCTCCGGAGATGGAGATATACAAATATTTTTTGAAGCTGCATCTGGGGACAAATCTGATTCATCAAATTTTCCTAAAATATTTTCAAAATATCAATAAAAAATAAAAGATAATGATGATTTAATGGTTGCAGATGCGGTTTTATATAATGCGAAACAAATTGATTTATTATCTGGAATGAAATGGTTATGTAGGGTACCTCTAACTATAGGAATAGCAAAAGAACTAGTCTCAACATTCTGAAGGGGTGACGATACTGGCTAAAACGTAGATTCTATAAGCTTCATAGCATTGATAATTTTTTGAGAATACTTCCGTTTAATAAAATTTAAGTATGCTCGAAACGCTCTTTTATCCCAGATTGTGCTAACTATGAACAAATTGATACGACACCAATTGGTTCTATCAATGGCTACACACATTATTTTTCTTAGTGCAAAGTATCTTTTTGAAATTTCTTTAATTTAAGACAAGCAAACTTTCTCAATTGTTAGACTTGGTAACTATAAAAAACTTTTAAGTTTTTTTAACTACTGAACTGATAACAAGTTGTCAGCGATTTTTTTTAGTTTATATATCTCAATATCGCTTAATTATCGCTATTTAACTATATATCATGATAAATATCTTTTACCATGCTCATTAACTGCTTTTAAATTTATAGAGCTAGTGTAAATAGTCAAGATTTCTGAATTTATTGTAAAAAAACTACTGAATCCTGATATATTATTGAAAATAATTTTTGATAAAATTTCTTTGATAAAAGTAGGAGTCACCTCGAATAATTATTATGAAGTGTGAGGAAAAAGAATGAACAAAGTATTGCAAGCTCTATTAACAAGCCCAATTGTTGGTGCAATGATAGTCATCGGTAGCGATACAATAGCAGCACAGACAGTTTATAATCTAGAGAGCCAGAAAGAAAAAGTCGTAACGCCAGATATTCAAAATGATAATATCAGTCAAGAAAAGTTGATCGCACAAGTAACTTCTGTGTCTCAGCTATCGGATGTACAGCCTACTGACTGGGCATTCCAGGCTCTGCAATCTTTGGTAGAACGTTATGGATGTATTGCTGGATATCCGAATCAAACCTATCGCGGTAATCGAGCGCTAACTCGATACGAATTTGCTGCTGGTTTGAATGCTTGTTTGGATAGAGTTAACGAATTAATTGCTACAGCTACAGCAGATTTGGTTACGAGGGAAGATTTAGCTACACTCCAAAAATTACAAGAAGAATTTAGTGCCGAACTTGCAACGTTACGTGGAAGAGTAGATGCGGTAGAAGCACGAACTGCTCAACTAGAAGCGAATCAATTTTCTACAACTTCTAAATTGGAAGGTGAAGTTGTCACGGCAGTGGTTGATCCTTTAGAAGGGGAGACAGACGAAGACAATACGACTTTCGGAGCTAGAGCGCGGATAAACTTTGCTACTAGTTTTACTGGTAAAGATACTTTATACACTCGTATTCAGACTAATAATATTGTCAGTCCAGATGTTGGTACACCCGAAGGTAATCTTGCTTTTGGTGAAAGCAGTGATGATGCTAGTACTGATGCTGCCCTTGATGCATTATGGTACAGTTTTCCTCTCACTGAAAAAACCAATGTTATCGCGATCGCGAATGCAGGTGCAGCCGATGACGTTGTAGATACTGTTAACCAATTTGATGGTGATGGAACTGAAGGTGCAATATCTGCTTTTGGTACTCGTAACCCGATTTACTACAATATGGATGGTTCGGGATTGGGAATTACTCAACAATTTGGCGGCAATTTGTCATTGAGTTTAGCTTATTTAGGAAGTTCTCCTAACGATCCTTCTTCAGATAGCGGTATATTTAATGGCCCCTATGGTGCGCTTGCACAGTTAACCTTTGAACCAAGTAAACGTTTCAAAATTGGTTTAACCTATATCAATGCTTACAATCAGGAATTAGGTACTGGTAGCCAACGCGCCAATCCTATATCCTTTCTCCGAGGTGAAATTTCACCTCCCCCTGCCGAACCTGGAGAACCCGAACCTGAAGAAGTAGAAATACCATTTTCGAGCGATTCTTACGGTATACAGGCAACATTGGGCATTACCAATAATATTGTTTTAGGAGGTTGGGTTGGATACACTAACGCTCGAAACTTATCTACGGAAGGAGGAAGAATTGACCGTGGAAGCCTTGATATTTGGAATTGGGCGGTAACTTTAGGTTTTGCAGATTTGGGTAAAAAAGGAAACTTGGCAGGAATTATTGTAGGTATGGAACCGAAGGTAACTGATTCAAGTATTGATGAGATAAGTGAAGATAGTGATACTTCCTATCACATCGAAGCTTTTTACCAGTTTAAGATCAATGACAATATTGCTATAACCCCTGCCGTTGTATGGTTAACTGCACCAGATCATAATGATGACAATGACGATGTAGTAATTGGTGCCCTTAGAACAACTTTTACTTTTTAACGCTTTTCTTGATTGATTGCCGTGCAGGATGTCTTTTTATAAAAAACCGTAATTCACATCTTGCACCATTGTCGTTAAACTCAAATTTCCGCCTTAAAATCGATTCAAAGGCGGTGTTGAGCTTGATCTGTAAGATACGGGCTAAGTAACTATTCCTACCTCAAAAATATTTAATAAATCGTTGGGAAGATTGATATCATGCGATTGATTAATTCTGGAAAACTGCCGAATATATCTTGGGACTAAAGCCAACGACTCATAAGAAACACCCGGTAGGCGAGAAACTCAGAGTCTTTAGACCTGAGAGGTAAGCCACATTCGCTTCATTTATTCGCCGTGGACTTTGTATTTTTGAGTTGTACCAATTAATCCTGATGTGCGTTTGATTAATGTTACGTTTTTAACTGAAAATTGACTAATTCTTTTCCAATTTGAATCAGATACAGATACACAGGTTGCAGTATCTCCGCTAACCCAACCACGGTAAGTTTTACCTGCTTTAACTGCTTCAACATAATCACCTTTTCTAAAACCATGCCGTGTAGTAGAACCTCCGTATTTCCTGCGTTTACCACCTTTAGAACACTGCAACAAGTGCAATTGACGCTTACATACTGGAGGTCTAGTTAGGACAGAGAACCAACAATCTGTTAACTGTATTTCACCTCTCCAGGCTTGAGATTTTGCACTAGTAATCCCATAACTAATGCGTATTTGGCTAAGCATTGCCAAGCTCTGTCCGCAATAGTAGGGACGATATAATAAGACTGCACATAACTTCAATTCACTTTTGGGAAGTTGTGTAACCATTACTAATCCTATCCATCCGTTGTACGGTCAATCTGTTGTAATAAAGCAGATTCGCAAGGTTGGGCAGGAAACTAAAATAACTATAGAAAGCCCACTAGGAGGATTCTTATCTCTTCCGGCATCAGAGACTGACCTGTGGACACAACAAACTCGTCAGGTGGAAACAGTCTCCAAGTTCTTACCTGAGAAATTGTTGCGTTTGAGCGAATGGGTAGCGGCACGTTCGCAAAACGTTACGGATGAATTTTCTTGTGTGAAAGAAAATAAAAGTGAAACACACAGGGAAATTAATCATGATACAAAAGCATCTACTACCCACCACTCAACCAGAACACTCAGAAAAAATAAATCGTCTGATAAAAATAACAGCAAGGTTGGTGGACAAGGTACTGGTAAGCAAAAGTCTCGACGCGGCGGTAGCGAGGAGCAAGCCAGATGAATAGTAAAATTAGAACGAGCCATCTGGAACGCCGTGCAGTAGTTTACCTGCGACAATCTACACTGACTCAGGTAGAATCACACCGAGAAAGTACGGATAGACAATATGCTTTGGCTGACCGTGCATCAGGTTTAGGTTGGGACAAAAGCCAAATATCCGTTTTTGACAATGACCTCGGTAAAAGCGGTCAAACTACAACCGGACGTGAAGATTTCCATAAGCTTATGGCTGCTGTAGGTTTAGGAGAAGTGGGAGCAGTTTTAGCTCTGGAAGCTTCAAGATTTTCTCGTTCCCAAGCAGATTGGCATAAACTCTTAGATATCTGTGCCCTTACGGATACTTTGATAATAGACCACGATGGGATTTATGACCCGAATGATTTTAATGACCGAGTAATATTAGGATTCAAAGGAACCTGGAGTCATACCGAGTTACATGGTATGCGTCTGCGTTTACAAGGAGCCAAGTTAAATAAAGCCAAAAAAGGAGAATTGCGCTGCTCTCCACCTACTGGCTACGTATATGACCCAGAAGGTAAATTAGTAATAGATCCAGACGAAGGAGTAGTCGCTGCAATAAAGCTAGCTTTCCAACAGTTCCGCATCCTTGGAACTGCGTTTAAAGTGATGCGCTACTTTTGTATAAACGATATTCCTTTTCCAAGAAGGCGCTGGCGACAAAAGCAAATTGGTACACTTTACTGGGGACCAGCCAATCTTAGTCGTATAACGACCCTACTACATAACCCAACTTATACAGGAACATACGTATATGGTAGACGACGTTGCGTTAACGGTCTGCGTGGATGGTCAAATAAAGAAAGTTAAAACCCAAACTCTACCTCAAGATGAATGGAAAGTTGTAATCCATAATGCTCATGAGGCTTATATCAGTTGGGAGGAATATTTGTCTAACAGCGAGCGACTTAAACAAAATAGCCCACTTCCCTTATCAGACGGATGTCCAGGCACGCCCAGAGAAGGCTTTGCTTTGCTCCAAGGTCTAGTTATTTGCGGTAAATGCGGAAGAAAAATGAGTCCTCGTTACCACGGTAACGGTGGTTGTAGAGCGGCTTACGAATGCACCCAAGCTCGCAAACAAGATGGCAATATGGGTGTTTGTTGGAGTGTCGCGGGAGCCGCAATTGATACAGCAGTTGCATCTCATGTGCTTGAAGCTATAAATAGCGAACAACTTGATATTTCTCTTGCAGTGCTTTCTGAACTTGATTATCAAGCCCAGGAGGCTGATAAAACATGGCAACTCAGGTTAGAAAGAGCGCACTATGAAGCTGATAGAGCTTTCCGTCAATATGATGCAACCGAGCCAGAAAATCGTTTAGTTGCACGTACACTAGAAAGACGGTGGAATGAAAAATTACAGCAATTAACAGAATTAGAAGAGGCATATTCCCAAGCCCATCAAGTACAAAGGCTGGAATTAACAGCATCACAAAGGCAACAAATTTTACATTTAGCTAAAGATATTCCAGCACTTTGGCACGCTAGTAGTACTACTAATCAAGAGCGTAAAGAGATACTAGAATTGTTAGTAAAACAAGTTGCTATTACTCCAATTGATGCTCCCGAACGTTCTACTCGTATCCAAATACTATGGCACACAGGAGTTACGAGTACCTTATATGCACTACGTCCAACAACTGCTCAAAGATTCCAAACACCAAACGAAGTCATTCAATTGGTTGAGGAATTAGCTCCTGGTAGAACTGATACCGAAATTGCTTTGGAACTGAATCAACGAGGATTGGTGAGTGGTACTGGTCGTGCTTTTACCAAAGCCAGTGTTGCTTGGATTCGATGGAAGTTTGGTATTGAAAAACCTTTAGCCGACCCCATTGTTGCAAAATCAGGGGTTAGCCCGGAGGGCTACTATTCCACCAGTGCTTTGGCATCGCTCCGCCGGTGTTGGAATTCATACCATCTACTACTGGCGAGACAAAGGAATTATCCAGGCTTTCCAAGAAACAGAAAGAAGTCCTTGGTGGTATGTTGTCACACCTGAAGTGTTAGATACTTTACGTGAAAAAATCCGTCGTGTACCAGTTAAATCCAAGTAATTTTCCGTTTGTACCCATCAATAAAATAACAACACCGAAGTAATTGTTTACCCTTTGAAAATTATTCAAAGGGTTTTTGTGTATCATCCCTGCTGTTGCGGGATAAATTTCTTACCGTCATAGTACCAAGCAATTCCATCTGGGTCATGCCCCTTTGTCCATTTTCCAAAATTTCTTGCGGTTTTCTTGTGGCGAAGGGTACTTGGAGATACATCTAATCTTCTTGCTAAAGCTGCACCACTTAGTGAATGTGGTATTGCATCAAAATTCTGAATTTCTTTAATTGGTTGTGAGCTACTTAACGACTCCGAGGGTGACTCACTATTGTCTGTTGTGGTTTTAGAATGATTATCATAGGACACTAATGTTTGCTTTTGTTGTGAGTCACTCTGACCCTCAACAGAAATCTCTTTCTGCTTTAATGACTCACTCAGTGAATTACTAATCGGCTCGCCAGTAATCTTCTCTGATTCTACTAGTCCTAATAGTGATTCACTCGGCGAGCCACTAACTGGCTCATCTGACTCATTAGACTTTAGCGACTCACTCAGTGAGTTACTAATTGACTCATAGTGTGACTCTGGTAGCTCACTCTCTGATAAGAAAGAAGATTCCTTTGACTCATCATCCTCGCTCGCTTTCTGCTCCCATTCAGGTTGATTGTAGTCTACTAGTGACTCACTTATTGGTAATGGTAGAGACTCTTCTGGCTTTTTCTGTTTCTTAGTCTTTAACTCGGTATCTGCTTGTGGATTAACTTCAAGTTGTTGCAAATTCGATTGTAAGCCTTGATAAGCCTGCCTAAGAAATGTTACTTCCTCAAGCAGGCTAGAGACTTTCCCTCTAAGTTATCAAGGCGTTTAATTGTCGAAGGTGTGTCACTCGGTGTTGTAGGTGTGCTACTAAAAAAATAATTTTCAAGGATTGCGATAATTGCAGCAGAATCAGATTTCAACCCCCGCTCATTCTTAAATTCAACTAAACGCTCATAAATTCTTTTGGGTGGGTAGGCTGCTACACGCGGATTGTCCGTTGCCATAAAATACCATTCCTTCCATAGCTCCTCTTTTAGTTTAACCCAACCTTACCCACTAAGTAGACTACTAGTAAGCTACTTGATGTTAACTATTACGTTGATATAAATATCTAAAATGCTACTAGTGACTCATTAGTAACACACCTTTAAAACCAACATCATCCTTCTTTTATTTTTATGATGGCTATGCTGCTATTCCTTTAAAAAGCTTTAACATGAGGAAATACAGGGATTCTTTTAAAGTATCCCAAAGCTTCATTGAGTCGAGGTGCAATATGAATACATCGTCGGTACTTTTAGAATGCGGGAAAAACCATTCTTTTTAGGAATTGGGACTTCCCGTAATCCTTGGTGTTTCCAATCGTTTGCCTGAGAGAGTAATTTAAGTAATTCAAAGCGTTCTTTGAAGTTCAGTACTTTTTTTCCGTCAATCCCCGCTGTCCTCTTACCCTTATTGAGTTGAGTTACTTGGCGGATTGCTAACAATCTAGCTGATGTGGACTTCAGAACAAGTTTTTGAAGAGACTTCGCTTTTGCTATGTCACCGCTTCTAATAGCTTTAAATATTCTTCTTTGTAAGCGAAAAAGATTACTTCGGAACTTCTTCCAAGGTAGGCTTCTCCATGATTCACTAGTAATGCTACTGTGTCGGGCGCATGCTCTACTCCGTAAAATATTTTCTGAATACCCGACTATTCTGTTGTTCGCTGTCATCCTACCCACTGCTCCGGAATTCGGCTCAACCTAGCTTATTAAGGACTCGACTTTTCCTTAAACCTTAACAGTGTTTTTACTCGTTCCGTTTCAAAGACACTTCCGAACTTAGAGCGGTTCAATTTGCCTAACATCCTCCCAGGATTGCGCGTATTCTTGGAAAAATTGCGCGGGAATTAAGATGTTGAAGTCCTCATTTTTAATTCAGGTTGAGGCTTGTGAATAAGACACTTTTCTAGAACCAATTTACTCGTATTCAGTCTCCGTTAGCGCCAGTGTTGTTACCTGCTTGTTTTACAACTGATTGCGCCTTCCAGCTTCACTCTATATAATCGGTTGTTAATACTCGGTGTGGGCAGATGGGAGGTCACATCATCCCGGATGGGTAGGATTTGCACCTACTTCTATTGAAACAGTTATAGATTTTGGGTTATCCCTCAATCTACCTTACTCATACCCCTCTAGTTTCTAGAGGCTCCTAATAAGAACGAGCCGCACTCCAAGATTCACTAGTAATATTACTGTGCCTAACCATGCTCTAACTCCGTTAAGTGCTTTCTGAATACCTTGCAACAATTACGTTGCATCCTACCCGAATCAAGAGAGTTCCGTATCTCGTCTTACCTACTTGGAATTCGGCCGTTCCAAGACTCTTGTTTCGTTTTTATTCGTTCCCTTTATACGATGGGGTATCTGAATACCCCTTTTTGTACTTTTAGGTGTTACCATTTCAACCACTGGATACCCAAGATTCTTGTAGCTACTAGCCACAGGGTGCTACGGGTATAATCTCCAGTAAAGTCAGGGTTTTAGCGTTATGCCCTGCTTGGCTATAAGTTGCTTTTCTAGGTACAGTTTCACCGTGAGTACTCCCTATTAGCGCCAGTGTTACCCCATAACGGATATCTGGTTGCGCCCTGTTCCCAGCTTCACTCTGTAGAATTCCGAGTCTACTCGGTGTGGGCAGATAAGGAGTCACGCTCGAATCTAGCGGGTAGGACTTTCACCTACATCGTAATAACCCAAGTTGCTAGTTATGCGATCGCCAGCGCGAAGCGCTGGTATTTGA
>CAYMZW010000237.1:0-10660 GCA_964395005.1 uncultured Rivularia sp.
ACTCCCAAATCACTTCTGAGTAAAAATTTCTTATTTGTGTGTCTGCCGTAATAATCGGAGCTTGATTTCTGCTGGCTAATGCTACAACAACCCTGTCGGCTGGATCTCGATGCTGCCATTCTAATTTCACGCTTTCTAACCATATGTCTTCATCAATGGGGACAATAGTTATGACATCGGTTTTTTTCAAAGAAGCAACATATTTTTCAAGATTGACTCCTAAATCCAGTTTCTTATTTTTGATTTTGATAGCAATTTCCCAAATAGATATGGATGGAACAAGACCGTTTTTATTTTTTTCCATCTGATTACAAGCTTCTGTGGCAGCGCTGGTAAGTTTATTTGGATCTAAGCTCCACCAAATCAAAGCGCAAGTATCGAGGACAATTTTCACAATCCCCATTCCTCAACTGTAGGAGTCGTTAAATCCTCGAAATACTTTACTTTGCCACGCATTTCTCCAAACAACTCTTCCATTGAAGGTGATTCGCCATATCTAGAAATTTTTACTACTGGCTTTCCGCGATCGGTAACAATTATTTCTTCCCCTGACTCTACAAGACGCAAGAACTCTAAGAGCTGACTTTTAAGTTTACTTTTGGAAATAGTTTTCATAGTGCCTCTAGTCATGACTATGGTCATATTCAGAGTATATCAGGAATGCTCTATCGAAAGAGGGGACAAGGAGATGGCGGATGGGGAGACAAGGGGACAAGGGGACAAGGTAGAAATAAAATTACCCATGCCCAATCCTTAACTCCTAACTCTTAACTCCTAACTCCTAACTAGTAACTGATTTGTTGTTTTGCAATATCAGCCAGCCAACTAACATAAGCAGCGCACCAAGCGCTAAAAATCCCATATCCCAAGCAAACTCATGAGGTCCGGGTTTGACATGGTGAACTCCGAGAATCTGATGATCTATTAACCCTTCAACAAAATCAAATAAACCAATACCAATCAAAATAGAACCAAAAAAGCTTTGAGATGACCAAACAACATCATCACGCTTGGCGACTTTCCATAACAAAACAACTCCTACAATAGTCATCACATAATCGAAAACGTGAAACATCCCATCAGCTAGTACGTTTATATCTATATTGGAACGATTAGTTAAAGGCTTTACATCACTTAACATATGGTGCCATTGGAGAATTTGATGCAGTACAATGCCATCAAAAAAGCCTCCTAACCCTATGCCTAAACAAATTCCGGCTATAATCAGCGGCTTACGTTGGTTGCTAGCTAGTGGTGATTCCATGATATATACCATTAAGACGTTTATTTTTTACGGTAAAGCTTTAGTTAAAGAAAAAACTTCCGTCTAAAGGTTGTAGAAAAAGAATAAATTTGAATTTAACAAGCAAGCTGTTAACATCTACAGGCATCATAGAAGTGGTATATTAAACAGCACTTTTCATATGACTATATATTTTTACAAAGTGTGGCAACCTTACGGTTGTTTTTCAAACTTTTCTCTGCACTCAATTGAAATGCAAAATACTTTATGGCCGACGGTAGAGCATTATTACCAAGCACAAAAGTTTGTAGGAAGTCCTGATGAAGAGGTTATCCCTTTAATCCATCAAGCTTCGACTCCAGAGGAAGCCGCTGCCCTTGGGAGATGTTCTAGTCGTCAAATGCGTTCCGATTGGGAAGCAGTGAAAATTGGAATTATGCGAGAAGCGGTACTCAAAAAGTTTTCAATTTATTCTGATATAAAAGAAATCCTGCTTTCCACTGATGATAAATTGCTTGTAGAAAATTCACCAAATGATTATTTTTGGGGTTGTGGTGAAAATAAAACTGGAAAAAACCATTTAGGAGAAATATTGATGAGTGTACGAGAAGAACTCCGTATACTTTCTATGAAGGCGATTGCTAAGTAATCTTTTTTATCGAATCGAACGAGAAAATTTCAAAACAAATTTTAAACCTCTTCTACTATGTCGGAAGGGGTTTTAATATGTGTTTTGAATTACTAATTATTTTAATTTAGGACTTACGCAAAGCCCCACTTTTTAAGGGGGGTTGGGGGGATCTAAACGGCTTCCAGTTACTTAATTTATCGTTGTGGTTCCATAAGTCCTGTAATTCTTAACTACAATCTAGCAAACTCCAATTAGGACTGACGCACGGGTAACGTAAATATAGTCAATTTACCGTTCTCCTGTATATAAGTCTTATATTAAATTTTCAACGCTTTCGATCGCAATTATAGCTATAGATTTAATACTCATACTATATAAATTAAAAAGTTGATCAAAATAAACAAACTATGCAGTACAGCTTACATTCAATTAGCACAATCTCTTTGTATAATTGGGAAGTTTTAGACAATTAATCGAGTAATTATGGCTATTTTATTTTAAATAAGCATTCCAAAGATATATCTATATTGTTCTTTCAAATAATGTATATTACTTCTATTTGCTTGCAAGTAATATCCGGGTGCAGCCTATTGTTCAAGAATATAATTAAGTAAACTATATGATTAATATTTTTAATTTTTAAAAATAAATAATTAAATATACTACATCTCCGAATGTTTTTCCAAACAAGCATTGAATGTCAGTGTATAAGTTTACTAAAAGAGCCTTATACTAATTAAACATTGCTAAAAAGCTATCTGATAATATTCCTCATAAATGTGTCATTTATCATAAAAAACAAATTAATACATAAACAAAATAATACGATTGTTATCAAGCAAAAATATGATTGATTTTATTATTTGTACAAAAAATGTTATTAACATTACTTTTTATCGTCACTTTAGTAATATTTTATAAAATTGTAATGTTCTCAGCTTTCAATTAACTTCAAAATAATTTACTTTGTGTAGAACCAAATAAAAGTTTAGTTACAATAAATTTATATGCAATATCAGGCTTAAAGAATCGATGAATCATTACTAGGGCTAAATATTGTTTTACCTATATAAAACTTCTCAAGCATTCAACAAAATATGTAAACCATACTTTTGAATTTATAGAATAAATGCTTAATTAATTTCATCAATTTAATTGCGTTAATACTTTTGAAATTTGTATTTTATTAATCTAATCCCACTGTTGTCATTCACCAAGCTTAAAAATTATGGATATCACAAATTTTAACGCCCAGACGCAACCAGAACAAAAAAAACCTATGAAAATTATTCTCGCAGATGAAGAAACACAGATGCCGACAAAAAAACAGGCTTCTCAATTAGACATTACTTCCAATCGTGGTAGAGTTGCTATTTTTATTGATGGTTCAAACTTGTTTTATACAGCTTTGCAACTTGGTATTGAAATTGACTATACTAAATTGCTTTGCTATTTAACTAGAGACTCAAGATTATTAAGAGCTTTCTTCTATACTGGTGTTGATCGCCATAACGAAAAGCAGCAAGGTTTTTTGCTATGGATGCGTCGAAACGGATATCGCGTAGTCACAAAGGAAATAATTCAACTTCCAGATGGTTCGAGAAAATCAAATCAGCACGTAGAAATTGCTGTAGATATGATGAATTTATCTCCCTATTACGATACAGCAATTTTGGTCAGTGGAGATGGAGAGTTGACTTATGCTGTAAATGCTGTAGCTTATCAAGGTGCGAGAGTTGAACTTGTTAGTCTGCGAGGAATGACTAATGAATCCTTGATTGATGTTGCTGACTATTTTGTCGATCTAGACGCTATCAAACATTACATCAAAAAGAATAGCGATTCATGTTGCGACGAAATATAGTAATATGACAACATATTGCATCCGTATATAGTACTAAAGCTATAGGTTTAAACCTTTAGTAAGGATTGATAGCATATTTAATCACTATACTATAATTAATCCTTTAAAAGCGCATTGGGGTGTTTACTGGAAAAAGTTGTTAAGTATTAAATACTAAAAATTTAGGTTGTTCAACACTCAGTATTTATTGGTACTTGGTTATCAAAGTATTCTTATTGGTTTAAGCAAATAAATTTAAATCTTAAATTTGTTACTAATTTAAATTTACTAAAAATATATATCTATTTATTTAAGTTGATAGTACAAAATATTTTGTTGTCAAAATTTGATCGTACTTAATTTCAGCATGGTTTTTCATATCCAACTTTCAGATCATATCGATTTATAATACTATTTTATACATTGCTCTTAGATTTTATTAAACTTATCCTATTCTTTAATCAATGAGTTAAAGTATTTATTTTAGCTTTATCAAATAGACATAAGTAAGATTAAAATTTTTCTTATAGTTTAAGGAATAATTTATGGAAGATATGCGAATTACTTGCTTACGTATACACACTTCACTATAGGATAAAGCTTTGTATTTAGTAATCAACCGAAAATGTTTTTTGAATTATATAAGTTTACTTTTGGTTGAGCCAAAATAAAATAGTAGCAATTGCTACATACCAACTTACTTGTAAGTCATGAATAGACAAGTAAATTATGATACCTTTCCTGATTTGCTTATAAATAGTTGAATATCCTAAATATGCCGTTTGCAATTAATTTCATTGGATTTATCAGCATAAGTATTGTTGTTTTTATAGCTAGCACAAATTAAATTTTGTATTTTTAAATTCATAATTTGCAATAAAATTTAAGTGTTAACACGGATTTATGGTTTTTCACAATTCTACTAACATAGATAGATGTGAATAAAAATATAAATCATTAGAAAGAGGTAAAAAACAACATTATCATCTAACCTATATTTGTTTAACAGTAATAAACATTTGCGAATGTCATTGTCCGCTCGTATCGTCGTTATATTAGATAGCTAAGGAGTATCATTTATGAACAAAACTGAATCCGCCGTTATTGTCAGTTATTTGTTAATGACTTGCTATTTTTTCATTAACTGGCTGAGATTTACTCTTCGTAATCCAAGTTCCTCTCCAGAAGACAAATTTATGTCGTTTGTGATGTTTATCATCTCAACTCTCTTTTGGCCGATAATAATTCCTATCTCTTGTGTAGAGATATTTAAAACTAAAAAATTTGAATTTAGCGTGGTGGTTCCTGTGGTTGTTGCAGTTTCTGCATTTAGCCTTGCGTATTATATGGCATAGCTGACTTTCTGCTCGCTTTCTGTTCGCACCTTTTTAGCATTTGAGGAAAGCTCCTTACACCTATAATTGCAATCGAAACACAAGGGGTTTCTACAAATGCGTAACATATCGTTTTTTTTCCCGCATAGAAAAATATGTATTTATCTATAGAATTATGCGGTATGGACTATTAATATAATTATTGATTATTACATTCATTAAGTTATTGCAGCGTGCATATATTTTTTATATTCACATTAATAACTATCGAATGGTAATTTTTCAATTAACTTTTTTCTTCCATCAAAAATAATAATCTGTTTAAATTTGCTTTAAATTAAGTAGTTTGTACCTCTAGACAAACTACTTAATTTTTTGTTTACAGCTATAACTAGTGATTTGTCCTATTAGTGGTTCACATTTATTCTGATGGGTTGTAGAGGCGTTATATATAACGTCTCCCTAGGTTTGGGAGAAAACGAACCCATCAAAACTAATGAAAAGGACTACTGCTGCAAATTGGCGTAAATAAAACTAGGATTAAAAATGGCTATAAAGCCAATAAAATCTAACTTCTTACTTATGACTTCTGTTTCTATAACCCGTTGGAATAAATTAAATTTGCCAGTTCCCTCTTCTACGACTATTTAGTGGCACATGACAAGTACAACTTTAGTCAAATAAATCTATCAAATAATTAGTTTCGTTAAAAAGTAGCGAAAAAATATCAAATGTTGTTTGTTGATACGAAGTGGGAACTATAAATACTGAAGATAATCTAGTACCTGCCGCTGGAAGAAACAATATTTTATGCATCCAATATCAGCTTTGAGAAATTCTGCATTTTAGATATTCGGGATCTATATACCCTAACATAATTAAAAATTTACATTTCTAAGGGTTAATTTATTTCGATATTAGCAATGTGAATAAAGCATGAATGCATAGACAAATTTATATTTTCTTGTTCTGTTGTACTAGTTTGCATCAAGGTATTGTAATTTCCTAGAGATATCATGACAGATAATCTAATTTCTATTGACAAAAATGTATATGAAGCTATGCAAGCAGAACTTTTCGTATTGCGTAACTGTATTGCTAATTTACCTCAAGCTAACTGCTTAACAAAGTTAAAACTAAGACAAAACGAACGTTTGCTTGATGGTATTGCCAAAGCAAATAACTGCTTGCTGACAATCGATGATTACACTCAATCTATAAATGCAGCTTTAGCAGCTTTGGGAAGAGCTGCGCTTGTAGATAGAATTTATATTTTTGAAAATCATTCTCATCCATCTACAGGTGAGATGCTAATGAGTCAAAGGTGGGAATGGGTAGCACCAGGTATTATTCCCGAAATTGATAACCCCAAATTGCAAAATCTTTCTTATGATGATTATTTTCCACGCTGGTACGAATATTTAAGTCAAGGTAAAGCAATTGTTGGGCTTGTGAAAGATTTCCCTCAAAAGGAACAAGAAATTTTGCAACAACAGAATATTTTGTCAATATTGGTAGCCCCAATTGAAATCAAAGGTAAAATATGGGGATTTATTGGTTTTGATAATTGTCACAGCGAGCATCAGTGGACAAAAATTGAAAAGTCAGTTTTACAAGCTGCTGCTGGTAATTTAGGTGGTGCGATCGCAACTTACCAAACTGAAACAAAACTTGTGGAATCGCAACAATTTTTGAAACTACTAATTGACAGCATTCCCCAGTTAATTTTTTGGAAAGATAGAAACTTAGTATTTAAAGGATGTAATATTAGTGCTGCAAAAGTTGCAGGATTGGATTCTCCAGAAGAAATTATTGGCAAAACTGATTACGATTTACCTTCGAGTGTAGAAGAGGCAAGTTTTTATCGAGAATGCGATAAACGAGTAATGGAATCGGGTGAAGCTGAATTACACATCATCGAAACTCAACGGAAATCTGATGGTAAACAAGCATGGTTCGATACTAATAAAATTCCTTTACGAGATGCTATAGGTAATGTTGTTGGAATTTTAGTAACTATTGAAGATATTACCCAGCGAAAGCAAATTGAAGAAGAAATCAAAAATCTCAACGAAAAATTAGAAGTAAAAGTTGAAGCACGCACCGCACAATTGCAACTAATGCAAGCAAGACTTCAAAAATTAACTGATAACGTACCGGGAATGATTTATGAATACCGTCTTAAACCCGATGGAAACATATCATTTACTTACGTTTCTTCCGGATGTAGAGACATTTTGGGATTAGATCCCGAACTATTACAACAAGATGCTAACTTGGCATTTGAACGCATTCATCCAGATGATATTGCAAGTTTTATAGAAAAAGGCAATATTTCTGCTCAAACTTTAGACAATTTAGAATCCGAATGGCGTTATTTTCACCAAAACGGGAATGAAAAATGGATAAAAGCAGTAGCAAAACCAGAACTTCAATCAAATAAATCAATTATTTGGTACGGCTGCTTAATTGATATTACTCAAACAAAGCGAGTTGAAGAAAAGTTTCAAAAACAAACTCAAAGTTTAAAGCAGACTTTACGGGAATTAAAACAGACTCAAACGCAATTAATTCAAACCGAGAAAATGTCTTCTTTAGGACAAATGGTTGCAGGTGTTGCTCACGAAATTAATAATCCAGTTAATTTTGTTCACGGTAATATTGTTCCTGCCTGCGAATACGTCCAAGATTTGTTGGGATTAATTGAACTTTATCAACAGCATTATCCAAATGCCGAACCAGAAATTATAGAAGAGATTGAAAGTATAGAGCTTGATTTTATTAAAGAAGACTTAACTAAAATACTTAATTCAATGGAAGAAGGTACAAGTCGTATCAAAGATATTGTTGTGAGTTTGCGTAATTTTTCTCGCTTAGATGAAGCTGAATTTAAAAGAGTAGATATCCATTCGGGTATTGATTCTACATTAATGATTTTACGCAACCGTTTAAAAGCAAAATCTACAGATCCAGAAATTGAAATAATTAAAAATTATAGTTCTTTACCTTTAATAGAATGTTATCCCGGTCAATTAAATCAAGTATTTATGAATATCTTAGCTAATGCTACTGATGCTTTAGACGATCATAATTCAAAACGTACAATCGAAGAAATTAAAATAAATCCTAGCTATATTAAAATCGCTACAGAGTTAACTGCAAATAAACATATAAGAATTAGTATTTGTGATAACGGTATTGGTATTCCTAAAAAAAATAAATCGAAACTATTCGATCCATTTTTTACTACCAAAGAAGTTGGCAAAGGAACGGGTTTGGGTTTATCTATCAGCTACCAAATCATAGTAGAAAAACATCAGGGTAAACTTTACTGTAATTCAACACCAGGAAAAGGTACGGAATTTGTCATTGAAATCCCGATGGTTCAATAAAGAGTTAGGAGTTAGGAGCTAGGAGTTAGGAGTTATTAAGTATTTGTAGGTTGGGTTGAACGGAGTGAAACCTAACACCCGCGTTGGGTTGCGCTCCGCTTAACCCAACCTACGAATCTAACTACTAACCACTAACCACTAACTACTAACTACGACAATCTGTCTTTTGACATGAACATCAAAAACACTTACTTTATAGGGTTGAGACGGGTAATTTATTACTTATTTTTGCTATGAAAGCTCAACACTTTTTTGTCGCGGCGGCTACGTTGATTTCCGTAATTGCGATCGGGAAAGGTGCGATGATGACTGTGGCTGAAATGGGAAGCGGACATGGCGAACATAAACATGGAAAAATGGAAGTTCCTCAAGGGCAAGCTGTTCCAACTGTTGATGTAGTCGTGCTTAAAGATGCTAAGAAAGGATGGAATTTGCAAGCCAATGTTACCAATTTTGAATTTGCTCCTGAAAAAGTTAACCAAGCAGCAGAAGCTGGAGAAGGGCACGCTCATCTGTTTGTAAACGGTAAAAAAATTACCAGATTGTATAGTTCTTGGTATTATCTCGAAAATCTTGAACCTGGTGAAAATAAAATTAAAGTAACTTTGAATGCTAACGATCATGCTGATTGGGCTAGCAACGGTAAAGTGATTGAAGACACAGAAATTGTTCAAGTCTCAGAAACTGTAAATAAAGGTCATCAGCAACACAAACATCAAGGACATAATTAATTGATAATTGGTAATTGGTAATAGGGAGTAGTAATTCATATCTAGTAAGGATTTATTACCTTAAATCAAGTAATAAGTTCTTACTCCAAAGAAAATGCAAAACTCTTTCTTCTACTTCCTACTCCCTACTCCCTACTTCCTTTTTTAATAAAATCCTTTTTATAATCTAAAATCTTTTCATGTTAATTGACCTTTTCCTAATAGCAGCTTTGGGATTTCTTGGTAGTTTTGGTCATTGTGTAGGAATGTGTGGCCCTTTGACTGTAGCGTTTTCTTTATCTTCCCAAAGTAAAAACCAAAGTAAAAACCAAAATAAAAACCAAAATAAAAATAATAATTGGTGGCAGCAATCTAAGTTTCACGTTTTGCTTAATTTCGGAAGAATTCTCAGCTATAGCTTGGTTGGTGCTGCTATTGGAGCGTTAGGTTCGATATTGGTAGAAGGAGGTCAATTAGCGGGTGTTGGTAGCGAATTACGTCAGTGGATAGCGATTATTACTGGAAGCATGTTGATTTTGTTCGGGCTTAGACAAATTAATCCGGACTTTTTACCCAAGATTCCATTTTTGCACCCATTATTACAAGGTGGTTTACACAATCGCTTGAATGCGGGGATGTCAAAACTATCATTGCAAAATACTTGGTATACACCCCTCATTTTAGGGATGACTTGGGGTTTAATGCCTTGTGGTTTTCTGTATACCGCTCAAATCAAAGCTGCTCAAACCGGGAATATGTGGATGGGTGCTGCCACAATGTTAGCTTTTGGCTTGGGAACTTTTCCCATAATGTTGGGTGTGGGAGTTTCTGCATCTTTAGTTAGTAAAGATAGGCGATCGCAACTGTTTCGTTTGGGTGGTTGGGTAACTTTGGCAATAGGTGTAATTACCTTGCTACGAACTGGCGACACAATGGTAGACTACACCGGACACGCTGGTTTGATATTACTGATGCTAGCCTTGATAGCTCGTCCCATCAGCGGCTTATGGGCAGCACCAATGCGTTACCGTCGTGCTTTAGGGGTAGGTGCTTTCGTCGTTTCCGCTGCTCACACCGCTCACATGATGGAACATTCATTAGGGTGGAAGCTAAATAGTTTTTTCTTCTTACCGTCAGAATTTCAGTTGGGTATGGCTTTTGGTGCAGTAGCGTTAATTTTAATGGCTCCTGCTGCTTTCACCAGCTTTGATTCCTTGCAAAAATCTTTAGGTAAATATTGGCGGTTAATTCATTTATTAAGCGTTCCAGCTTTAATATTAACTGCAATTCACGCCTTAATTATTGGTTCCAATTATCTCGGCTCCGTACAGTCAACTTTCCTAAGTAAAATAGCCCCAATAATTTTAGGAATTGTTACCCTCGCAGTATTATTACTCAGAACCCGTATTTTTTGGTCAGCATTAGGCTTGCAAAGATTTTATATCCCCAGCAAACAGTGAACAGTGAACAGTGAACAGTGAACAGTGAACAGTGAACAGTGAACAGT
>CAYMZW010000238.1:0-10547 GCA_964395005.1 uncultured Rivularia sp.
TCTTGTTCTTCGTCTAAGGAATTATCCTCAAGTTCAATCTCTTCTGATTCGGGAGATTCTTCAGTTATTTCATATATGCTTTCTTGAGTAGAACTTTCAGCTGCTACTTCATCAGGTTGAACAAAAGTTGTTTCCCCGGAGGTATTGACTTCTTCTTCAGCAACTGGTTCGCTTTCTTGTTGTTGATTAACTAATTCAGATGAGACATCTTTACCTTGAGAACCTTGCCAATTAGAAAACATTGAAGGATTAATTATTCTCACCACTGTCTCCGATTGCTCGGAAACAGCAATATCTTCTTCCATCATCAAAGCGAAATCTCCGATGCGAATTACATCGCCATTTTTTAATATCTGTGAATGACTATGTTCTAATTGCTTACCGTTAAGTATTGTGCCATTTTTACTTCCCAAATCGCTAAAATAGTAGTTCCCTGAGTGGTAAAAAAATTTGCCATGATGACGACTTACATCATTGCTTTCGAGAACAATATCGGAGTCAGGAGAACGACCAATTATGCACTCCGCTCCTCTTCTTGTTGTTGAGGAAAGGTCGATTTCCTCCAATTCGCTTTGTGTTGGCGAAGTAGAAATTTTGACTTTCATAATAATTTTTGGTTAATTTTATTAATTTCTGTGACCCATCGCTGACGTGTCTTGTGGTCGAGATTCAAAATATCATTTTGCTGCCAATGGAAATGGTAAGCAATAAAAGCTACCTCCTCATGTAAAGCTTCTGAGGGGTAGCTTGTTACTCCCCCGCTAATTCTAGCCGGGACTGAAATTCTTTTTCGCAGTGAGGACAGCGTGTTGAGATACAAGTATTTCCCTGTTGGTTAATCCGATTGTAAAATTCTCTCAGATAGGAAATATCTAATAATACAAGTCCTTCAAGCTGTTCGGGAGTAACCGAGTTCAGGCTACCCAATCGGGATATCACCCGCGATAACATAGCCAAGGTTGAGTATGCTGGGTTGTCCCTAACTTTGCGTTCTTGTTGGACTATAATTTCATCTTTAGCTGTGGCTAAACGCATCAAACCTTTACGCTGTAATCGCTCCCGGTTATCAAGTAATCCTTTGGGAAGAATAAACGAAAATTCGGTACCAAGTGTTTCTTTACGACTCATAAATCAACTATTGCTTCAATTATGAACAAGTTCTTCTGGGACATTTTCTGTTTCTTGTGTAACATTTTCAGCATCATCCAAACCATTGATTCGACGGTAAAAATTTTGCAGGTACTCTAAATCTTGACTAAACAGATTTTCTATAATCGCGGGAGTGATTTCCGATACAGCCCCCAAGCATTTAATTACCCTTGCCAAAATAATAATAGTCGCATAAGCTGGATTCGATTTGACACGGGGATCGCGCAAAGGTGATATCTCGTCAATCGCAGTAGATAATCGCATTACACCTTTACGATGGATATTTCCTTCCGAGTCGAGATACCCTTTGGGTAGTGTAAATTCAAACTCTGTCTCAAACATTAATCTGTTATCCAAACCTTAAATTTACTGAGTCAAAATTGGTTGTTTAAAACTTTCTTCACTACGTATTGTAATTACCAATTACCAATTACCAATATCATTTCAACTTCTTCAATTTCTATATATAATCGGTGAAGTTTTATGATACCTTGACCCTTTTGAACTCTTCAAAGGCAATTTCCACTTCTTCAATTTCTACATCCTTGCTGCGGGCTCCAACATCAGCAAATTTATAGCTAGTTGGCCAAGCACCTGTTAATTCATATCTTGCTTGTCCTTTTGATGCTGGATCGTAAAGAGTTAAAGAAAGATTTCTCCGTTGTTTTGCCCAATTATCATGAGATAATTGGAACCAATCCCAAAGTGCATTAGATGAGGACATACCTCTACGTAAGGTGAGATTACCACTTTGGACATTACCAGGTATCTTGGTTCTGACCGGCATACCCTTTTTAGCTGCACCGAACTTGTTAGAAGTGACTTCACATATTTCAATTACTTCCTGAGTGCGTTGAAAACCTCGACATTCTAAGAAAATTACATCTACTTTTTCTTTGGAATTATCCAAGCTTAGTTCCAAGTAGAAGCAATGAGGTGAGAGAACTTGATAACTATTCATTGTCTTTGATTCCTTTGGGTAATAAGGTAGGCATCTGCTAGATGCCTAACATAATAATAGTATTAAGAACCGCAGCTTATTGTTCTCGTTCAATATCTATGACATCTAGCTCGAATGTCTCAGTTAACATATCTTTTGCACTAGCATTTAAAGTCATTCCCGAATATTTTGTCGGATAGCATTCTTTAAGTTGCCAAACAGCTACTCTTTCTTGATTAGGACCGTAGGCAATTATGGAACCATCTTTTTTCTTGATTTCTTTTGAGTCTCCGAAAGCCGAATTACACTCTTGATACCAATCGGAAAAGTCCTTCTCGTTGGAAGCAACTATCTTGATGGTGAGTTTAGTAGCTTGTTTAGGTGTTGAACAGGATTGACGTGCTATTTTACCTCCTTTGCCACAACCTTGAACTTGTTCGGTTGGAGGTGAATCCGCGCCAAAACCAGTTACTTCTTTAACAATTTTTTCTTGAAGCCCATCCATCTCAATAGTAAAACTAAAGGCGTTCAAAAATTTCTTGTTTTCGCCTATATTCGCAGGATTAGTCATTGTAATACTCCTGATTAATTCAAAATCTAGATTAATTAGACAGAAAAACTAACGCTCTACACAGAAGAAAAAGTGTTACGACTCCTCTTCACCTTCAATACCGTTCCATTGGCTGATACGGAAGACAACAAATTCTGCCGGTCGTACCGGACAAACACCAACCTCGATATAAAGACGACCGAGAATCATTGTTTCTGGAGGATTCAATTCTGCATCGCATTTTACATAAAATGCTTGTTTGGGTGATGAGCCATATAAAGCACCCGCACGCCAAATTCTTTCCAAGAAATTATTTACGGTTCGTCTGACACGTCCCCATAAATCCTCGTCGTTAGGTTCAAAAACTACCCACTGGGTACCTAATTCTAAGGACTTTTCGATATAACTAATCAGCCTGCGAACGCTGATATAACGCCATTCTGTTTTATCCGGTTCAACAAGAGTCCGCGCACCCCAAATCCGAATACCTCGATTGGGAAATTTGCGAATACAGTTGATACCAAGGGGGTTTAACAGTTCTTGTTCGCGGAAATTTACTTCATAGTCTAAACCAAGAACACCTCTGGGTACTTCATTCGCAGGTGCTTTATAAACTCCACGAGTTTCGTCCGTGCGTCCCCAAACACCCATCATATGACCGCAAGGAGGAACGCTAATTGGATTACCGCGATCGCGAGGATTAGCTACTTTAATCCAAGGATAATAAAGTGCGGCAAACATAGAACGGCGACCAAAGCCATTATTCAACCACTCTACGACTTGCTGAGGTTTCTGAGAATCTGGAGGGGAATCAAGAACAACCATACGGTTGGGTGGGTTGGGAATATCCCCACTGTTAGAACCTTCACACATACTGATCATCAATTCCATGATGCCGTGAACTTGGTCTAAGTTCATTAATTCGGCTTCATAAGCACGCATCAGGTCGGGACAGGCCACCATCGTAATTTCATCAATTTCAAACAGTCCCCTGACCCCAGTACGGTCGTCACGAATACCCTCGAATTCGCTAGAAAAGCTATCGGGTGATGTAGGAACTAAAGGTATTGCAATTTCATACTGTCCATTTCCCGGACGACGGGCTAAAGGTTGACCCCTGCGAGAAACGTCTTCAATAGTTACAAACATTGAGTTTTGCAATGCTGCAACTGCATAAGTCGCGAACTGGGTGTTTGTATCGGGGTTCATCGTCAAGTTATCGTATTCTTCGAGGGTTTCCGAACCCCGACGAACTTCTACCTTGAAATATTCACCCGTATCTGGAGGAGCCTCCCCTTCAGTACCCTCCGGTAAAGCACGAGGTCCGCTATCGTTAACAAAAACCGCAATCGAACCGGCTGCTATTTGTTCGGGACGTATACTAAAACGTAGTGAGGGGCGATTACCTCGACCCCTGATTACTAAATTAGCGGGTTCTGGATCGGCAGGAGTGGGAGCGTTAGATAATTGGGTTCCAATACTGGTAATCCAACAGCGTCCACCACCATTCATAAAGAAGCCATATACAGCAAAAGGCAGGTAGGCATTAAAATCGGTAAAACCATCCGAATTCGGACGGGCAAAATATTGTAGGAATTGCGTCCAGTTAGTGACAAGCATGGGCTTGTATAACTCAGCCTCACCGCGTATATCTTCAGTAAAACCGACAAAGCCAGCAATTGCCGTACTGACACCTTCTATCGGACGACTCCCTCGGTCAATTTCTTCGATATAGACACCAGGAGCAGCATAGTCTAGTCTAGCCATAATGTTAACCTCCTCGGATGTAAATTAAATCATTTAGACGGGATTTAGTAAGATTTCTTTAAAATGCCAATCTTGAGTATCAACTAATACATTTGCTTGAAGGCTTGAATACCCCTCACAGTTGAGCAACAAAACATAATTGCCCAATTCAAGATTTTCAAAATAAAATAAACCTTCTTCAGTGGTATTAGTCGATTTGTGCGTTCCCATCAATTCAATTTCAGCTTTTTCAAGCGGCTGATTTGTTACAGCGCTTTTGACCATTCCTGCCATCATTACCTTTTTAGTAATTGTTTCAGTACTTCCATTCCCAAACTGATTGCTTGCTTGAAAAATTCTTTCTAAAACAATAGGTACTAAATTTGCTTCCGGTGCAAAAGGAACAGTAACCGTCAGATATACAGCCGGACGTAAAGGTATAGTTAGAGCGCTCCACAAAGAACCAGTTTCGATTGCTGGTTCAAAAGAAACTGTCATACGCAAGCTACCATAACCGCGTAATTCTGGTACTAAAAATTCTTCTCGCAGCGAACGATGACGCAGTAAGACACCAATTGCTTGAGTAAGCATATGGCATTCTCCTAAAGTTGTCCTATCCCATGCTGTTAGCAACATTGAGACATCAAACCAAGTTGGATTCCATCTGACTGGAACTTCTTGCGAACCTCGTGTAAGCCTGCGCTCTACTTTCTTACCAGAGTATTGAATTTGTTCGCTCTGACGAACATCGTAAATATACAAATTGAAAGCAGGTCCTGCTGCTTCTTCTTTACGATTACTAGGGTGGCTGAAGTCTATTTGCTCTGTACTGGTGAGCGATGTTCCTCCAGCCAATATTTGCGCTAGGGTTTGAAGAACAAAAATGAGCATAAATCATCTTCAACTGTTACTTAACCCACATATACATAGAATAACTTCACTTTAGCTCTAATGTTAATTAGACTTTTGTCGAGATTTAAATAGGAAATTAACGGAATTGAATTAATAGTTATTAAATTTTGCACTCTAATTTCAAAGAATAGGGGAGTAAAGGGGAAAAAATTATACTTAGATAATTGGTAATGCAAATTATTTTTCGTTTTTTAATTAAAGTTGATTGCTCTTCGCTTAAATCCATTGTGTAAAGAAAAGTTACGAAAATGCTTTTCTAATGAATAAATTCAACTTGGCGGCACCTATTAATATTTAAGACTTCTGAAAAATCATTTAACACGAAAAACATTAGTAATTTTAGTGGAGTGTAGATACATGAAAATGTTCGCAAAAAAAGTAATTTTTAAATATCTTACTATAGATAGATTACAAGAAAAATTTGTGATTCACGTATCAAATAAAACATGAAAATAATATACAGTTTCACTTAGTGTGAATCAAACCTAATTTTGAGGTTATCAGCACTATAAATTTCTAGTTTTCTCTTAAGTTGAACATTAACTTGCTAAGTTACGTTGCGGAATTTGGCACAATATAAAATACTAAAACAAGCCGTAAAAATAGCCTGTAATAAATTTTACAAGTTGATTTTGACTATTAAAAAAAATATGTCGGAGGATAGATGCTTTAATCTATTTAATTTGATGACAGACTGCTGTAGTTAAGTTAACTAATTTTCAAAAATTTCAAATTGCAAGAGATAACTTCAGAAAATGTGTGTTCGTAAAAGTGAGTTGAGCAATGGTTTTAAATATCTCTTTCCAAAAACAAGAAAATCTCAATTTGATCAGATGTTGTCATCTACATGGAAAACAATTAACTAATTATGACTCAATTCTTTGTACTCGTATTGTATATTATGATATCAGTATAGAAGAATATCAAGAAGTAATTGAATTTGCAGAAAATAAAATTACTTTTTCCAGACAGAGTTTAGCTTATTTAAGAGCGGAATCGTGGATGAAAGATTTTCCTCATTCGTTTGAGGTTAAGGAATATCAGCTTGCAGAACTATCAAGTTATTACTGTTATGTTTGTGTCACAGGTTATAAAAATAAAAATCATAAACCAGAATATATTCAGGTTATCACGACAGAGCCTATGTGTAAAAAGCTGCTCTCGCAGCTTGAGAATTCTGCAAAGTTACTCAACCAATATGTCGAACTTTACTCAAACAATTTCCATCAAAAATCAAGAATTCAACTGCTAGAACATGTACTTCATAAAGCCAGTCATCAACTACGTAACTCTTTGTCATCAATTAGTATTTACGCACAAAACTTATATTTACGATTACAAGATAACTATTATCGAAAACAAGCAGAAATAATTAATCAAAGTGTAAACAAATTAGATTTTAACTTGACTGAAATACTATCCTGTGGTCAAGGGGTAATATTAAATATAGCTCCTCAAGATATAAAAGAGATAGTAGCTAAAAGTATTAATGATTTTCAACCAATCATCTCTAAAAAACATTTAAAAATTCATACTCCTGAAAAATCAACTACACTACAACTTGACAAATTACAAATTCAACAAGTATTTGATAATTTAATTGGTAATGCAATACACTTTAGTCCAGACTTTGGAAATATAGTCATTAGTTGCCAAACTTTTCAGGAAGAAACTTTCATTCAAATTCGTGATGATGGACCGGGAATATCACCGGAAGATAGAAATAAAATCTTTGACCCTTTTTATACCCGTCGTAATGGAGGTACCGGACTGGGTTTAACGATAGCAAAGAAAATTGTTTTAGACCATAGTGGAAAATTGTGGGTAGAAAATGCGGCTCAAGGGGGTGCTGTCTTTTCAATGATACTACCAAAAAAACAGTATTAATTTCCAGACTACATTGCAATAAAACTTACTGCGAGGGCTAAAATGATTGGTCAGCAAATTTCTCTATTATTAGTAGATGATAATGAAATTTTTCGCCAAGGTCTGTCTAATATATTAGACTTTTACAACAAAACTAATTTGTTAAACATAGAAGTTATAGGTGAAGCAAATAATGTCGAACAAGCTTTGAAATTGACAAGGAAAACATCTCCAAACTTAATTTTACTTGATATGGAGTTAGTTGGTAGTGATGGAATTACAGCTTTAACTTGTCTAAAAGATATTGGTTATAGTGGTAAGGTTCTAGTTGTATCGGGTCATCACGAAGATAGCTATATTTTTCAAGCGATGGAAAAAGGTGCTGCTGGTTATATGTTTAAAACTCAGGTAATTAATCAGTTGCATGAAGCAATAAATGCAGTAATGCAATCTAATTTTTATTTACCACCAGAAGTAACTAATGCTTTCCTTCGTAGGTTTCAAGCTAATTCAGATTCTAGATATCAGAAAAAACATCAGTTGCGTTTAACACAAAGAGAGCAAGAAGTTTTAGAACTGCTAACCAAAGGAGATTCTAATGAAAAAATTGCCGAACAGTTATATGTAAGTGTTGCGACTGTAAAAGCTCATCTCACAAGTATTTTTGAAAAATTAGGAGTCAGCAGTCGCACTCAAGCGATTGTCACTGCAATTAAATTAGGAATTGTTGAAACTTAGTTTTTCTGTTCCTTGCTTTCTAAGTCTCAACTGGTATTTTACTTAGTGGAATACTATTAGTTAGGTAAGTCGGTGCAAATAAATATAAATATATTACAGAATGTGAATTGCTTGAAAGCTTTGCTCCTACTTTCTACTCCCTACTCCCAATTATGATTTTCAAAGCCAACCTACTTACTACAGACAGTTACTAAAGAAAAATTTAGATATTTTTTATATCTAATAAATTTGCAATATTTTAAGTAATGTAATGAACATTCAATCTTTTTACAGCGAATATGCTTGTACTTGTAATGCTCCTCTGAGTTGCGAAAAACCTCTAGAAACAGCTTTACAAATGAGAGGTGCGAAGTTTTGTTTGGAATGTGGATTTCCCGCTACTTTATCTGTTCATACCGAAATTAAAGGACGAAAAGGTACTTATAAAATAACAGAGTACTTAGGTATAAGAAATTTGGGTCGTTTGTATGCGGGAATACAATCAAACAATCGCCAACCTGTAATTATCAAAGAATATTTACTACCTCTTCAGAGTTTTAATCAAGATGAAGCTCTGGAGCGTAAAGAAACTTTTAAACGAATTGCAGGGCTAAATTTAGCTGATGGTAGAGAACAAAATTTTCGCTTAGTTCAAACTTGGGAAGCCATTGCTGATGAAAAAGGAGAGCGCTGTTATTTAATTGCTAAAGATACAGAAGTATCTGAAACGTTAGGTAAATACTTAATAAATCAAGGGGGAATGAAAGCACCATTAGTTCGTGAATTTTTGCTTCAAGGTTTACAAACTCTCACATTTCTTCATACTCAAAAATTAAGCTTTCTATCTGGACAAGTACAAAAAGGTTTAGAACACGGTAATATCAATTTAGATAGTGTCTTAATTAAGCTACAAAGCAACAAACAATTTTTTACAATATTTTTTTGTGACCTTGCTAAGTGGGAAAATTTATTCATACCACCAAGAATTCCTCAACCTCCTAAAAAAACATACAAAGAAGATTTGGAATCCTTGGGATTATTAGCTTTTTATTTGTGGTTAGGTAGAACAACGCATTCTCAGAATGGAAGAAAAATCGACCCAGCAGAACACGAATTACTGCCAAATACCGACAATGAATTAAAGAAGTTTATTTATCGCTTATTAGGGTTTGATTTTCCTTTTCAAGATGCCGATAGTGCTAGAGAAGAATTGCTCATTTTATCTGCAATTAAGCCAGAATATCAAAAACAAAGACCAGGTAAAAAGAAAAAAAAGAAAAAGAAGAGGAAAAAGCGTTTTCTTGTATTAGTTATATTATCAGGTTTGCTAGCTTTTTTGTTACTCGGTGGAGGAATTTGGCTTTTATTTTTTAGTCAACGTAATCCAGGAACAGCAAAAGATAGTGGCTCGGATAGCAATTTTAAGGAGTTTGCTGATGTCCCTAATATAAATCCGGGAAAATTTGAATATACATCTGGAAAGAGCAGCAATTGGAGATTTCTCCTGGGAAAAGAACCAGTGAGCGACAAAAAATTAATTCAATTATTGAGAAAGCCAAAACCAAATGTAGATGCTATATTTAAGCACATAACAAATGATAATGATGAAATCAGGAGTGAAATTAATAAAGTACGAAATCAAGAAGTAGGCTTTGCTATCACTGGCTTAGTCGATAAAAAGATTATCCCTAATGATATGAAGTCCGAAATCATTGCTCATGATGGTTTGTTAGTATTTGTGGCATTCCGTGATAACAAAAGTGAACTTCTTGAAGCATTAAAAGGAAAAATTAGTCTCGAACAACTACGTAAAATTTATACAGGTGAGATAGACAACTGGCGTGAAATAGTCCCAAATCTCAATGAAAATATACCTATAGAGCCTTATTTTCCTAAAGAAGAAGAAGCAGTAGATAAATTTGAACAATTAATCTTTAAAAAAAATTTGAAGACGAAATCCGAAGAAATAAATACAGGCAGAAATTTATTTAAGGATAATAGAAAAAAAATAGAAACCGAAGATACACGCAGATTAATGAATAGGATTCGTAATGAAATATCTAAATCACAAAATGTAGGCATAATCAGTTTTGCTTTTGTCAGCAAAGTGATCGATCAATGTACAGTTTATCCTCTAGCGATAACTGATGATAATAATCAAACGATTCAACCTGTATTTTATCCAGATCAAGCAGCAGAAATTGCTATGACAAAACCTATACAGCCTTCAGTTGATTTATGCAGAATAAGTACAATGTTACATATCAATATAGATAAATTTGAAACATATCCTTTGAAGTACAGTCAATATGTAGTGTATTCTAATGATAGGCTCGAAAGAGGTGGGCCTAGTTTCGCCAATTTATTGGAGACCGATGAAGGTCAATGTCTACTGAAAAATTTGCATCTTATTCCCTTAAGAAATGTAGAAGATAATGCCTGCGAATAAATGTCCAAACCCTGAGTGTGAATATTTTAATCGTACATTACCTATAAATGCCAAAGTTTGTCCTTGGTGTTCTACTCCTTTGGGTAATGTAGTACCCTCTGCACCAAATAACCCCCCAGATTCACAACCTCAATTGCAAGCTCCACCACCTCAACAACAGGTATCACCACCTCAGCAACAGGTGTCACCACCTCAGCAACAGGTGTCACCACCTCAGC
>CAYMZW010000239.1:0-10515 GCA_964395005.1 uncultured Rivularia sp.
CCTACTGTTCCCCTACTATTCCTATTAGCTTTCATGGATATCTTAGTGTTTTACTCTAGCCAGATGATATCCAAATGATAGCCAATAGGGCAATAGCGATAACGAAACCCTTGGAGTATGAAGGGTTCCGCTTGTTAGTAAGTTAAGGATGACTATTACAAATGCGTTGCTCTACCACTGAGCCATGCTGGCAAAACCAATACTAATTTGTAATTGCACCAGAAAAAATAATATTGTAAAGCCCTAATTTAAGATTGCTCTACAAAAAAGCTGCTGTGCGAAAATAACTGATTGTTTGAACGACAAAAAAGTTATCGTAATTTACCATTCAATATTTTTATCTGTCTAGAGAATGATTTACCCGAAATTGAAAATAAAGCTACTTTGATAGAAATACAAAATCTTGAACATTAAAAAAATTAAAACTTTGTTGCTGCCGCTACAAGTTATCTTAAGTCAGTGAACGGCGATCGCTAAGTAATTCATACACTGAAAACTGCTAACTGTTCACTGTTAACTGTTAACCTTTCTTTAAAGTAATTGAAATATGACAGCGTTAAGCCAAAGAGATTTATTGAGCATAGCAGATTTGAGTCAAGTGGAGGTTGAAGAACTTTTGCAAATGGCAACGAAGTTGAAATCACAACAGTTGAAGTTGCAATGTAACAAAGTATTGGGACTTTTGTTTAAGAAAGCTTCTACTAGAACTCGCGTAAGTTTTACGGTTGCAATGTATCAATTAGGTGGACAGGTTATCGATCTTAATCCTAATGTTACTCAAGTTAGTCGCGGCGAACCAATTCAAGATACGGCAAGAGTTTTAGATAGATATCTTGATATTTTGGCAATTCGTACCTTTGAACAGCAAGAATTACAAACCTTTGCTAATTATGCCAAAATTCCGGTGATTAATGCGCTAACAGATTTGGAGCATCCCTGTCAGATTTTGGCGGATTTGCTGACAATTCAAGAGGAATTTCAAACTTTAAAAGGTTTAACTTTAACTTATGTCGGCGACGGTAATAATGTCGCAAATTCTTTGATGTTAGGTTGCGCTTTGGTGGGAATAAACGTGAAAATCGCCACACCCAGCGGATACGAACCTGATTCAGATGTCGTCGAACAAGCACGGACAATTTCAAACGGAAAAACTGAAATTGTTATTACTAAAGACCCTAAAATAGCAGCAAAGAATGCTAATATACTTTATACTGATGTATGGGCAAGTATGGGGCAAGAAGAAGAAGCAGACGACAGAATGCCAATTTTCAAACCCTACCAAATAAATCAGGAATTGTTGAGTTTTGCTGACCCAAAAGCGATTGTTTTGCACTGTTTACCAGCGCATCGCGATGAGGAAATAACAAATGATGTTATTGAAGGCGAACATTCGCGAGTTTGGGATCAAGCAGAAAATCGACTTCACGCTCAAAAGGCTTTACTTGCCAATATTTTAGAAGCCGAACCAGTTTAAATTTTGGATGCAGGGATCTTAACAACGGATGCGTTTGTTTTGCCCAAAATTGAGGGTGTAGATGTTCTTTCCCTCAAATTTATGAAGACAGATTTTGGATTTCTCCGCGATTCATAATCCAAAATCTTCCCGGTAATAACTCCCGATTCAAAATTTATGTGAGAATTTGCAATATAAAAGGCAAAAAACTTTGCCGTTATGAGGTTTTTTGTAGTACTAATGTTCTAGGGACATTTGTATTTTACTTCCCTATAAATTTATGGAAAAACTGACAGAAGCACAAAGAGAACTTTACGATTGGCTGACGGAATATATCCGAATGCGTCAGCATTCACCTTCGATTCGTCAGATGATGCAAGCGATGAATTTGAAATCACCAGCGCCCATTCAAAGTCGTTTGGAGCATTTACGCAACAAAGGGTATATTGAATGGAGTGAAGGTAAAGCGCGGACTATTAGAGTTTTGCATCCGGAAGAGCCGGGGGTACCGATTTTAGGAACTATAGCTGCTGGTGGTTTAATTGAACCCTTTACCGATGCTGTGGAGCATTTGGATTTTAAAGAGATAAAATTACCATTCCAAACTTATGCTTTGCGAGTAACTGGCGACAGCATGATTGAGGATTCCATAGTTGATGGAGACATGGTATTTCTGCGTCCGGTACAGGAACCAGATATGCTCAAAGATGGTACCATTGTCGCCGCAATGGTAGATGGACATGGTACCACATTAAAGCGGTTTTATCGTACAAGCTCCGAACGAATTACCCTCGAACCTGCAAACTCTAAATATCAGCCGATTGAAGTTGATGCAGGGGAAGTGCAGGTGCAAGGTTCCCTGGTTGCCGTTTGGCGTAATTACAATTGAAGTAGGGAATTGGGGATTGGGCATGGGGCATAGTGAGGAGTTATGAATGAGGAGTTATGAGTTAGGAGTTAGGAGTTAGGAGTTAAGAATTAGAAATCTCTCGCTCTACCCCTTCTTCCCCATCTTCCCCTCTGCCTTCTCCCCATGCCTTTTATTAAGAATTACAAATCATCGCCAGGGTAGCTGCCACTTTATGTATCTGACGCAAAAAAAATATCATAAGACACCGATTACTTTTCGCTTAAAAATTCCTTATACAGGTTATGCGGGGGAAAAGAAGGGTACTTATCAAGCAAAGCAGCTATTACCGGGATGTCCGAAAATTCCGCCATCTCTGCAATTGCGAGACTACCAAAAGCAAGCTGTGAATAACTGGTTTGCTAATAATGGTAGGGGTACTTTAAAAATGGCGACTGGCAGCGGTAAGACTATTACAGCACTGGCAATTACTTGGGAATTATACAGTCAAATTAATTTGCAGGTATTGCTGGTGGTGTGTCCTTACCGCCATCTTGTGACTCAGTGGGGGCGGGAGTGCGAAAAGTTTGGTTTGCAGCCGATTTTAGCTTTTGAAAATGTCCGTACTTGGCAAACGCAACTTTCGGAGCAGCTTTACAATGTGCGTTCTAATTCTAAAGGGTTTCTAACGGTTATTACTACTAATTCAACTTTGATAAGTGATGGTTTTCAATCTCAGTTAAAATATTTTCCTCAAAGAAGTTTGATTATTGGTGATGAAGCGCATAATTTAGGCTCGCCAAAGTTAGAGGAAAGTTTACCGCACAATATTGGTTTAAGATTGGGATTGTCAGCCACGCCGGAAAGATATTTTGATGAGGTGGGAACTCAGTCTGTATTTAATTATTTTGGTGAAGTTTTGCAACCGGAATTTACTTTGAGAGATGCGATCGCTCAAGGTGCTTTGGTACGCTATCTTTATTATCCGGTATTGATAGAATTAACGGAATCTGAAAGTCTTGCTTATGCAAAGTTGACGAAAAAAATTGGACGGGTTTTACAGTATAAGCAGAAATATTCTGGCGATTTAGTTAATATTGAAGACAATGAAGATATCAAATCCTTATTAATTCAGCGTGCGAGGTTGGTGAGTGCTGCGGAAAATAAATTAAATGCTTTGCACTCATTAATGTTAAGTCGTCGCGAAACTACTCATACATTATTTTATTGCAGCGATGGTTCCCAAGAAACCCAAGGGCGTGCGAATTTGCGTCAGTTGAAGGAAGTAACTCGCATTTTAGGAATCGATTTGGGTTATAGAGTTAGTACTTACACTGCTGAAACTTCTTTAGCGGAAAGAGAGACTTTAAGAAATCAATTTGAAAGTGGGGAATTGCAGGGTTTAGTTGCTATTCGCTGTTTGGATGAAGGAGTTGATATTCCTGCGATTAAAACTGCCGTGATTTTAGCTTCTTCGAGCAATCCCCGTCAATTTATCCAGCGTCGAGGAAGAGTTTTACGCCCTCATCCTGGTAAGGAGCGTGCAACTATTTTTGACATGATTGTACTGCCTCCTGATTTAGATAGAAACACTTTGGAAGTGGAGCGTAATTTATTAAGAAAAGAATTGCGTCGGTTTGTTGAGTTTGCCGATTTAGCTGATAATGCTGGTGAAGCAAGGATGAAATTGTTGGATTTACAAAAGCGCTATGGGTTGATGGATGTTTAATTTGGGAATTGGGCATGGGGCATGGGGCATGGGGCATTAATTAATCTGATTTTTGGATTTTCTTAAAAAATTTTTCTTTCTGAGGCTGAAAAAATCGGATAAAAATTACCGCAATGTGGGATAATGAGATATAGAGATAGATATTTTTATAATGGGGATATTAGCCAAATTTTTATTGACGCTAATATTCCCATTATAAGATTATAGTTTATAGGAAAATAATATCATGAAAGCGCTTCTTAAATAAAAAATTTTTTTCCTCAAAATAGCAAAAAAAATTAAAATCAATTTACATTTTATAATACATCAAAATTGATTATCAAACAGTATTAGAGGTTTGAAATAATACATAAAGCTATTGATTATCTATGAAAAATCGGGTTTAAAAGCAGCTATCGAAGCAAATATAGCTACAGTGAGTTTACGGATAACACAGGTGAGCCACTACGGGTAAAATATAGCTTTAATTGCTATAGAAAAAATCGCGATGAAAAAACAACATAATATAGATGAAGTACAAGAGCCAATAACCGACGCTTCACCGGAAGTAAGACAAATAATCGAGCAAGTATGGCATTTAGAAAAAAGCAGACTTGATAAAAAAAGTTTTGGTCATATTAATGAAGATATTTTAGCAATTGTTAAGGAAGCAGTAAAATGAAGCTGACTTCTATCAAGCTTTGTAATTTTCGTTCTTTTTACGGTAAAACTTGCGAAATCCAGATTGCTGGGACAAATTCAAACAATACTACTATTATTTACGGTAATAATGGTGCGGGTAAAACGAGTTTACTGAATGCATTTACATGGGTATTATACGAAAAATTTAGTGCAGCTTTTGCTTCGATTGACCAACTTGTAAATAAAAGAGCGATCGCCGAAGCGAAAATAGGGCAAGGAGTGGAATGTTGGGTGGAGTTAGCATGGGAACACGACAGTAAACGCTATCGAGTAAAACGTCAATGTCGAGTTTACAAACATGAACGCGATATTGACGCTGGTAAAACAGAATTATATATGCAGGTAGCGGGAGATGACGGTAGATGGTACCTTCCACCGCAGTTACCGGAAGAGATAATCGGACAGATTTTGCCAGCAAGTTTACATCAATACTTCTTTTTTGATGGCGAAAGAATTGAAGAAATAGTTCGTTCCGATAAGAAGGCGGAAATCGCGGAAGCTACTAAGATATTTTTGGGTGTAGAGGTAATAAATCGTTCGATTCGACATTTACAAGAAGCGAAGAAAAGTTTAGAAAATGAGTTGAGAATCATTGGTGATTCGGAAATTAAAAAATTATTGAAACAGCAAGGTAAAATTGAAATTGAGATTGAATTAATTAGCAAGCGACAGCGAGAGATTATTAAAGAATTAGAATATCAAAATACTTTTAAAAAAGAAACGAGTAAACGCTTGCGGGAACTTAATGCGGCAAAAGACTTACAGGAAAGACGGCAGGAATTAGAAAAAAATAAAGCGTCGCATCAAGATGATTTACGACAAAGTAGAGAAACTATCAAAAAAGCTATATCTTCGCGTGGCTATACAGTATTGTTACCAGAAACAACGGTACAGTTTCGAGAGATTATAGATAATTTGAAGCAGAAGGGAAAGTTAACTACAGGGATTTCGCGGGAATTTATTCAAGATTTATTAGATTCGAGTCGCTGTATTTGTGGTACGAGTTTATTTGAGGAAAATCACGCTCGTGAAAATGTCGAAAGTTGGTTAAAGAAAGCTGGCTCCTCGGAAGTTGAAGAAACAGCAATTAGAATCAGCGCTCAAGTTGATGAAATTGACAAGCAAGCAGGATTATTTTGGGAAGAAGTTGATAAGGAGCAAGCTAGAATAAGTCAGTTGAGACAGGTTATTGCTGAAATTGAAACAGAATTAGATAATATTGAAGAAAGATTGAGAAAAGATCCCAGTGAAGAGATTAGAAATTTACAAAAGCGTTTAGATAAAATAGAAGAAAAGATTACCGAGTTAACTTTAGAACAAGGTGCCAACCAGCAAAAGGTAATTAATTTAAAAACAGAATTGGAAAGTTTAAACAAACAAATATCCAAGCAGAAATTAAACGAAGAAAAACAAATATTAGCCCAGCGTCGTATCAGCGCCACACAAGACGCGATAGATAGATTAACTCAAGTCAAAGTTTTACAAGAAAAGCAATTCCGCTTGCAGTTAGAAAAACGAGTTCAAGAAATATTTAGCGAAATTTCCTTTACACCTTATATTCCCACAATCAGCGAAAAATACGAATTAACGTTAATAGAAAATACTTCTGGTTTAGCAATGCCAGTTGCAGCATCCACGGGGGAAAATCAGGTTTTGAGTTTATCGTTTATTAGCAGCATTATTGATAGAGTGAGGGATTGGAGTCAAAATAAAATGCTGATGGTAGCCGATAGCAGCACATTTCCAATTGTCATGGATTCACCTTTTGGAAGCTTAGATGTACTGTACCGAAAGCACATAGCTCAAATTATTCCAAAGTTAGCAAATCAATTAATAGTGTTGGTAACTAAGACTCAATGGAGGGGTGAAGTGGAAGACGAAATGTCATACCGAGTTGGTAGAGAATATGTGTTGACTTATTATTCTTCTAAACCCGATTGCGAACAAGATTTTATTGAATTAAGCGGGGAAAGATATGCTCTAGTAAAGCAAAGTCCGAATGAGTTTGAATATAGTGAAATTGTTGAAGTAGAAAGAGAGTGAACAATTATCAATTATCAATGAACAATATATTGTAGGGTGTGTTACGGCACAAAAAGATTTGATTTTAAGAATAGATTTGAAAATGCCGTAACGCACCATTCTTCTGATAAAAAAACCTTATATACGCGGAGAGCGCTGAGGAAATAATTGAAGAAAATTAGTCTTTAGATACAATATTTTATTTGTAGGAGGAAAGGAAGAGAAAAAATAAACCATCAACGCTAAATTATGAATGATTGATAATTGATAATTGATAATTGAAAAATGGCTGAAACTGGAAGAATCAGGGTTGCAAAAGATAAAGCGGAGCTAGTACAAAGTTTAACATCTTGGAATGGTGCAACGGGACCTTTTCAAACTTTTGCCGACGTAGTAGTTTTTGCGGCTACTTTGGGTAAAAAGCACAATCGCCGCGTGCCTTTGGGAGAAATTTCTAAAAGGGAACCTTCACCGATTAAAGTAGAAACTTTTGCTTCAATGGGTTACGACTGGGTAATTAAGTTGATAGGAATTACCGAGACTAAAGATATAAAAGTACTTTCTGTAATTGAGGAAGATTCTCAAACCGAACGCAATAATATTTTTGAAGAATATACGAATGGTGGTTTGGAAATACTGCAAACTGAATTAAGAGGTGCGGTAGATTATTCGGAAAGGCTTTTGTTGATATTGAGTGGAGAAAGGTTTAAGGAAGATAAGCAGGGAGAATTTGATTTGAGTAAGTTTCTTAATTGAGAATGCGTTTTTATAAAATTACGTGGCGGTTGAAACCGCGTCTACAAAGGCAAAACCCGCCTGCGCCGGTTAAA
Source organism: uncultured Rivularia sp. (assembly GCA_964395005.1). GTDB lineage: Bacteria > Cyanobacteriota > Cyanobacteriia > Cyanobacteriales > Nostocaceae > Rivularia. The sequence goes on from CAYMZW010000239.1 coordinate 7,563, forward strand.
TCAATATTTTCGTATTTAAGAGTTTTTTCTAGTCCACGCAGGTAGAATTTGCCCGTGTAGCAGCGGTTTCAACCGCCGGATTATATCCTAAATTCTTATTACAATTAATTATAAAAACGGGTAAAACCTAATGAATTCATCAAATAAATTAACTCCTCCAAAATGGCGATCGCACCCTACTATCCAGTTAGATGTTAGCTTTGCCGATTTAAACGCCTGCTTCGGCTCTTTCTTTAGTATCATCAATAAACAACAATGTTTAAATGATATTAAATCTTTCTGGCATACCGATAAAGAAATTTTAGTAACTTTATCTGTCAGAACAAGTTTAGATTTATTATTACAATCCTTAAATCTACCTCCTGAATCGGAAGTATTAATGAGCGCGGTTAACATTCGAGAAATGGCAGAAATTATCCGCAGTCATGGCTTAATTCCAGTTCCGATTGATATTTCCATAGATACTGTTGCGCCTAATTTAGAAATATTAGAGCAATTAGTTTCTCCTCGAAGCAAAGTATTATTAATCGCGCATTTATTTGGGATTATTATTCCTTTGCAGCCCTACGCTGATTTCTGTAAAAAACATCATATTTTATTAGTAGAAGATTGCGCTCAAGCTTTTGCAGGAAAACAATATTTTGGATATCCTCAAGCTGATGTTAGTTTATTCAGCTTCGGTGCGATTAAATCTTGTACTGCTTTGGGTGGAGCAGTGGCATTAATTAAAGATAAACAATTAGCTCAAAAAATAGAATCGATTGAGCAAGCATATCCCCAAAAAAGTGAATTTTGGTATTTAAAAAGACTATTTAAATTCTATTGGTTAAAATTTCTTTCCCTGCCGAGCATATATTATCAAATCATTAATTTAATGCGGTTATTAAATTTGGATGTAGAATCGACTATAAAAAAAGCAACCCTTGGTTTTCCTAGGGGTGATTTACTCGCTAAAATTCGCTATCGTACTCCGAAACATCTACTATGGTTTTTAAACTATAGATTGAGTAATTGCGATGATTTTCAAGAGCGTATTCAGCGAGGCAAAGATTTTTTAAAAATGCTACCAGATAATCTTACTATTCCTGGTAAAAAAGCTGAATATAATTCCTTTTGGGTAATGCCAATTTTAATAGATTCCCCGGATGCTATGGCAAAAATACTGCGTGGGGAAGGTTTTGATAGTGCTAGGGGAAACCGTAGTTTATTTGCTATTTACGCAAAACCAAATACACCCAATCATCTTTTACCAATTCAAAGTCAATATTCAATGGCGCATATTTTATGCGTACCATTTTCGCGTTTATTAACGCCACAGGAATCAGAATATTTAGCGCAATTAATTACGGTAAATATTGATTGTGAATCTGATGAAACAAAAAATATTGTAATTCAAAACAATTCGTAAGCATTTTTTTTAGTGTAGTATCCGGCGGTTGAAACCGCTACTACACAAACAAAACCCGCCTGCACGGGTTATAAATTGCATAATCCAGGAATCAGGTAGTAGATAAAGTTCCTAGCCTCCAGGCTGGGAACACATTTGAAGAGGCTCTGCCTCTTGTTAAATCCTTGCTTAGAGGCGGAGCCTCCCTTGGGGGATTCCTAGTCAAAGACTAGGAATCAGGTAGTAGATAAAGTAACCTTTTTACTCACTTAGGGTTATTTTTATTTGCATTGGAGTTAAAAGAAGATTAGACCAAGTTGAGGCAGAACGACCAAAGAAAGCTGGATTTCCTCTTCCTTCATTTTTGTAAGCTGCTAATAAGTTATTAACAAGAGTAGTTCCCATTTTATTCCACAACTCTTGGGGAGGATGTTCCCACTCTCCATCTTTAACGAATACACGGAATGCAGCAAGAATAGGGAAAATAAAAGGTAGGGCAAGTGTATGATCAAATTTCTTGCCTGTTATAAATTTATAATCCTTCTTTTCGATGCCGTTGTACCTACTAATTCCCTTTGTATTATCGTATTCTTTACGAAGAAGTTCTTCGATTTCAAGAAGACCATTAAGTAGAGGAACAACTTGTATAAAATCTTCCTTTTTCCAATTTTTGATCAGACGACCATAAGAAGTAAAAGCTGGAGTTGGATTTTTAGTTCCATCCGATCCACGCCAAGGGTAAAGTTTATTATTTATGCAAGCAAGACGACGAACTAAATCAGTAACATCAAATTTTTTATCTTCTCCATCTCTGAAAGCCACATATTGTTTATATTGAGGAGAAAGATTCTGCTGAATAATATCCCATTCTCCAGCTAAGTTCTTCAAACTAAACTCTTCTACACTTTCACTAGTGTTACGATATCTGCTAATTTCTGATATTTGTTCTTGACTCACATTGATTAGCACAGATACCTGGACTAAAGCTTGCTCTAAATCTGAATAATCTATTTTTCCCGTTTCTGAATTAACTTTGGCTTTAAAATTCTTGGACTTTAAATTTTCGTATTGATGACGGGCTTTCATAATGGCGGTGTAGGTATGCCCACCATTAACAATTCCGTTACCAATAAATTTTTCTTCTTCGTTTTCATCAGGGCTTACTAGCAGAAGTTCAACATCAAATCCGCCTCCAGTACCATGACCTTTGACTTCAATTGAATCAGCAATAATTAGAATCCCGTTGTTGTAATATATAAACTCTTGCGGTTTCTGTCCGAGAGTTTTCAACATATCCTTTACTGTTCGCCGTTTTTCATTTGCTTCTCTGGCATTTGGATCTAATGGTAAACCTTCTGGTAATTGATGTACTGGCACTGTAAGATTCCAAAGAACCCTACCGGAATCCATACTTTCTTTATGAGCTCTACAAGCCACAGTAGCAAAGAAAGGGCGTGTTATTTTTATAGACATTTTTTCTCCTACGCTCAACAGAACGCTTAAAAACTATATGCCCAACAGGACATACACTGATATCTAAGTGCCCAACAGGACACATAAAAGATT